>NZ_SJPV01000003.1:154697-479643 GCF_007860135.1 Novipirellula artificiosorum
AGCGAAGACCTGAATGAATTGGCCGTTGAGGCGATTCGACTTTGTCGGTTGCTTCTTGATTTACTACCAGATTCCGAAGTCACGGGGCTGCTCGCGTTGATGTTACTGCATGAATCACGTCGCGGAGCGAGATTCGACGAGGCCGGCGAGATTGTGTTGTTGCAAGATCAGGATCGTCGCCGGTGGAACGGAGGGATGATCGATGAAGGCCAACGCCTGGTCGAGCAATCATTGCGTTCTGGTCGCTTCGGTTTCTATACGCTGCAAGCGGCAATTTCTGCGGTGCATGCCACCGCCGAATCATCCGATCAAACCGACTGGCCGCAAATCATCGCACTCTATGACCTCTTGCTCCGAGTTCGTCCATCGCCAGTCATTGAACTCAACCGTGCGGTCGCCGTCGCGATGCTGCGCGGCCCGGATGCCGGGCTTGTCCTGATTGATCGTCTCGTCGACGGTGGTGAACTGGACCGATACGCATTGGCTCACTCGGCTCGTGGCGAGTTGCTGGTTCGCTCAAGCAAGATTGCACTGGCAATCGAAGCCTTCGAGCGAGCTGAATCGATGACCAAAAACCCCGCCGAACAGCGGTTTTTGCGGCGAAAGCTGGCCGACTGTCGCTCGATGCTCTGATCGGCAAAGATTTTTGAAAAACTTTTTGACGCTGTTGTCGATTTGGTTGGGTCTCATTCGACCAATTCTCGTGCGTCCGCCAACGATGGCACGCTTTCTCACACCGAACGCTCCTTGACCAGGGACTAAGCCATGCGAGTCATGATCATCATCAAAGCCACTCCGAGTAGCGAAGCGGGCGAAATGCCGAGTGCAGAGTTGCTCAGCGCGATGGGGCAGTACAACGAACAGCTCGTCGAAGCGGGCATTATGAAAGCCGGCGAAGGCCTCAAGCCAACCTCCGTTGGTAAGCGTGTCCGATTCGAGGGCGAGTCGCGAACCGTGATCGACGGGCCATTTGCTGAAACGACGGAGTTGATCGCCGGATTCTGGCTGTGGCAGGTCGATTCGATGGAGCATGCGGTCGAGTGGGTCAAGAAATGCCCCAATCCCATGAAAGAGTATTCTGAAATTGAGATTCGTCCGCTCTTCGAAGCCGAAGATTTTGCGGATAGCGATCCGGATGGTTCAGTGCTTGAACGCGAGTCGGAAATGCGGCTCCAGTTGCAGAAATGCAATCCCGTGCCGTGGTTTGAAATCTATGTGGATGACCTGGAGCGTGCGACACGGTTTTACGAATCGGTCCTGGAAACCAAACTCGAGAAGCTCGAAGCCCCGACAAGCGAGTTGCAGATGATGGCTTTTCCGATGTCGATGACCTCACCAGGAGCGTCCGGTGCACTTTGCAAAATGGAGGGCGTCAAGGCTGGTGGCGGCAGCACGATGGTTTACTTCAGTTGCGAAGACTGTGGCGTTGAGGCCTCGCGGATTGAAGCGGCGGGCGGAAAGCTGGAGCGTCCGAAGACGTCCATCGGTCCGTACGGTTTCATGGCGATCGGCATCGATACCGAGGGCAACATGTTCGGGCTGCATACTCCGTAGCACTCGAAAGAAGAACGACTAATTCGCACCTCCTAGATGCCCCGGAGAAATATCCATGAGCAAATCCGTCTTCGTCAATCTGCCCGTTGCCGACTTGAAAGCGTCGATGGCTTTCTACGAAGCGGTCGGCTTCACCAACAATCCTGACTTCACCGACGACACGGCTGCCTGCATGGTCTGGAGCGACGCGATCTATGTGATGTTGCTGACTCACGACAAGTGGAAAACGTTTACGGACCGCCCTATTCCCTCGACAACTTCCAGCGAAGTAATGCTGTGTTTCAATCTGGACAGCCGAGCAGAGGTCGATGCAATCAATCGACTTGCCGGCGAACATGGAGGAACCGCCGACATCAATCCGTCTCTCGATCATGGTTTCATGTTCAGTCGATTCTTTTCAGATCTCGATGGACACGTTTGGGAACCTCTTTGGATGGACCCGGCTGCGATTCCGCCGAGTTCTCAGGATGAAACTGGCCAAGGAGCCTCAACATGAAATACATGTTATTAATCTACGGCAGCGAAGACGACTGGACGCAAGAGCAGCATGAATCCTGCATGATCGAATCGTCGAGAATCAGCGAGGAGTTGAAGCAACAAGGCAAGTTGGTCGAGTCGGCTCCGCTACGAAGCGTCACCACAGCGACCAGCGTACGAGTGCGTGACGGCAAAAAACAAATCACCGACGGCCCGTTCGCCGAAACCGCCGAGCAACTTGGCGGCTACTACATACTCGATGTCGACAACCTCGATGAAGCCATCGCGATCGCCGCGAAGCTACCTCCCGCAAGCAAAGGCACTGTCGAAATCCGTCCGATCGAACCACTTCCCGCTCAAGCTCAATCACCGACTCATTGAATGAAATTGCATCCATGAAAATTGAAACAAAAGTGACGCCGTGGCTTACCTTCACGACGCAAGCGAAAGAGGCTGCCGAGTTTTACACCTCAGTCATACCGGACTCGCAAATCTTGAGTATCCAAAACAATCCCGCGACCAGCGGAGTGCTCGTCGTCAACTTCGTGCTTGGCGGCTTGCCGGTTTGTGCTCTCAACGCCGGACAAGACTTCGGCTTCAGCAATGCATTTTCATTTTCTGTCGCTTGTGACGACCAGGACGAGATTGATACGTTGAGAATTTCAGCACACTGAGGCGGACCGCACTAAGCCTGCTGAAGCACGAAAAGACAGCCAAGTTTGTAGTGAAGAACAGACGACTTACGACCGGATGGGATGACAGGTCGTTTTCAGCCAGTGATTCCCAGTGCAATCGCCTATCCTTAGGGCTCTGTCCTTGGTTGTCATGCGGTGGGTGGAGAGCCGTTCACAATGACTCATGGAGCGAGCAGGATGGAGTGCTTTCTCACTGAGGCTGAACGGTGCAGAGGTTTGTGACGCATCGACACGGAAATCCGCGCCCAGATGATGGATGGCACCGGACGCAGCACCGGACGCAGCTTTGAGTCCTGCGAGGGAGTCGTACGAAATACTTAGAGGTGCCTTTCGTGGCTGGCACCTTGGGGGCGACTCATTACAATTCAGCGAAAGGCAGCTTGCGTGGATGGATCTGTGTTCGAATCCGCTGAATCGTTTCTGCCAGAACTTCGCGATCTAAATTAAAGAGACTTGTGTGGACTTTCCGGTAATCGTGACAGCAATCTTTGGAGCTTTTGTCGTCTTTGGAGGAGTCATGGGCTATGTCAAAGCTGCAAGCAAGGCTTCTTTGATCGCAGGCAGCATCACTGGCGGACTCCTTCTGCTCTCGGCGTTTCTGATTGCGAGAGGCATTACAGCAGGGGCAATTCTAGGGATAGTTGTTTCGCTACTGTTGATTGGCCAGTTTGGCCCCTCGTTGCTGAAGAAGTTCAAGATAATGCCAAACCTGCTGGTGGTCGTCCTGGGTTTCATCACCGTCGGCACGCTCCTTTTCAGTTTTTTTAAATAGGTCCCGTGAATCAAAGCGGACGGCGGGCGATGTCGGTTCCATGCGTCCATTCAAGACCCGCGTCTCTTTTGGTCGTCCTTCAATGGCTGGAACCAATCGGAGAGTCGATCAAATCAAAAACTCGCGTCGGTGTTTCCTGATTGAGATCGCCTTTGGCTACCACCATTCGGGTGGAGCCCGTTTTGGCTGCCACACTGGTCCCCTTTTTGACTGCCATCTCCAGGGCAGTTCCAACAGCTGGAAACTACACTGCACTGGAGACGTTGGCGGTTCCGGCGGATCAGGCTTGGTCGGTTTCTTGGCCAGCGAGGGTTCCAGTGGCAGACAGACGGCCAGCAAGGGGGCAAAGATCAGCATCGTCAACAAACCTCCAATGACAGATGAACTGCGACGTGTTGAGTGGCGCGGTCGAGTGACGCGGTCGTAACGCAAGCGAAGATGTCGGTTCATCGGTTTATCTCCCGAGCTGGCCTGCGGTAGAATCAAATGGCCTCTCCCCGGAGCTCGCTGACCAAACGCCCTGGGGGTGGCATCAGGCCGGTGAGTGGTTGCTTCGCGGCTGTTGCTCACCGGCCGCTTTCTTGATTCGTTACGTTGTTCACGTAGGCCAGGACTTGTCCTGGCACGCGTTCGAATTGCCAGGACAAGTCCTGGCCTACTTAGCTTGCTTTGTCTCGTCAGCTGCTATGTCATTTGCAAAACCCTTTCTGGTTTGGGTGTGTCGAGCAATCGGTGACCCAGGGTGCGTCAATTGATTGCGTACACCGCGGGCGTTCCACAAATCGATTGGGTTATGACAACCTCAGATCTAGCAAGTCCTCCTCCAGCCAACCGGCGCTGTCGTCTTCGTCATCCATGACATAGAGTTGGTCAACGGCCTGAGGATCGATCGTCGCACGAACTCGGGAACTGTTGTGTGTTTGCTGGTTGAGGTGGTTGTCCGACATCCCCGACACGTTGTCATGCAAAGCATGAGTTGCCGGTCGATGTGTCATCTCCTGACATCCATCAATCAGTTGGTGGCCGGGGCGTCAGCACAAAGCCACGTTTGACTCCATCATTGGAGATCACACCCGCGATTTGCCCGAACCCATCATCCGTCGTTCGGTTGTTCAACGCATAGATGCTGGAAAAATCACTGCCGAACCAGTCCGCCGCATCATCAGAGTCAGTCAGATCGATCAACTCATCTGGGTGAAGGTAACCGTGTTGATCATGATAGATTAGGTAGTTAGTGATGAAATCGTCTTGGTCGTTGATCGATTCGGGAAAACCCAGTGCAGTCTTGTCGAGCAACACGAGGAACTCCGGTTTTTCGTAGATTCGAAAGCACGCGGTCACGGTTTTTTGACCTTTGCCTGGATAATATATCGATTTCCCAAGCACGACCCCCTTATTGTTGATTTCACTAACCGAGAGATAGTTGCTATCGATTTCCGGAAACGTTTCTTTGGGGAGTGCGACTCCGTCGTCGTCTATCTGACAGCGAAAAACAATGCGATCCTCATCGGGACCATCAGGGTACCATTGGCCCGCAATTTCACGGTTGTCATTGATCGAGAGGTACGTGATTCGTCCGAGGTCAAGAGCGACTGGGATCTCGGTTTCGTCGTAGAGCCCCGGGACGTACAGGTTGTACAGATATGCTTCAAACCATCCGTCAGCATCCTCGTACGAAACGACGATGTCACCTAAAAGGTTGATTCCCGCAACCCAATCGCGCATGCCGATATTGTCCGGATTAAGCTCGATCAGCTGGTGTGGGGTGACATTCATGTTGATGGCACATGCTCGCCACAGATTATTTGATTCATCCTTGCGTTTAAGATTCGCGACGATGTCTCCTAAATCGTTGATGCCCCAGACATGTGTTATTTGCCAGCCGTCGGGGATACCTGCATTTTCGTCGTAATCAAGATCGTTGAGATCGATGACCCGATCCGGGTATCCGGGATGGTCGTAGACGAAACCGTATTGGTTCTCACCTGCGTCTTGGAGTTCGGCGTAACTGCCGACAACGCATCCAAAATTGTTAATGTCGAAGACCAACAAACCGTATCCGTTATTGGGCAAATTAAAGAAGTCGATCTGGTACAGCACCGGAGGCGGATCTGGATCTGTGGTCGGCTTCTTGGCCAGCGAGGTTTCCAGTGGCAGACAGACTGCCAACAAGAGGGCGATGATCAATGTCATCGACAACCCTCCGATCACATGGGCGCGTCCAGGACTTGAGCGACGCGGTCGAGTCGTGTGGCGGTACGGCAAGCTCGTTTCTCGTTTCATCGGTCTATCTCCCTGTTTGGTCTGCAGTACAATGAAATGGACGCGCCCCGGAAACGCGCAGACCAAGCGTCCTGGGTCGCATCAGGCCGGTGAGTGGTTGCTTCGCGGCTGTTGCTCACCGGCCGCTTTCTTGATTCGTTACGTTGTTCACGTAGGCCAGGACTTGTCCTGGCACGCGTTCGAATTGCCAGGACAAGTCCTGGCCTACTTAGCTATAATGCAAAAGGCCATGTTCCCACGGGCACGCAAAACGAGCCGCGTGGGGAGATGTCTTGCCCGGCGAGGGTCGTGATTGCCGTCGCCAACCTCGCCGGGCGCTTTTTTGTATAGCTTTCGTAGAGTGGATTAAGGGACGTACTTTGGCTCCTCGGTTTGGAGGTCTGGCATATCGGTGGACCGAATTTCCCCGGCCGCATGAATCAATGCCCTCGCTTCTTGATCCAACACCTTCAACTCGACGCGTTTGGTCCAGGATGAAGTAGCTGGGATTTTTTGTTTGATTTCCGTTGCGTCCGCGAGAACCTGACGAGCTTGGTACACGTGCCCCAAGCGTTGGCGCGCCATCGCCAGGAAATAGAGTGAACATGCCAAATTGCCATGTTGGTTAGGATCTGATGAAGATTCGATTTGATCGGCCACTTCTGTTAACATGTCGGCAGCGGCCTTAAACTGCTCGTTTCGGTAAAAGGCTGCTCCTAGGCAAAGTTTAGATTGATATCCACCAACACCATTCAATTCCGCGCGGGCTAAGCGAAGAACCGTCTCGCTATCCAGTTGACTGTTCTCTATCAGGACGCATAGCCAAGCTACATGCATACCGGAGGAAGGAACTTCTGTGTTTGCAAACGCTTTCAGCAATGCGTCGCAGTGCCGACGATAGGCTTGTGGTTTCCCGGCACCGAGCAGCGACTGGCCATACCACATAGCAGCATGGAAAGACCGACGAAGCCCAGGTCCGATGGCTTTAGCGAACTCCTGTGACGCCCTCTCAAAGTCACCGATTTTTGCGCTGGCATGCCCGCGAAGCTGCCAGAAACTAAGGCTATCCGGTGCAAGCTTTAACACTTTCCGCAATCGAGCTTCCTCGTCGGCATCACTTGTTTGTCGTGGTGATCGATAGTATGCCCAGGCCAACTCTCCTCTTTTACTCCCCTGCTCGGAATATTCGTATGCCTTCGTGGCGTCCCACA
Source organism: Novipirellula artificiosorum (assembly GCF_007860135.1). Taxonomy (NCBI): domain Bacteria; kingdom Pseudomonadati; phylum Planctomycetota; class Planctomycetia; order Pirellulales; family Pirellulaceae; genus Novipirellula; species Novipirellula artificiosorum. The sequence goes on from NZ_SJPV01000003.1 coordinate 161,669, forward strand.
CGTGAATCTCTCCGCTGTCGGTGGCGGCCGCCAGACGCTTGCCGTCTGGGCTCCAGATTACCTGTCCGACGCCATCATCAAGTTGGAATCGCAGAAGATCTTGTCCGTTGCCTGCCGCACACACCTTGACCATGCCGTCTTCTGAAGCCGAGACAATCCGCCGACCGTCGGGGCTCCATGCGAGAAAGCGAACCGGTGTGTCTGAAAGTCGATTGCTGTATCGAGTTAGCCCTGAGTCGACATCAACAGCCTCGACAGTTCCTCTGTCGGTGCCCGCGATAAACGTTTGGCTATCTGGATTCCAGGCGAGGCTAGTTACGATCGGACCCCGCTGAGCCGCAAGCATGTGTTTCAGAATGGTGACGCCACGTGAGACATCCACTATATACACATGCGGCCGATATGCCGGACCGCCGTCGTCACCTTCCTGACCTAGCGCGGGGATGGCGATTCGAGTTCCATCCGGACACCAAGCCATCGCGTTTGAGATATCGCGATGAGAAGGAACCCCCGCGTGACGCCAAATGGAAATTCGTTTTTCGTGGTCAACATCCCACAGTTCCACGCTCGTTCTCGCGCCGATACCTATTCTAATAGCAAGCTTCGTCCCGTCCCTGGACCAGGCGACGCCTTGGACTCGATCGTCAGAATCTTGCTCCCATATTGAATGGACTGCCCCAGTCGTTCCGTCAAGAATCCGAATGTCTTTTCGGTTGTCTTTGGGGAGGCAAGCAACGAGACGGCGGTCAGGCCCCCAATGCGTTAGCCCGTCAGCAAGTGCTGGTTCGACCTTTCGCCGACTTCCATCGGTTGCACCCCAGAAGGATGTCGAATGCTCGATCGCATCAACTGCGACGATCGTTTCACTGTCTGGTAGCCATGAAAGTAACTGAATTGGGTTGCCTGTGGACAGAACAGGTGGTTGGAACGGCAAGTTTAAGTCCCAAGTCATCAAGTATCCATCATCGTCAGCCGTCACCAACTGCTGTGAGTCCGGGCTCCACGCGACAGACGATACTGACCCCATGGGGCCGTACAATGCTGGTGCAGCTTTGTCGTCAGCGGGATTCAAGATAGACATGAATCCGCTGTTTGCTACTGCTATTTTTCTACCGTCGGGGCGCCAAGCAACGGCATAGCCCCGTGCCTGCTCTCGATCTTCTCGCCGTATCACAGTCCAATCGGACCGTCGCACCAGGAACCAGCCTTCCGTGGTGCTTACTGCCAGCTGGTTGCTTTCAGGATGCCAAGAGAGTTGAACTCGGTAGCCAACACCGCGTTCGCCCAAATCCTCAAGATACGCGACGAGCTCCCCAGTTTTCGGATTCCATACTTTCACGTCGTGCCATTTGGTGCTCGCGGCCAACATCTCGCCGTCGGGACTCCAGGCGAGATCCGAAACAAAATCGACTGCCTCGAACTTCTTAATCGGTGCCCCTGCCGCGACGTCCCAAATCCATACTTCCTTGTCCATGCCTCCAGACGCTAGCTGCTTGCTATCGGGGCTCCAGTTGACGCACCAGACGCTCGACGTGTGCCCACGTAATTCTGTGAGTTCGTCGGATTGTCGATTCCAGATATAGATGCAACTGTCATCGCTGCAAGTTCCCCAGGCATACATCTGACTGTCCGGGCTCCAACATCCACGCATCCTTATAAGCCGGGATGGCACAAGGCTGCGAAAACATTCGCCTGTCTCCGCGCTGACGACCATTCCGGCAATCGCGATGTATTTGCCATCCGGGCTCCACGTCGCGTTCGATTCACCACCGGAAGGGTAATAGAAGAAGGTTCGTGTTTCTGGATGACATAAGGAGAAAAGATAATACCACTCCCACCCGCGACGATCCTCCTGGTCCAAGAACGGCAAATGACGGATCAACTTCTGTTCAAGCCGCTCTGTTTCACCCTGTTGCTGATCAATCTGACCGGAAACGATCTCTGAGTAATACTGGTTCAACAACGCAGCGTTCCGTTGCTGTTTGGCCACTTGTTCTAGCTTCTTGGCAATAGCCCAGGCGTCGAGAGCATCGGCACGATCTTTCCTCGCTTGAACGAGGTTTGCACTAGCCATACCCTCAGCCTCGATGGCCCGGCTCGCCTGCCGAACACTGACGCCCGTTCCGATCAACATCGAGCAAGCGATCAGGGAAGCCGTCAGAATCGCGACTCGGTTTCGCCTAGCAAACTTCTTTAACCGGTAGGTCGTCGACGGCGGACAGGCTTCGACCGCCTCGCCGGCGAGGTAACGCTGCACATCCGCGGCGAAAGCACTGGCCGATTCGTAGCGACGATCACGGTCCTTTTCGAGCGCTTTCATCGCAATCCAGTCCAGTTCGCTGCGCAGAATGTGACACAAATGACTTGGGTCTTCGCCTCGCTCGTCCGCGATGGTTGACAATTCCTGAGCGCCGAACGTGCTAACTTGATTGCTGGGGCGAGTCGGCTCTTGTTCGCGGATGATGCGCCGCATCTCGATGAAACCCGCGTCGTCCAATTGTTGCTGGGAAAATGGCGTTGTACCGGTCAGCAATTCATACAGCAGCACTCCGAGTGAATAGACGTCGCTACGGGTGTCGATGTCCGTGCTCGACAAATCCGCCTGTTCCGGACTCATGTACTTTGGTGTGCCCACGATCTGAGAGACTTGTGTGTTCGCTGTCACGTCACTGAGTCGTTGATTGATCGCTTTGGCCAAACCGAAGTCGATGATCTTGGCGACCGGCAGATCTTCATTCAGCGTAACCAATACGTTCGACGGTTTGATGTCACGATGAATGATCCCCTTTTGATGTGCGTGCTGGACCGCCTGGCAGATTGACACGAAAAGCTTCAGGCGTTCGGGGGTGGACAATTTGTGTCGATCACAGTAATCGGTCACCGCAACGCCAGGAACAAGGTCCATCACGAAGTAAGGCCGCCCGAACTCGGTCGTGCCAACGTCGAGGACATGGGCGATGTTGGGGTGATCCATCATCGCCAGTGCCTGCCGCTCGACCTCAAAACGGGCGATCACGTTCTTGGTGTCCATCCCCGGCTTGATGACTTTCAATGCCACTTGGCGTCGGATCGGCTGTTCTTGCTCGGCCAGAAAGACCACCCCCATCCCACCTTCACCCAACAGTTTGCGTAGCGTGTAGGGACCGATCCTGCCACCAACCTGTTCGGAAATGGCTTGGTCGTTGTGCAGGCCTAGTCCTGGAGCGGACCAATCAAGAAAGCTATCCTTGGTATCGTCGTATCGTAAAAGACCCTCGACTTCGGTTCTTAGTTCTACGTCTTCGCCACATGCCTGATCGATGTAAGCGGCACGCTTCTCCAAGTCATCGATTTCGGCAGCGGCGTTGAAGATTTCGTCTTTTTTGAGTCGTGTTGTGGCCACAGTAGGTCTCCGTAAGGATTCACATAGAACAATGCGACGTTCGTACGGAAAAGCGATCACGAATTCTGAAAAGAATTTTCAACTCGGTTCAATGAAAGTCCTCGCTTTCGTCGCCTTCCGCTCCTCCGTGCAATTCGCGACGTAGCCAGGCGCGCGCATAACGCCAGTTCCTGCCTACGGTTACGACGGAGACCCCTAAAGCCTTGGCGATTTCTTCGTGGTTCATGCCCACGAAGAAACGGAGCTGCACGACTTTGGCTTTTTCAGCAGATTCATGTTCCAGCTTCTCGATCGCTTCATCTAAGGCGAGCAAGTCATCCACGGGTAATCCGCAAGGCAATTCAATTTGCCGGAGTGAAATCCGATGCCATTCGCCTCCTCGTTTTTGTCGTCGTTTGCGTCTTGCCTGCTCAACCAGAATGCGGCGCATCGCGATCGCGGCCGCCGAAAAGAAGTGCCCACGCGAATCCCAATGCCGCGTCTCCGCGACATCGACAAGCCGTATGTAAGCCTCATGGACCAGTGCTGTTCGATCCAAGGTCTGCCCTGGCTTTTCTTGGGCCATCTTAACCGCGGCTAGCTTGCGCAGCTCGTCATAGACCAGCGGCAGCAGCTTCTCAGCGGCTTGGTCGTCGCCGTCTTCGATTTGCCGAAGGATTTGTGTGACGTCACTCATGGTGGGATACCCGATTCATTTGGGTGTCCGATATTGTCCGCCCCCACGGGGAAAGAAACAAGTATCCAGATCAGAGACAAGCGAAGTGAGTTACTCAAACTCAAAACCCATTCGGGATGAACTTCACTATGCTCCTGTGCTCGTCGGATATCACGCAAATACTTTGACACTTCTCGCTAATCGCCACCTTGGTTGATTGGTTGCGCGGCCATTTCGGCCCTGTTTTCTTTGCGTTTCATCCAGTTTCCAAACTGGAGCAGGATGTGACGGACGATCGTTCGTCGTCGCCGGAACAGACGGTCGGCTTGTTCGCGTTGCTCCTTGAGTTTCTTCACCCGAGCGCGATTGCGTTTGCTTGGCCGTCCTCTTCCTTTCTTGACTCGCTTGGGTTTGATCACCCGCCTGACCTCGCGAACGGCATCAAGCACATGATCGTTCACTTCGGAAATCACATGAAAAACGCAAAGCTGATGGTTGGCTTCGGGCCAGACCTGGGCGATCGTTTTGGGATACAGCGGCGAGCGATCCGAGATCACGGTTTCGGGTGAGAACCCATGGTTTTTCAGGTTTTGCAAGAACCTCAACATGTGCGCCCCATCGTTCTTGGAAACCAACGCACAGGCAACCGGATTGTCCGAAACCGGATCGCTGGCGAGCAAAACGACTCGGTGACCAAGATGAATTTCGTCGACACAAAGCGAGCCGGAAAATTCGCTCAGAACCTTGGCACGAAACTCCGCGCCATCAAATTTACGAATCGCGTATTCCAAACAGTCGTAGAGAAATCCGGTGGACAACTTGAGCAAGAAGTCTCGCTCCATGGCTTGGGCAACGGAGGTCGTGTTGAGCTTGTCGACCAAAATGCGATCAATGACTGCCTGCCGCACCTTGTTGTCGTATCTGGCCTTGGGTTCGATATCGTCGGGAGACGTGCGGAAGGTCTTGCAGCAGTCGCACTTCGCCGCGTATTCGCCATAGTGGACTTCTCTGAAGAGTTCTTGCTGAAATGCTATCGAGCGGACACGACGAACTCGAATCCGTCTACGTCGCCCAAGTTTTCCACATTTTGGGCAAGCTGCCTTTCGCGGATGACAGGATTCTCGTATCTTTCTGGTGGGTGTTTTTTAGCATCCATGCCTGGTTCCTTTTTTTGTGTCTTCAGAAAACCAAATAAAAGCAATCAGGTTTTTTCGTGTCCATACCGAATCCAGTCGTGGTGGCGATTAGCGAGAAGTGTCGGAAAAAAAACGCCCGCGTGGGTTTGCTCCTCCGCGGGCGTTTCGGGTTTCAGTTCGTCTTTCGACTTACAGTTCGACGGATTCCACTTCGCGGACGAATCGGGATGCGTCGTTCTCAAGGAACGATGAGCAGACGTTGAACACTGCGTCACTGAAGCCGCCGATGTTCAGGATGTCGTCTCGCTCTGGAGCCTGGCTGGTTCCGTAGGGTTGAATGTCGATGCAGACTAACTTTGGATCTGCGATGCCGTGTCCACGTTGTGTCTTCTTGAACTTCTCCCAATGGGGCAACACGCCGGTTGAGCCGTTTTGGCCGTGGTCGTATCGGCGTCCCGAGGTAATCCAGCTCTCGCTGTCGATAGCGACTGGCAGCGATTGGGCGAGGATTGTTCGTTGGTGGTTTCGCACTCGTTGCAACCCGACAGGGAAACGGTTGCAGAATCGTCGATCGCGCCGAAGACTGGCGTTGATAAGGGACACGCCGATGCGTCATTTCACCGCAGTTGGCTGGTCTCAATCATGCCACTACTAATTTGACGTGGACATTCGAACCGTCGATAATGTTCGGACGTTGGGAACCGGTGAGAGTAGGTCCCTGAAAGGGAATATCACCGGTCCCTATGGTGATAAACAATTTTTGTCACGCAATCTTCGTCGGACGCTTAACCCTCCCATCCACTATCTACGGAGACAGATCATGACTTACCGGTTGCTACCATTGTGTGTCGTTGCGTTTTCTCTCACTGCATTGCCGGCGCACGCACAAACATCGACGCCGGAACAGTTTTCCGAATTGGGTAACCAACTGGTAGGCCGTTGGGCGTCACAAATCACGCTCATCGCTGATTGGCCTGAATTCAGCAAGAAACAGGGCGAAAAGGTAAACGGATACACCACCATAAAATGGACGGCGAACAAGCACGCGTTGATCGAAGACGAATTGATCGCCGAAGGACTGACAAAGTCCATCTACTTTTGGGACGTGGATACAAAGACCATTAAGGCAGTGCGAATAAGCTCTGCTGGCACGACCTCTACAACAACCTATTGGAAGGCGAATGAGACTTGGCACTGGAAACATGTTAGTGCCCAGACCGATGGGAAGAAGCTAAAGGGTTCTGGCACACTTGTCTTCGAAGAGGGTGGAAATGTCTGGATCGGTGACGGAACGGCGCACCTCGATGGCGAAGAATTGCCTCACTACCACGATGTGTACAAACGCGTCGATAAACCATAGTTTCCTGTTGCTAGACGAAACATGTGGCGGAATCATCGGATGCAACGGATGATCGATGGTTCGTTTTCACGATTGGATGCTCAACTCCCGGTTCCCGCTGATCCCCGTCGTTAGATGGCCCAATATGGCATCTGTCACACATGTGAATTCACTCGACTTGCCCGCGTTGCTGGTTGCACTCATTGGGTCGAACAGGTGGTGTCCACCCGATGACCGCAGCGTGTTCGACACCTTTGTCGACGAACATTCAGGGGTGACGTTCTATTCCACTTCCCAAATGGAGAAGGAAACCAGTTGGTGGCTCTCGCTAGCGGTAGACGGCTCTTGTTTTCGAGGCAATGCCGACAGCGCGCACTCACCCGGGGATATGGAACCCTCGAAAACTGTACTCATCGGTGACGTCGGCATAGGATTCGATGCGCCATTCGCCCTCGATTATCGAACGTCGACCGTGAACCCTCGCATCATTCACTACCGCTGGCATGAAGACAATAAGCACAGTCGGTGGGTGGAAATCGCACCCAACTTATCGTTTTTTCTAAATGCCCTCAATTTATAATGGCCATCTAACCAATAAAACCTTGACGTCGCGAGGTGCGAACCGAAGTTCAAGGCGTCTGTTCAAGAAGCCCGGATGAATGACTCGCGACGCATCCCATTGCGTATGGGATAAGTCTTCACGGCCTATGCAATAGAAGTGACGACCGGCAAACCAACTTCATGAACTGTGGGATCAGCGTGCAGGAATGGGATCTTATGGTCGGGGCAGAGGCCGCATTGGGGAATTTCTTTGGTGGCGAAGAATTGGCGGATTTCGGCGTCGGTTGTGGTGGGCGGGATCGCTTGGTAGTCGCGGAAGAGTTGCCAGGCGGGGATGTTTTGAAGTTCTAGTTTGCGTTCTAACTGGCTATGGTACGCTAGGGCCGGGCATTTCCATAGGCAACTCAGGTGCAATTGCGTACAATGCTTTTGGATGCAGGCCTTCCAGCCGTCGCGTGGATTTGAGAGGATCGGCAATGCCTTGCCGTCGACCATGTTGTACTGGCGTCGCCAACCGGAATGGGATTGGCGAACCCCGATTCGTAACCTTGGATGATCGCGGCGCCATTTCGCGATCGTTTCTTGAACCGCTGCAAACTTCTCCAGATAGTCTGATGATGTGCCATGCTGCGAGATCTCAAGCTTGTAGCCTTGATTGATCAGGACCTTCGGTAACTCTGGATGGCGATGGAGGAAGAACCCGTTGGTGACCAGCAGTCGCTTCGAGCGTCGAAACTTCCAACGTCCCATGACGAGGATTCGGCATAGGTTTGGATTCAACGTGGGTTCGCCACCGAGAATCGTGAACCGCCGCGGCTGAATGCGTTTGCACCAAGCATCGAAATTCTCTCGAGCTTCTTCGACGGTCACAATGCCGCCACGGAGAAAGTTTGAATAGTGTGAACACTGTTGGCACGAGAGATTACAACCATGAACGACATGAAATTCAAGGGATCGACAGTGGATCATGTTGCGTCCTTTCGTTCGTCGAGCATCCGCGTCTTGACGTCATGCACGACAACTCCGTCGGGTGGGCTTTCCCACTTGAAGCCACGTAGCTTGTGCCGTGTTAGTGCGATTTGCCGAAAATGGCTGCGGCGTCGCATTGGATCGTAGTTTTTGTTGCTGACGTGCAGATGATCGATGCCGTGCTCTTTTGCCAACGCGACTTGCATGCCTGAGTACACTGCCCGTAAGAAGAAGTCCCAGTGTTCACACGTTTTCAGCGCACTGGCCCAGCGGATCTTGCGACAAGCCTCGGTTTTTGCCAGGAACCCATTGATGACAATATCGCACCAGTAGATGTCACCTTCGTTTCCTCGATGCGCGACGTCGGCATACATGATGCGGTCGCTGCTCTTGACGAAACAGCGTGCCACCGACCCGCCGCCGAACGCCAGCAGATCACAACGGTCCTCGATCCCCAGCAGCTTTTCCAGCATTAAGGGAACGTTCGAGGATTTGGTGAGAACATGGTCATCATCAAGCAGCACGAAGTACGGGGTTTCGACAGAATCAAGAAGCCGGTTGCGGCCAGCGGAGATTCCGATGTCGAATCGCGTCTGGATGAGCCGGTCCAGTGACCGCACGGTATCCGGGTATCTTGCGGAGAACCTCAATCGTGGCTTGCCATCATCCAGCAGATGGATCTTTGCACCTGGTGCATACTTGCGTATGGACTCGATCAATCGAAGGCACGCCCAAGGACGATGAATCGTTTTGATCGTGAAGGTGATTTGATCAAGCTTCACAGCTGAGTGGCCTCCTTGGTGCGAGAAAGATGCTCGATACGCACATGGTGCTGTTTCCCAAGTCCTGCTCCTCGGTAGTTCCATTCGCACGGCAGCCAGTAAGTTGGCACTTTGGACTGAAGCAACGCTCGTGTCAGGTAGGTTTCGTCGGCGCCGTAGCCTGGGTAAAGTGCTTGCCAGAGCTGCATGGCCTGTTGCACCACGGGCGAGTGGCGCAGGAACAAGACACCGGAATTACAACTGGGTGTGCATGGCAACACATCGACATGCTGGAACCTGCGAGAAAGTCCGTGAATGGCAGCAGCGTGGTATCCGTAGTTGTCGGTGAGCAGCCGTAGCGGCGACGCCGCGTCACTGCGTTTGATGACGGTGTCGGTATCAAGAAACATCGTCCGAGTGTATGGCAACCGCGGGATGAAGGCCGGTTTCACCGCGTAGCCAGAATTGCCTGGCCAGGTCACAAATACAATCTCGTCCGCATCCTCGACGTCGGCCAGGTTGGTGACCACCGTGATGGGTAAGTCGAGAAGCTTGTGCGCCGACTGGATCGAACGAGCAAGTGGCTCACGCATCGATTCGCCGATCGCAACGTAAAGAATTCCTTGGTCTCGACATAGGCGGGGAGCCGAAGAATCCGTCATCCATGTTTCCTAAGTTCCGGGTTGACGTGATCGACCGCTGCGTCAAACTCCTCATCCGACGGATTGATCCCTAAGAAGTCAACCAACTCCTGGACCTCCGTTCGGGGATCGTCGCACAGTACTTGGAAGTCAACGCGATGGACGGGAGTGTTGGGATGCGACTGGATGAACTGCTCGCGGTGTTCGAGAAGGCTACGCTGAAGACGGTCGCAGGTTTCATCGTCGGCCGCGAACCATTGGCCGCGGTGCTTTTTGCTGCGAGCTTGCAAGCTACGAATCGAGGCCTCGATTGGCCGGTCGATGGTGACGATTCGCAGCGACTCGCCAATTGCCTGGTACAGATGATCGGCGAATCGGCACAGGTGGGGATACTTGCCGCCGGCCACGGTGTTATCTCGTTTGGCTTCCGCTTTCTTGTTGATGACAAAACTCTTTAGACGGCGAACCAATTCCTCATCGGCAATCGTCGGATCCGTCGCGGGAAAACGCATCGCCTTCTCACACAGATTGGCGAGACCGACTGCTTCGCCGCCTCCGGTCGCTTCGTAGCCGCCGAGCTGGTTGCCCATGTGGACGCCAAGATGATGCATCACCATCGCAACGCATGACGTGCCACTGCGATGTGGACCGAGGACGGCGAAGAACGGCGTATCGCTGTGATCGGCGTTCCGAGCGTCATTGAAGAACCGCGTTTGATCCCACTTGCGTCCACAGATATTCGACTTGGTGGGAAGCTGTCCGACGAGCCAGCGATCGGGGGCGTAAACCGCGACCGATTCCTTTTCGATACTTTTGCCCTGCATCAGCTCATAGCGTCGCTGGATCAATCGTCCCAAGTGATGATCGATATGATGCTTGGTTTTCCAGTCCGAGGCGTGGAGATGGCGATAGATCGTCTTCATCGCTTCGCGTCCACGGACCATGAAGGCATGGGTCCGGTTGACGTTGTACGGCCGGAAGACCTGATCATTGATTTTCACAGGCGGGTGTTTGCCGGCGAACAAGTGCTGGCCGCCCAGGTAGGCCAGTCCCCAGTCGGTGGGCAAGCTCGCAACATATTGATGGAACAACTTGGGGAATCCGTCGATGAACCCCGCGTCATCTTCAAAGACAACGTAGGAATCGCCCCCCTCAATGAGGCACTTTTCCAGGATCAAGGCATGGGATCGGTAACAGCCCCATGCTCCATTGCCCGCACGCCACTGGGGTGGTGTAGGGACGCGGCGGCCGTCGATCGCTGCGAAGCGTTCGGGCTTTGGGAATGGCCAAGGCTGGGGCAGTTGCCTCATCCATTCTCGCAAACGATCCTCCCGGCGATCGAGGTTAATGAGAAAACATCGATCGACGATTGCAGGCGGTAACAGTTGACTTGTGGCTGTACTGGATTCGACTTCCGTGATCACGTTTGTTTGCTCCTCATTTCCAACTTGCCTCGGATCGTCGTGATCTCGGATCCTTGCTCGTCTTTCAATTGCACTGACCAGTCGTACTGGCCTGACCGCATTCCATCGGTTTCGACACGCGGTAGATCGAATGCCAGCATCCACTGGTCTGCTTCTTCGCTCACGGTTCCTTCCACCAAGAAGGAATCCCCCAAGGATTGGTGTCTTGCACCGAATTGACAGGAAGCATCGCCGACGGCAACATTCGGTGGTGGGGTGACACTCCAGCGAAAATGGCGAGCATGGCGTGAGAGATAGTCGTCGCCGATGATGACAGGACTCGAGATTTCACCGTCACCGACTACTGGCTGCGAGGTAACGACTCGGCCAACCAGTTTGGCGTCGATGCTGCCAATGGCCTCAAGGACGGACGAGTCATCATAGATGGGCGTTAGCCAGGTGATGTCGCCATGGGCGATGACATCGTTACGAGCGGCGGTTACATCCAAAACGCTCGCTGATTCTTCACTCACCAATGACACCGCCACGGCGACATCCGTATCTGCGACGTTGGGGCTCTTGATCTGGACCGTTACTTCTTCGCCTGCCAGGACGACGAAAGACTGGGTTTGCAGGAGGGCTCGCGGTTCGCTACCGAGTTCTTGCACATCCGGGCCACCCAACCAGGCATTCCCGTCAATGAAGATTGTGACTTCAAAGTCGCCGCCGCTGCCGTCGAGGTCTTTGACCCCGTTTCCAAGTCGGATTGAGACGGAGCAGACTCGGGGTTCTGTGGCAGTATAGGTCAATACCGTTGCGCCCGTCACGAGGTCAACGTCCGCTGTTTCAGTGTCAAGGACTTCAAATGACATCGGTAACTCCTTGAGTATCAGTCTTGGCTTTTGCCGATCGCCCCGTCAACGTTTTTAGTCTGACAGTCCGCTCGCCCTTCTTCGTGCGTCGCTTCCAAAGGAGTGTCTCGACTCCCAGTTCACGAAGGGCTTTGCAGATTGCCTGACGGTAGAGAACTGGCGGTTTGATTGTTTCCGGCAGGATTTTGAGTTCGACTGTCTGCTTATTGATCCAGTGGATCGAGCAGCCAAACTCGTACGGGTCATTCTGCTCAAAGCTCTTTCCAGGAGCGTAAACGCGAAGCCCGCCAGCAAAGAGTTCGATGTCCGCGGTGTAACTGGCAGTGCGGGCATCACCGCTATTGAGAGTTAACATCAACTGACTCCTTTCCATGTTGAGATTTGGCTGCACTTCTGCTATTTCGCCATGGTTTAGCTCCAGGTGTGTCGTTTGGCTCTAGCCAGGTCACGCCCTGTTAGAGGCAGTTTTGTGGTAAACAGACGATCGTCGCCATTGAAGGAGCGGGCGAACTTCGTATTGATTGGCACGATTGCGGAGACGTCCGTGCCAACCAAGCTTGGAACGTCGCAACCAAGCCCATGGAGTTCGGGTGCATCGAATGGGTTGCGGTCCACTAAGGTGTGAGGGCCGAGTTTGCCGGGAGAGAGCGTCTTTGGCATTCCGTCGGCGGCGTTAGGGCTACTTGCCAGACCGGGAACACACTGGCCCAAATCACCGATTCGGCCACCATGCTCGACACAGTGGTCTTTGCCCACCAATTGGCTGCCCCACGTAACCGCCAAATCGCCACCAACAATCTGTCCATGATGTGCGCCAGCAACGTCGTAAATCGTTCGTCCAGCACCTTCCTGTAGCGGATAGCTCGCAACAAGATTCTCGCCATTGTGAATGCGAAGGTTGCACAACTGGCCATTGAAAAAGTCCGACGGATTGGTGCCGTCGTATTCCATACCAAGTTGAACGCTGTCACTTGCAAGTGGATCGATCGGAACAAGTGTGCCGGTTGCAACGAACCCATCGACGACCAGCGTACTGGTTCCCGATTTGTTGGCGACCAGATCAAACGTGTGCCAATTCCCATCGTTGAAGTTGCCAACGACGGTCAGTCCGTAGATGAATTTGGAATTCACACTGATAGAACCGATCCCGCCAGTGCCCGCACCCACGGTTGCATTCAGGTAGACAACCAGCATGTTATCACCACTGGCGGTGTTTTGTCCGTAGATTGCTTGGAGCGAGTTAGAATTGCTTCGAAACTTGCCACTAACCCGAATCGAAGTCGCCCCGCTGAGGCTGGATGCGACCTCACCAATATCCACATAGTTAGTCGCCCCACTGAGTGTCACGCAGGGAACTTTGGTTGCGATCGGTAGGGGCGATTTTCCTGTGTACTGCAGAACGCCGCCCAAGGCATTTGTGTTTTCATTGATGGCTGGGATCACGAGGCTTTTCAAACTGCCCCACCAACGGAAGCCATTGTCGTTGCCCGATGCTGACCGGAGTGTCCAATCGCCAGGTTTGGAGACGCTGAAGTTCCGCATCGCCCCTGCGAGGTTGTAATCGGGAGTGGCTGCGAAACCGGTTCGAATGGCGGACCACTGTGATACGTCGAGTCCGGCGATTTTGACATGAACCCAGTCACCAGTAGAAAGTGCCGCTTGGACCTGCATACGGTTGGACGAAAGGTGTTCCACGCCGTCGATCAACAGGGAGGTCGCAGACGAATTCCCGAAAGTAGCCGAGGTGCTGTCCACCGCAAAGGCTACGGCATAGGACGATCCATTGAAGCAGAGTAGAACACCTCTTGGGTCCGTGGTGAGTAAGTCGAACTCAACCGTAAGGCCCGTTTGGCCTGCTGCCTCAGGGGGAAACACCACGCAGTCGTGAGGACTGGCGGCGGGAATGTCGACGGCGATTGAACAACCAATCGAATTGGATGGATTTGGAACATTGGATTCAACCGCGTGGAATGACGCTTGGTCGATTCCGCTTAGTTGAAGGTGATGTCCGTTGCCTGATGAATCGTAGCCGATTGCCCCCGATTCTTCGTTACAGTGGTAGCTGGCGACCAGCCCATCAATGTCGATGAGCCCGTCGCGAAGGTTGATCGCTTGTTGTTGGGTTTTGCTTTGATCAAAGACACGAATGTCACGTAGTTGCCCGCCGAAGTATTGTTGCTGGATCCACGATCCAATCGCGAAAACCGTCGCCGTTGGATCGATTTCAAAAGGCAGCGTATGAGTTGCCAGCACATTCCCGTTCTTGTAGCAGACGACGCCCGACGGCATTGACGTGACGAGGTAGTGACTCCAGACCTGCAAGTCTGTTTCCGTATTGACGTCGATGTATTTGCTCGATCGCTGATAGATCCGTAGCCCCATGCCGCCACCGTAAGGATCAAACAGGTAGATGATCGTGGAGGTTGTCTTGGTTTCGTTTCCAATCGAGATTGCTGCTGGCACGACCGTGTAGGCACCCGACGTACTTCTAGCGAAGAGTGAGATCGTCCAGGATGATTTCCCCGCCAGCTGGGTTGCGACGGAACCACAACCGGCAGAGTCGTCCACTCCGTCAAATTCCCAGCATCGCCCACTTCTTGGAACTCTCAGCGATCCATGCGGCTCGAGTGGCGTTAGCACTTCGGTGCCGTCAATTGCCGTGTAGGGTTCGGACTTTGACTTCCCAAGTGCGTACTGCAGCAGAGTCGGCAACTGAAGCGGGCTCCACAAACGCTGCCTCGCGTGCAAGGGTGCTTTGAACGGTTGGGCCAATAGTGATAGGCTTCGCTGGGAGTTCACGCTTCGGCTCCTTCCGGATACTTTCGTTCAAACTTGCGAATCGCAGTCGAAACCAGCGTCTTGGCCGCGGTGCGGGTGATGCTGCCGTGTGGCAAACCTCTCAGTTCGGCTTCTTCCATTAGCCAGCCAACGATCGTATCGAGGTTGTCGCGGCATCCATCGGCGCTCCAGTCGTTCATGGTTTCAGCGCGAGTTTCGCACTGGCACGAGTCGTTGGGCTGCGCGAACCAAGCAAGCATCCGCTTCAGTTCCGTGCCAGGCCCAGGCCGGAAGTCGGTGATCTTTAACGTGTGGGTCTCGGGCGGTTTGACACCGGGAAGGTAGTTTTTGAGAAGGTTCCGCAGTGCCGCTGTGTCACGGTTTCGTCGCTTGCGGTGGACGATCGCCATGCCAATGGTGACCAAGTTAACGGCTCTTGGGTTCTCGCATCCCTGGCAATCGAGGCATGCCGCTGCACTCGGCTTGACGGAGCAGTCGGCCATTTGCGTTGCAACCCGACATTGGTTGTCGATCAAGTGAGGGCACTGCATCATCCTGCCATCTCCAACACTTGTCCGTCATAGGACGCGGACTCACTTGGCGGCTCGCCCACCTCGTCGCAATCGGAGTTCAATAACTCCCATCCGCAAGACCAGACCCATACGGAATGACAATCATCACTTCCGCTGCCCGAGCCATCGCTCGGCGGGTTGGAATCACTGTTTTGATTGGAATCGCTCGTCCAGTACGATTCGCTGTACCCGTCGGAGTCACTGGGACGTTCTGACTCGCTCGGTCTGTAGGAGCCGCTTGGGTAGTCGCTTTCGGAATCACTCGGTTCGTCCGAATCGCTCGCTTGATCCGAATCGCTCTGTGACTCTGATCCTAAATGACTCCCGACGTCCGATCCTGATTCACTATCCGATTCGGATGGTTCCGACTCGCTACCACTCTTTGACGAATCACTGTGGCTCGGATCGATCGACAAACTCGAGTCGCTGGTGCTGTGACTTGACGGCTCGCTTGACGAACTTGGTGTGCTTTGTGAACTGTCGCTACTTGACACCTCCGACGAACTACTCAGCGACAGGCTATGGCTCGAATCACTCTCGCTCGATGACGACTCCGAGGGTGATCCCGAATCGCTGTGACTGTCGCTGCTTGACGAACTGCTTGAGCCATCGCAGCATCGGCATCCAATGGTCAGGTAGCTTGATGTATCCTCATGGAAATGACAGACGATTTGTTGGTTCGTCAATAATGCGTAATCACAGACGTTGTAGACCGAGACAATGTTTCCACTCGGTGCCCACGCAGTGCCGCCAAATCTCAGTTCTCTTGCCGCACCCCACGACTTAGCCTTGATCCGCTTGGTTGGCTTGCAAAGAAGGGTTTGCTTAGGCGGCTCGAGTAGCCAGGATCCACGACCGTCGTACGTGACCCCGACATACTGAGTTTCCGCTCCGACAGAACCGCGGATCGGTTGCGTTCCATAGTGGCGAACCGAGACGGTGATCGGGTTGCTACTTGGATCGACCACGGAAACCACATCACCGTCTGAGTTCACATGGTGCAGTTCGCACTGGGACTGGCCCGTTCGCGATCCGACGCGTGCCGGAATGCCGTCGCTGGGAACTTTGGCGAGGTATTTGCTCGGATGCACGTTTCCAATTCGCACCACGGCCCACTGCGGACCGGTCTGTTCCGGATCACGTCGCCACAGTATTTGTGCTGTTCCGTCGGGAGCCGATCGAAGATCCGACACGCTGCCCGAGAGATCGGCCATGTTGTGCCATGATTCAATCACATTGACCTGAGCTACCGCTACACCGTCGACTACAACACGACCGATTCTTCCGGGAGCGATCGGCTCGACAGCCACAGCGATCTTGCCACGATACGATTCCCCGTTCGGCACGACGACACGAAGCGTAGTATCGCGGGCGGCCTTGACCACATCGGTATCAGGGTCGGGTATAACCGACTCCATGGCGACGTTTCCACCGATGGGGATGGTGACATCCGAGTCATTGTAAACTCGCAGCACCGATGCATTCAGGTGAAGGCGGTCTTGGCGCGGTGCCGCTCCATCGAACCGGGACTGGGCAACGGCGTCGGCAGCACGCAGCAGACGATTGTATTCGGCTGCCTTGATCTTCAGCGGATCACCGGGGTTGACGCGACGCGCGGTCATTACAAGCCCCCCTCGCCGAGAGCCAGCAGATCAAAATCCCCCGTTGGATAGACTTGCTCGACATAGGCTGCAGCGGGAACACGCAAAATCCGATCGCCTACCAACGCTTCTTCGTGTTTGACCCACAGATAGTCCCAGCCACGTTTTTCGACGACCAGAATATTGCCGACATTGAAATTCAGCTGATTTGGCCGGCAGGCGAACTGGTACGTCAAGTCAACATTGTTCTCTTCGTTCTCACCACCCTCGGCGCCAAGGAACAACACTTCGCCGGCCGAGAATTGGCCCCAGCCCGAATCGTTAACGCAGCCCGTCAACCGAAATAGGGTGTTCAGATAGGGGACATCGACGGTCTTGAACTGCCGGCGCAGTTGAAACTGGAGTGCTGGAATCGTGATGTCGACACCTTGCACGGAAGTGTCATCAACACCGATGGCCCCCTGATAGTTAGCGGTAGCGTAACCGGGCGCAGCGAAAATGCCCCGGGTCACAAGGGATTGGTTCAGGTGCGTCGTACCGCCAGTGGTACTGAAACTGGTGGGAGTTTCCAGTTGAGAGCGAATGCTCACGTCCACATGGCATAGCTTTTCGGCAACCTGAGTTGCCTGGATATCAAACTTCGATGGATCCAGTTTTTGAGACTTCAGGTATTCAACCATGGCTTGAACCGCCTGGGACGGTTCAATGTCGTATTCACCGCGGGTCAGCCAGCGTGTGGATTCACCAGTGAGCCTCCCTCCATAGGCTTCATGGTCGAGCGGACGCTGCTCAACGGCGATTCCATCATCGCTGATAAAAAGGCTCATGCGAATGACAAGCCTCCATTGCGAGTCAAGCGGACGAGTTGTTCCGTGTTGGTAGCCGTTTGCAGAATGGCACGCTTCATCTCTTCGCTGAAACCGTCGTAACCAACCGACGCAGACTGCAGGTTGGATGTGCTTGCCGAAATCGCGGCATCGAAGCGACCCAAATTCCTAGCGGCCGATTCAAAAGCTGCGTTGATGGATTCAATATCCACCGCGGGGAATTCCGAAACCATGGATTCGTCGAGTTCACCCGGCGGTAAGGAGGGCTCTTCTTCGGGTGTGAGCTTCAACAGTGGTGCTGGGACTCGCTCGATGAGCGCATCATCCTCGGGAGCAAGCATCGCCATTGGCGGGACATTCGACGCGCTGCCTCCCAATCCCAGGCTGCGAGCATCAAATTCACCGGCCACCTCGGAACGTACGTTTTCCAGATCGGGACCTGCGGCGAACTGATCGATCGACCGTTTTGCGCCGCGATCAAGGCCAAGTCGCAGGTCCTTGTCTTCTGGCAATTCAAGATCTGGAGCGCTGATTTCCGGAGATTTGGGAGCCTGAGGTGCCGGCGGCGCCTTTGGGATTGCGGGATCGGACTGTTCAGCACGACCGACTTCATCGCCGGTGGCATCTGCACCGACCTGCTTGGCTCGCTCAACGGCTGCATCAAAATCGGCCTGTGCCTTGTCAATTGCCGTGCCACCATCGTTTTGACTGTCATCTTTACTCGGCGTTCCCGCTTGTGAGTCCGCACGCATCTGATCGAGTACGGCTTGCACCCCCGCAGTCGTATTGTCAATCGTTTGTTGGCGACCTGACTGATTCGCCTCGTTCTGGGCGAATTGCATGTCCCTGGATTGATCGACGACCGCATTCCTGGCATCAGTCTCTTGGTCGATCGCACGCATGTCGGCGTCAACATTCTGGCCTTCGCGGGCTTTTCGACGAGCGTCGAGTTGCTGCTGGATCCCTTCCTGCATCTGTTGGCGGTTCGCTTCAATCTCCGCTTTGCGCTGCTTTCGCTTCTGTTCACGCTGCGAAATCCCTTCGAGACGTTTCTGTTCGTCTTGGCGATCCGATTGACTTGTCTCCGCGTCGATCTTTCGCATCTCGGCGTCGACGTCAATGTCCTCGTCAAACAGCCCCTTGAGTTTGATCCAGGCTTTCCGTAGAAACCCGACCGTCGAATTCCACATCGATTTGACTTGCCCGACGAAGACCGTCCAAGTGTCCGTCAGATAGTCAACCGTTTCCACCCAAGCGGTTTCAACACCTGCCAGAGCATTGACCAGAACGCCACCAATCTTAACCGCCACATCGCCAGCGATGTCAACCAATTCATGAAGTTTCAAAAACCCCTTCTTGAGGAATCCGATCGTGTTGTTCCAGCCTTTTTGTACCGCTGAGGTAAGAATGGTCCAGCCATCGGCCATGAATCCGAGGGTGCTGTTCCAGACGCTGACGAGGCCGGACAGCGCAGCAATCATCACATCGCCTAGAGCGAATGCGGAGTCCGACCATGCCTCGGCGATGTACTGGGTGAAGTCTGTCCAAAGGTTCTTAATGTAGGTCGTCCCTTTGACCCACTGAAGCTTTAGGTAGCTCCACATCACATCGGTTGCCGCCGTGATGTCTCCCGCTTTCAATGCGTTAGCGATCGCTCCAAATGCGGCGAGCGTATCGGCCTTGAGCGTTTCAAACACACCTTTGAGATACTCGATCGCTTTTCCGGCGATACCTGTGCTGTAGAGGAAGTAGGCACCAAGTGCAGCAACGGCTGCGACAACGGCACCAAGAGGCGTGAATAGTGCTCCCACCATCGTGACAATGACACCGATTGATGCACCGATGAAGGAGAAGATCGAGGCGAGTCCGCCAACCGCAAAAGCTGCGGCAGCAGCGAAGGAGCCGAGAGTGAACAGCGCTGCGCCAATGCCGATAATCGCCACGACACTCGCTGCGGCGATTTTCACGACACGTTGGTTCTTGCCAATCCACTCGACCAGTCCCGACGCGGCTCGCGAGAAAGCCTGGATCATCGTGGTCACGCTCCCCTCAAGTGATTCACCGATGGCAATAGCAACCGCTTCGATCGAGCTTTTGAGAATCCGGAAGGCACCCCCAAGTCCGCCTTCCATTTCTTCGGCCGTCTTTTCAGCGATCCCGCCTGCCTTTTGCAATTCCTTATAGAGCTCTCGCGTATCGGCAACACTTTTGCCGATCGAACTGGCGGCGGTGATGCCAAGCAGCCCAAAGACCTCGTTGAGCTTTTCGGCTTTCTCGGCTGTGCCCATGTTCTCGGTCGCTGCGGCCACTTCTCCGAGCACATCAACCAGCGAACGAGCGTTCCCTTCTGCGTCTTTCGTGGTCACACCGAAGACCTTGTGGAACTTTTCGCTCTCTGCAGCACTGATCGTGAGCAATCGGCGCATCGCACTACCGGCCGAGGAGCCTTGAATCCCCATGTTGCCGAGTGTGCCGAGGATTGCGAGTGTCTCTTCAAGACTCATGTTGGCGTTCGCAGCCACGGGGCCGGCATAAGACAACGCTTCGCCCAGCGACTCAACGGTGTTAAACGACTTGTTGGCCGCAGCGGTCAGCCCATCGGCCACACGGGTCGCTTCGCCAGCTTCCATTCCGAACTGTCGAATCGTGGCTGCCATGATGCCGGATGCCTGTGTCGCATCGGTCCCGGTGGCGCGGGCCAGGTTCATGACCGAGGCGGTCATCCGCTCGATTTGGGTCGGATCGAAGCCTGCGCGACCAAGTTCGGTCATCAACGATGCGACTTCGCTCGCCGAAAAGCTAGTGGTTGCTCCGAGTTTCTTGGCAGTATTGCGAAGGCTTTCGAGTTCCCCTCCCGTAGCCTGCGTGATCGCAGCCACACCGCGCATCGCATCATCGAATGATGAAAAGACTGCAACACTGGCGGCCAGCGGCGCGGCTGCGGCCGTTCCGAGTCCCATCAAACGAGTGCCAAGTAACCGTGTCGATTGACCAAAAGCCTGCAGCCGTTTCTGCGCAGACTGCAATCCCTTGAGGAATTTTGAATCCCTCGTGGTCAGCTCGACATAGGCGGCACCGGCTCGGACTTGGGACATGGGAGGAAGCAGTTAGAGGATAGTCTTTAGGATGGTTACAAGATTCGTTACTTGATTGCCAACTCAAACGCTTTGCTTGTCTCTTCAATGCAAGTCACGCCTACGACTACTCCACTCGCAAGAAGCGTTTGCAAGATGCAACCCATATCCATTGCGAGACTCTCGTTGATGGCGAAAGCACCTTTGATTCCATCCATTTCACCGTCGATCTTAAAGCTTGTCCTCAGTGTCCTGTTGCTTCCGTCATCGCATTCAAAATCAAGCTCAATTTTCCACTTCTGCTTTACCACAATTGATCTCCTTCGGGTAATATTTTGCTCTAAGCAGCTTTGCGGCTTGCTCAACACTTGCTTTCGCAGGAATTGGTCGATTGACGACATAGGGATTGAAATCGTCTGGCCTAAAAGGTTTCCGGCGTCTGCGGCGATCTCGGTTGATCTCGGCTTGCAGAGCCATCAGGCTACTGGTGAGCGTCCAATGATGTTGTCTCGCCCCATCGGCCATCCATACGAGTTGGCGAAGCGTTAGGGGGCCTGGGTCGACACCGACGATTCCGGAGAGGCGGAAGACGAGTCGCTCGATGTCGGCACCGCTAGCTTGCGTTCCATCTCCTCGATCACGTTGTTCACCAGGGTCGGATCGTCCAGTCGCTTCTCGATCGCTGCCAAACCCCGTGTCTCGATCAGCTTCTGCTTCTCCGCCGCCTTCCGCAGAAGACGGCGGCGGTCCTCCGGGAAGTAGGCAAGCAGTGCCTCGAGCAATGCATGGGTGGCGTCGGCAATCACATCGCCGGCCAATCCTTCGCCAAACGCTTCGTCCGAAATCTCTTGCTGGTCCGCTTGTGGCTTGCAGGTGGCGTAGAGTACATCGCCGAGTAGAAGTGGGTCGCTTGATAGTTGTACGACAAGATCGCCATCGACGGCATCGAGCAAACGAATGCCAGTGAGCGATTTCACGCGGCGAAGGGTCGTGTTGTCAATGTCGACGATCCAAACGCGACCGCGACGGTCAGCGAACTTTTGCATTGGGTTTCCTTACCACAATAGGCTGAAATTAGGTTCCACCACCAGAAGCGTTCATGCCGGTGCCACTCGATGACTGAGTTGGCTTGAGCGTCACATCGGCTGAAACCACCTCTTCGAGACTCTGGTTGACGTTGAATCCCATGCATTCGCATGTTAGGTCAAGCGTTCCACCGGCGTCACTGACCGACACCTCGCAGGGATCCCCCGACATGAACAACGCCTGCAGGGTCGCGAATGAAGTGTCACTCGTTTTGTTGAGCACCGTGAATTCGATCGATGCGTCCTTGAGCGTTCCCACCGTCGCTCGCCAGCCATTGCTCGCTCGCGTCGATGCGTCGGCCTCTGCCTTTTCCAGATTAACGGTCAAGTCCTTGACGTTGGTGATCTCCGCACCGTCGATCGACAGCGTCGCATCGAGACCGAGTACAACTTCAGCTGGCATGATTTGGTTTCCTTAGCGGATCGAGTCTTTCCAGAATTTTGGAAGCCTTGGCGTCATGGCGACGAGCGCTGGTCGCATGAAGGGTCGCTTGGGGTAGTGGCGAACCAAGTTGTCGCTAGCTCGTCGAGCGTTCTCTTCGGCGATCAATCGTGTCGCTCGCGCTGCTTGTGCTTGGGTTTTGAGTTTGATCCGCTGGTATTTGTCAGCGTATCGGTAGGTTTGAGTGCGGCCTGACTTGGTGGTGCGCCGAACGATACGACCTTTGCGAATAGGGCCAAAGTCGCCAACACGAAAAGTAGAGTGAACGAGTTGTCGCTTTCCACTGGTTTTCGTTCCGCCATGCTCGTGTAGTTCCCACAGTTTCGATGCGGTGACTCGCACCGGCCCCACGGCCACGTCCTGTTTCTGCTTACCCACGTCATAGCGAATCGTCCGTTTGATGTTGCCGGTTTGCGTATGGGGGGCGGTTCCTGGACGGGATGGGCCTTTCTTTCGTTTGATGCTCCGACGCGCTGTCAAGCGAATGGCACCACCGGCTTGACCGAGCGACCGAAACGTCGCGTTTTTCACCTTTTTCTTTAGTTGCTGACCATCGAACTTGATGCGGACACGAAGTCCGATCATTTCGACAACTCAAACGTCAGCGTCAGTAGACTGGTGAATTGGTTGAATTGCTGCCAATGTTCCGATGAGTACAGAACAGAGTTTTCGACCTTGACGCAGCGAGCCGCGACGTACGAGTTGAGCCGCTTCAGGCGGAAGTAGTCGGCGATCTGTTCGACGAACATCACCAGCGGATCGATCTCTTTGGCATCACCTTTGGAAAACTTCTTCTGGATTGCGATATCGATGGTCGCATGAAGCTTGTTTGACACTCGATCGAGTGGCAGGTATTCCACCTCACGAGGCACGATAGTAACACGAAGCTCCTTCACGTCTTCCAAGTCGAAATCGGGAACGTAGAGACGTTCTGACTTGAACTTATGAGACAGCTCTGCCGCATTGAGCTCGGCGACGATACTATCGGCAATTTGCAAAACGGTCGCATTTGCGGTGGTGGTCAAGCGATGGTCTCCACTTGTTTGGTATGAATTCGCAGTTTCAGCCGATAGGGATCGCTGTAACGCCAGGGAGGGTCGCCTCCGAGAGACATCACTTCAAAGACGACACTGGGTTCGCCCTCTTCGACAATGCGATCGCCACGGCGCGGAAGGGTGCCAATCGCTGATAGCAACAGATCGGTGGTGTTGATCAGGTAGTCTCGGACTTGGCATCGAGTGATCGCCCCCTCGCCGTCATCTTGTTGATAAGCTGAGTTGCCGATCGTCGCTTGCAGCTCGACGCCAAGTTCACCTCGGCGATAGATGACTTCGCGCGAGGCATGCTCGGTCAGCCTTTCACTGAGCCACTGTTGGCCGCGCTGGAGCATGTCGCTCATCGAGCGCGAGTCCGGCGGGTGGTTTTGCGGGGCGCAGGAGTTGGCGGAGGGGTAGGATCTTCAGGTTCTGCAACCTCGCGATCACGCAGCTCGCGAGCCGCATTGTCCACCCAGCGACTCAGCGTGGATGCTAAGGTTCGAAAACCAAGAACACCCAAAACAACGATCAGGATCAGCCAGGGGAGAACTTGAGTGAACGACGGGATGGGCAACCGATCCATTAGCCAGTCACGAGGTCTTGGAATCAGTCGGTTCTCAGGTTCAGTTTGCTCCCGATTCCAAGGCAGGCTAGGAAAGAGTCCACTCCCGCCTCGGTCTTGACCGAATTGCTCTTGGCCATACGGCTGTTGCTGTGGCGGGCAGTCTCCCCCAGGCGGGCACTGGCCATAAGCAGAGAGCGGCGGCGGTTCGAGCCGCGGACCTTCTGGTGTGACTTCACTTTGGTACAGCAACATGATGTCATCGCTGCTGCCCGTTGTCGGAACCCTCAAACGGCTCCGCGATGAATCAGGCTGAACGGCAAACGAGTCGGAGTACTTGAGCACAATCCCACCCGACTCGGGAATGGCGTTGGGTTGCTTGTCAGGCACGGGCGCCGGCACTGCCTGCGTACTGACTGGTTCTGCTCCTTCGGGCGGGACAAGCAGCACTTCACCGGTGGTTCGCTTGCCCAGCAGTCCCGACCAGATCTCCTGATGCGTCATTGCGATGCCGTACCCGTGCGTCTCGCCACGCCCATCGTAGCCATGGCCACCGTCGTCACTACTCCGCCATGCGATCAGGCCTACAATTTTGGGGACTTCCCCAAGCACGTCGAAGATCGCAGAGCCTGACCTCCCACCGGCTGGCATAGGGACAAAGTGGATCGTATCCCCACCGTTGGTGTTGCGACGAAGAGCGAACCCCTCAAAGGCGGTCGGCCAGCGGCCAGCAGCGCAACCCACCGAGAATATCGCCCGGTAATCGACTGAGTCCTGTTCACCGGCAAGGGGAATTACGGGGGGACGGTAACTGCCAAGCGTCTGTTTGGCGACCCGCACGACCGCGATATCTCGATAGGCTCTGGGGATGTAGGCCACGGCAACGGTTTGTCCCGTGACGGGGCGCGATTGATGCCCGTCCTTCCAAAACTCGAGCGACACTTGATTCCCAAGATCGGTTCCAGCTACGTGGGCATTGGTCAGGACGTAGAAGTGATCTGCAGATTCACGGAAGACGGTGCCGCTGCCCATCGAGTTGCCATTGCGGATCCTCACCGTTGCTTCGCGGCAGCGATCATGCAGGTCGCTGGCCATGGCACAGGTCGCGAGCGATCCTAACATAAGCGAAAGCAAGATCGCCTTGGTGGTCGAACGAATCGAATCACCGACGATCCAGGCTGCCAGCAAGATGGTTGCGAGCAGCTGAATCTCGAATGGCAACAGCAGGATGATCAGTAGCACACCCAGGGCAGCCCAGAAGAGTCGCGATTCGATCAGTTTCTTGAACATATCACTCATGGAACGGTGGATCCGCAAATACGAGAAAAGAATCGCAACACCTGCACGCAGCCAGTGAGCAATCATTGGCTAAGCCGCGTTCGTACCGTTTCGGTCCCCGTTGCAGCATCATGCGTTGCTTTACCGAGCAGCTTGTTGCCGGTGGCTGTGGTTGCGACCTGAGAGTTCGTGCTATCCCAGTACAACTTGGTCCCTGCTCCGATTGCTGCGGCGGAGTCTTTGACGACATCGA
Organism: Novipirellula artificiosorum; assembly: GCF_007860135.1. NCBI lineage: Bacteria > Pseudomonadati > Planctomycetota > Planctomycetia > Pirellulales > Pirellulaceae > Novipirellula > Novipirellula artificiosorum. Next base: position 186,897 of record NZ_SJPV01000003.1, read on the forward strand.
ACACACCCTCGACAGAAACCGCCCCCAGGACATTGGCCTTGATGTCGTGCTTGGTGATACCGACCAGATCGCCTTGAACGACGACGGTGCCAGCGGGCGTGTCTTCGGTGGGCGTGTAATCGACTGCCGCACCTTGTTGAACGAATTCAGCGTGTGACATTTACGAGACCTTCTTTGTGTGGTTAGAGGTTGTGACTAGAGCGTCGAGAACCAAATCCTCGACAGAATCCATTTCCCAATATGGGATGCGCAGTAGCGTTAGTGCGTTTTCGCGGGTGAAACGTGACTTAATTTGATCATGTCTCTTCGTTTGTTCGAATTTCGCTTCTCCACCCCAATAGTTAGAGGCTTCGTAGTGCTGTTGTCCGTCAAATTCAATCGCCAGTTTGTGTTCGGGCACATAGAAATCGAAGGGTAATGCTCGCTTGGATTTGCAGTTAGCGAATCGATGTTGCTCAAGGAAGCCAATACTCAGTGCCATTAGTGCTTCACGGACGCGTCTCTCTCCCTCGGACTCGCTGCATGTTGGGCAGCCGTGACCCCGCATATGATTGGCAACCGATTGCAAAAATTCGCCATGACTGGGGCAAATGATTTTGATTTTCGAATACTGGTTGATGTGGTTTTCAAGCTGATAGTCGTACCGATACGGACCATGAGTATTTGCCACCGCCTCGACAAATTCCCAGAACGAAAGGCGTCTCTCTCGCTGAAATCGTTCAAAACAACACCTCTCGCAACCACGTCCGGCGATGTGGCGTGCGGCCGTCATCATGAAACCGCCATGCTTCGGACAAAAAATCTTTACTTTGCTTCGTGTACCACGGTAATTAACGAGTGTGTAGTCGTACTGGTCACCGTGAATGGCAACCGCACGCGAGATAAATTCCTCGCGTGTCATCTTTAGCGTCGCCTTCAAAATCACTTTTAGACATTGAGAACATCCACCCGATTGGGTGTGTAAATGAGACTTTGGTGTCGTGCAAAAAACACCGTGGTCGCGACAGGTGATGCGGATCGGTTTCGTAGATCCCCTGTATCGACACGAGTCATAATTAAACCTCGCCTCGTGCTTTGCGATCGCTTTCTGCTTAAACTCCTCCGTCGAAATCATGTTCGTGATCTCAATGCCAACCTAACTGGCTCAGGCTTCTCCCTTACACTTCACCGACGCTCGGTGATCTTGCTCTTGGATTCCTGCATCTAAAAAACTACGGAAGCCCATGCCGAGCATGTTTGGCGGCATCTCGACTCGCTCGATCACAGGCGTGCGTCGACCGTTGAGGAACACAATCTCGAATGCCGGCAGAACATTCGGGTTGGCGAACAGGTACCAAGCCTTGCCGCTGGCACCGGTGTAATAGCTGTCCGACAAATGCGGTGTGCTGATCACGCGGTACTTGTTCCGGTGAGGGTTGTCGACCGGGATCTTGGTCGGTGTTCCTGATGCATCGATCATCAACTGGGCCGAACCCATCAGCAGTTCAGCTTCGGTTTCCAGTTCGACCGGAACCACGAGGAACTCAGGCCGCACATTGATCGGCTTTTGATCCTTCCCCTTCGTACCGGGACCAGCTTTTTGTTTGCGGAAAGTGGTCTTGGCAACCGTTAGGCTGTCAGGACCGAACTTGGTGTCGGCACCAGTCAGCAGATTGTTGTTCCCCGAGGAGAAGAAGCTCTTGGGATTAGAGAGTAACAATGTGAAGAAGAGGTCATCAATCAATTCCGCACCACTGCGTCCCATTTGACGCGGGATATCCATGAAGGCGGAAAGATCATCATTGATGATGTCGTGCCGCGTCAGCATCAAGATTTGACCGTACGTGTCGGCCTTGTTCGAATACTTCTGTTCCGACAGTTTTCCGTGCTTCAGTTCGCCGTCGGGTGCGACTTGTTCAAATCCGCCCGTCCCCAACAAACGGTAGCGAGCCACTTCCTTGAAGTCCGACACCGTTCCAACACTACACAGATCAAACGCAGCGATCGGTGTGTTTGTGTAGGCCGCCAATAACGTCTTGTTCATCACGTTTTCCATGATGCTCGGTAGGCTCATAGAAGAGAAACCGGCGCGGATCGTGGCACTCCCGTCACCAAATACACGAGGAACCTCGATGCCTTCCATCCGAGCACACTCGGCTACGAGTTCTTTCAAGCCGATGTGCCGCATTGGATCGGCTTGGTTGAGCGTCCGTTCGCCATAGCTGGCCAATAGCGTCTTTTCGTCGATACCGACCGAAAGACACGCCGCGGCTTCGAGGATTTCGCGAGTGAAACTCGGCTTTGATGCCGATTGCTCAGGGACCTTCGGTCGTTCACTTCTCAGCACAGCAAGCTCCGTCTTGGTAACACTCCAGCCTTGTTCGATCGCATCGGCTTCAATCTCATCGTGTTTGCCGGCACAAATCTTTCGGATGCCCGCGATTCGGCGTGACTCGTTTGCCGCTTCGGCACGCATTTGGTCAACCGCAGATGGTTCTTGTTTCGTTTCTGGCTTCGTGCTCATGTTCAAACTTGCGTTAACGGGTTCGAGATCGTTCGTGTCTTCCGCGGCATCGTCGCCATCTTCGACATCAGCGTATTGGCCGGCAGCGACGCGAGCTTCCGTGTCATCGTCGGCACCAAGAGCGACGAAGCTCACCTCCCCAAGGGTCGATTTACGAGCGATGTAAACCGGACCAGCAATCTCGCGACCGTTTGCTTTCGCGGTCTTGCCTTCGGGAATGAAGACAACCTTATCGGCGCTCGCGCCGAGCGACGCCTGCCAAGGGAATCCGTTCTCGCTGGTTGCGATCACTTCCTTCGCGGTTGCTCCAACACCCGAAATCGTGCCGGTCACTTCCAACTTTGTCTCACTAATGGCGATGTCATCGGTGTGACCAACGATGCTGCCACGATCATGGTCCTTCAAGATTGGCCGTGACTTTCGCGATGCTCGAAGCCCCGACAAATCAACGACCACCGGGTAAGGCCAACCACCAAGCCGCATCGCGCCGCCGGTGTAAGCGGTCATCGAAAACTTACGAAGCGCCGGTTTTTCAGAACCTTCCTCGGGCGTGTCGGCCGCCTGCAACGCGATCGTGGTTGCTTCCTCGCAAACGATCCTTAACGAACTGGGGACCGATTCGGCTTCGACTTCAGTTTGCGTGGGGGACGTCTTCGGCATTGTCTTCCTTGACCTGGGTTGGAGAGAGTGATTCTTCATCGCTGGCGGATAACCCCAGCTGACGCATCAGTTCCATTTCTTTGGCACGTTGTTTTAGCTCCGCCTCCCAATCACGCCCCTGCCGCGCAAATTCGATGGCCAGAGTCGTCGTATGATTGGCGAGGCGGATCTTTTGGGCGTTCGCCTCCTTGGCTGGATCGACATGCTCGTGACCATCCCAAAACCATTGATGAGTCGTGTCGGCATCGAGAGTGCGAAGCGAATTCGGCAGATAACCTTCGATCAAAACGGCTTCGCGGAGCCAAGCGTGTAAGATGCGATCGAGTACCGCATGAGCGAGTTGCGACTGCTCGACGCGAATCGATTTGTAATAGGTTTGGTGATCGAGCCGCCCACTTGCATAATTATATCCGCTACTGTTTCCAGAGGCCACATTGAAGGGCATATTCAAGCAACGAGCGATCTCGTTGAGGATCTCTTTCTTGAACTCACTGTATGTGGTACTGGGTTGCTCACTACGCATTTGGGCCATCTTCCATCCACCAGGCATAGTCAATAGCATTCGTTTCTCAAGTTCGATCGGCTCGAATGGCTCCGCTGCATCCGCTTCACCGTTGGCGGGAGCATCTGTGTAGAGGATGCCAGCGAAGTCGGCGGCCGTTTCAGCCGCAGCAAGTACCGCCAATGTGAAGCGGCGCAGCTGTGCAAACAGTGGCAGGGCCGGCGTGATGTCCGGAATGCCACGAATCTGTCCCGGTCGATCGCAGCGGAAGTAGTGCAATACGCCGTTTGCGGGGACGGTGTCATAATCTTCGTCCGCCGCAAAGGTCACGTCGCCGGGATGTTGGCGAAGAACGTCGTAGCTGACCGGATTCCCGTCGGCGTCATACGTGATGCCGTCAATGTATCGTTCGCGATCGAGTGTTAGCGTTGGCGAAGCAACCTGATCCGCTTCGATCAGCCGCACATCCAGCTTCACCTTTGCATCGATCTTGTCGTTACTAGTCAGAAGCCCGAACGCTTCCCCATCGGAGACTCTGGCCAAACGCATCGTGCGTAGCTTTTCAGCCAGCCCAACCGACTCGGCCCAGGCAAAGAACTCTTGTTCCACGATTCGATTGGCATTGGCGTCTGGCGTCAGCATTTGAAGTCGCGGTCCCGTGCCGACCACGTCGTTCGCGAGCGTCAGCGTAATCCCGCGAGCGTAACTGTTGTTGGCGACCTCGTATCGCGATCGGTTGCGAAGCGTTCGACGTACATCGGGGCTGTTTGCCGACGCGGCCGATAGTCCATCAGCCCGCGACCAGTGCTTCATGTTGTCAAGCGTCGTATTTGCGGCGTCGTACTTGGCACGCAAACGCGAGAAAAAGGGCTGCCGGGGCGAGCGTCCAGAGGCGGTGGAAGGAGGCACATTCCCGCCGCGCAATTGCTCAATTATCCCTGACAAACGTTTCAGCATCCTTGCTTGTTCCTGTTGCCGTCCCCGGCAGCTCTTTTGGTCGTGTTGTGTGAAAGTGAGATCAGCCAGTCGATGGCGGCACGATCTTGTTGAACCGCAAGCCGCGATTCGGCTTGCGAACGGCATCTTTGCCCGCCAGATGCTTGTCAGCTGCGATTTGGTCGGTCAGCTTGTGCTGTTCAACCGATCCGGCATCGCCCGTCGCCTTCGCCGGCCCAGCAGCGTTTTCGCGAATCTCATCTTCGAGGTTGTCGGGCATGGATTCGCAACTTGGTTGGTGTAGGTGATTAGACTCTCTACCCCTTGAACTACTCCCACCCGAAGCAGACTGGCGGACCGCCAGCGAAAAAAGTCCAATTTAGCTATTGCCACTGCATTCCTTTTCCGTTCCCGAAGCTATGCCAAAGTAGATATGGTCGGCAGGGTGGCGGTCCGGCTTCATTCCGCGATCCCGGCGGCGGAACGCTTGCCGTACTAGTTTTCAGCCGCACTTGCACCTATCGAGATCGGCGAGCCTCGATTTCCTTTCCGCCTACACGAAGATGGCGTAGTCGGTCGTGACCTGGCAGTTTTGCCACCCCCTATTTCAGTCTTGTCCCCTAGCCCACATCGGCAAAATTGCCAATGTGAGCATCGAGTGGCGCTGGACGAACCGAAATAGATAGCGAGTTCCACCGCCAATGGCATCGAGGCGGCCACAATCATCGGCCGGCAAATTTGCCCGCGTCTTCTACAGCGTGGCTGAAACTGTTCCAATTATTGGTTTCGATGCCAGACGTTGGCTTGTCCTCCTCGCTTCCACGTATGCGTGTTGCCGTTGTTCGAAATGGTCAATTCGTCCGTTCCGGAGGCGCGGTTCCCCTCGGAATCCGTGGTGACACTGAAAACCTGCCACTTGTCTCCATTCTTCACATAATATGATATGATTGCGGTGCCGCTGCTAAATACAGTTTGCTCGCGAATTTGACGCGTCGATGGGTCAAAGAACGTTAGGGAAGAAGACGTCGCTCCTTGTTCGTCACGAAAACTGCTGGTGATCGCGTTGCCGTCGTCGGTCAAGACGTGCTCGCCGCTGACCTTGAGCTGGTCACCCTTGTTCGCAACGCCCGGAATATCTTGGAGAATTGTAATTTCGCCAGTCCATTGCCCATTCATCGCCTGCAGAAACTCGGCGAACTCTTCTTTCGTTGCAGTGTTCTTCGCCCGTTTGAATGTCAATTTCGGTTTTTCCTGCTCCTGGCCGCCGTGCGTCCAGCTCGTTGCGTTGAACGTCCACTCGTCGGGACCGTGGAACTCCATGCGGATTGTGCCGCGTATTTGTTCTCCATCTGGGGTCGCGCCGGCGAACTGCTCGCCTTCCCACAATGTGTCGGACTTAATGTCGAAATGGCGGTGATGGTAATACCCGTCATCCCAAAACTCCGACATGTGCACTTTCCTTTCCGAGCCGTCCCAACCGAAGACGCCCGAGCCGAGTGAGCGGCTGTCCGGATCGGACCAATTGGAGTTGAAGAGTATCGCGTGCTTACCTGGCGCCCAACGCATCGTCATGGTGGCCCTGGCTTGGCCTTCGGCGACGGTGCCGGTCATGTGCCACTTTCCCACTAGTGACTCGAACTGCTTTCGCAGTTGGTCAGGGATTGGATCGCCTTGCTGTGCCGAAACCGAGTACGAACTGAATAGTGCTAAAGCAACGAGAAGTGCAATTCGTAACATGACAAGTCTTCTCCAAAGTGTTGAAAACGTGAGGATACGCCGATTGGGCGGCATTTGTTTTGGCGCGACGAGCACGCTGAGTCAACTGATTAGTTACTGACACGTAGGATTGAGCTGCCCCGCCGGCCACGTCTTGGTTTACGGACGCACTACTCAGAATATCACACACTTATTGCCACGTGTTCTCTAGCAAGTGTCCTGCGTCAGTTAACCGCGATATCCCTGAATCTCGATTTCCTTCTGCACCCATTCACGGCGTAGTCGCTCGGGGGTTGGCAATTTCGCCACCCCCTATTTCAGTCCTGCCCCTAGCCCAGTTGGAGCCGACGTTTACTGCTGACGACCGAAACTTCCTGACAGCGATGCCTGAGTGCGGGGAATGAGACGACTCATCAAGCCGACTACTAACGTGGTTTGGCGAATGACATTTCGCTGCTAAATGCAGTTGGTTTCCTCGGCGTTTCGAGGGATCTGACGCTCGCTGAGTTGGGCTCTGCCGTGGCGGAGAAGAACACCCCCGAATTGGCCTTGGTGTTGCGGACCGAAGCGAGTTCTAGTCACTTTCTGGAGATCGTAGTTGAAGATGTGCTTGCTCGACGAGTTGCTGCCGCCACTGTCGCACGCTAGCTGGATCGATGTCGCTTGAGGGTGGTGCTTTTTGCCGATGCGGTTTCAAAAACATCGAAAGCTGGCACAGGCGAACAGGCTCGCGTCATGAGTGAGGTCCAGATTGGCGCGGCGGTCGTAAATCCCACGCGGAATTACCACACATTCAGCCCACGATAGAAAGTCGTGATGGAATGCCTCGAAAGGCGAGCTGCAACGTACCCGCCCAGTCGATATATTGGTGTGCATGACTGATGTTACTCAAATTCTTTACCAGCTTGAGCAAGGGGATTCATCCTCGGCGGACGAGTTATTGCCACTTGTTTATGAGGAATTGCGACGCCTTGCCGCGGCTCGACTCAAACACGAGAAGTCTGGTCAAACGTTACAGGCAACGGCCTTGGTTCACGAAGCGTACGTAAGGTTAGTCAATGTTCCTGAAGCTCAACATTGGGATAGTCGGGCGCACTTCTTCGGAGCCGCTGCTGAAGCCATGCGGAGGATCTTGGTGGAGCAGGCCCGACGGAAGAATAGCGTGAAGCGGGGAGGGGGACGGAAACGCGTGGACCTTGGCGACGTGGACTTGGCTGGTGGCGGGTTCGAGTTGGACGTGATCGCGCTGAATGACGCGATCGGACGACTGGAAGTCGAGGATTCCCGCGCTGCACAGGTCGTCAAACTACGATTCTTCTGTGGTATGACGATCAAGCAGGCAGCCGAAGCGATTGGGATCAGTCCCGCAACGGCTGACAATGACTGGGCTTTTGCACGAAGCTGGCTACGCGTGCAGATTTTTCCGGAGAATGAAGGAGGAAATTCCTGAATTTGTTAGGGAAAACTCGCATCATTATCGCATTGCCCTACACAGACATTCCCGCGTGCGTGACAGGAGCGAACCATGGCCAGCGACCATCTTTCCGACAAAGACCTTTTCAATATAGCCAGACAGCTGGATTCTCTGGATGCGGTCGAAGTCTATCTCGAGCAGGTCTGCGGCGACAACGCCGAGCGCTATGAGCGAATCCTGAAGCTTGTTGAGGCTGACAAAGGCGACAGCTTCTTGGAGAAACCGCTGGTTCCCGTTCCTGAAACGGTCGAAAGCCGCGATCCAGTTGAGTCGGAAGGAGAGACGATCGACAACTACGTGTTGCTTCAGAAAATTGGAGAGGGTGGATTCGGCGTCGTCTATATGGCGGAGCAAACAAGTCCGGTTCGGCGCAAGGTCGCGTTAAAAATCATCAAGCCAGGAATGGACTCCAAGGAAATTGTCGGCAGGTTTGAAGCCGAGCGACAGGCACTCGCGATGATGAGTCATCCGAACATCGCATCGGTGTTTGACGGTGGTTACACGCCCACAGGCCGGCCCTACTTCGTGATGGAACTTGTCCGTGGCGTATCGATCACTAAGTTTTGCGATGCAAAACGACTGGGGTTGGAACAAAGGTTACGGCTCTTGATGGACGTGTGCCGAGCGGTCCAACACGCACATCAGAAAGGAATCATTCACCGCGACCTAAAGCCGTCCAACGTGATGGTGACGTTTCATGACGGGACACCGGTGGTCAAAGTGATCGATTTTGGTGTCGCAAAAGCCATTAATCAACAATTGACAGACAATCTCTTTTTCACGCGTTATGGGCAGATGATCGGTACGCCGCAGTACATGAGTCCGGAGCAAGCAGAAATGAGCGGATTGGGCGTCGACACACTCAGTGACATCTATTCACTCGGTGTGCTAATGTACGAGTTACTCGTGGGCACCACGCCGCTGACCGCAGATGAATTCCGCGAAGCCGGGCATCTCGAAGTGCAACGGATGATTTGCGAACAGGAACCGGTACGTCCCAGCGATCGACTTAGTACGACCGAAAAGCAGCAGTTGTTTGATATTGCAGAACATCGTGGCCTGAAACCCGATCTGCTCGCCAGCCAGATTCGCGGAGACCTCGAATGGATCGTGATGAGAACACTAGAAAAGGAACGCGATCGGCGTTATCCGACACCACTGGATTTGTGTCGCGACGTTGAACGATACCTGGACAATCAACCCGTTGAGGCACGACCACCGTCTATGGTGTATCGCATGCGCAAATACGTCCGTCGACATCGGGCATTGGTTGGCTCGTCCGCAGCAATTTGTCTGACTATGATCGCAGCCACCGTTTTTAGCACGGCAATGTGGCGACACTCGGACGAGATGTGGCGTCAATCGGCCAGGGACAGAACTGCGTTGGCACACCAACGGGATGAAACCGATGCGGCTCGAAAGAAAGCTGAGTTGCAAGCTGAATTAAACAAGCAACTGGCCAAGAAATTGGCAGGACAGTTGTATCGCACACAGATCCAAAAGGCTTCCGAACTGGAGTTCCAGTTCGCGTACGACGACGCTAGAGAAGTGTTGGCCGAATGTCCCGAGAACCAGCGAGACTGGGAATACGACCGGTTGATGCATCTCGTGACGAACTTCGACTCGCCGATTCCCGGCTGCCAAGTCCCGCTCTTTCCAGGACGTGGCGATCAAATGGTTTCTATCGGGCTCAATGACAACGATGGCGGGCTTTGCATTTGGGACATTGAAACGCAAGAGTTGCTCGACGTGATTCCGGTCAGCGAATTGGAACTGATGATGAGCGCCCTTCACCCTGACAACCAGTTAGTGGCAGTGGCGGATCGAGAAGGAAATCTTTTCCTGGTAGATCTCGAGAGTCGTCAGGTGCGCCACAAAATTGATCGTGCTCATTCTGGTCGTGTGAACGGACTTGGATTCAGTCCCGATGGAAGCCGGTTGGCATCGTGTTGTCACGATGGCCAATTAAAGCTGTGGGACGTCGAATCGGCGATGATGCTCGCCTCCAAGGAGTTGAAAGATCAACTGCGCGGCATCGAATTTGATGCTCGGGGGCGGTATCTGGCCACAGGGGTCACCAGCACTGATGATGCAATCCCAAAAATCAGAATCTTTGATGCGGAGACTTTGGATTTCGTCCGTCATCTTAAGCTTGAGGGAGAGTACGCGAAGTCCATTGCCTTTGCGAAGTGCATTGCCTTTGCCTTTAGTCCATCCGGCGATTTTCTCGTTGGCGGTGGGGCATCGGGTGTTGTGATCTGGAACACAGAAACCTGGCAGGTAGAGCAAGACTTCTCCGGGCACCTCGACAACGTCAAATCGGTGCGATTTCGTCCTGATGGTGAAGTGCTTGCCGCTTGTGGGGATCACATGATCCAATTCTGGGATTGGCGTCTTGGAAAACTCACTCGAACAATCAAGAGCCCGTCATCCTACAACTGGTGGTCGAACTTCAGTCCAGATCAACACGTTTTCGCCTACTTCGACGACCGCTGCATTCGTGTTCATCGATTGGATAGTCACGACAAAGATACTAATAAACGGGTGATCGCGTTGGAGGGGCTTCGCGACGAATACCTTGTGGCCAGCGCTTTCAGCTCAGATGGAAACTGGTTTGCCGCTGCCGGGACCGATCGCTCCATCATGGTTTGGGATACCACGACATGGACGACCAAGCAGCTCCTGCACGGACACCAATCCACCGTGCGAGAACTCGTCTGGGATCACGATGGATCGCTGTACAGCACGGATGCAGACGGAGTAGTGATCGCGTGGGATGTTCCTGCGGGAAAACCAAGCTGGCAGCACCGAACCAATGCTGATTCGCCACCCCAATTGGTACATTTGATGGCTGTTGCGCCGGGCAAGAGCAAATTGCTATTTGGCACGCCGGATCGGGGGATATTGGAACTGAATCGGGACGCTCTATCACAGTCGGATCTCGCTGAGCGTACTAGTAATGTCACGGCGCTCGCGTCCTCTCCTGACGGCCAGTGGGTCGCTTACGCAGCAGGGCAAAAAGTTGTCATCCGGGACTTCAACGGCCAGGCATCCAAGGTAACAGTTCGCGTTCCTGCTGGACGAACAAAAAACCTTGTTTTTTCACCCGATTCAAGGACCCTCGCAGGTCTCACCACAGATTGGTACTGGTTGTTCGATTTAGAGTCAGGGGAGTTGAAATGGAAAAAAAGGCATTCCAGGTATGTTTGGGGGCTTGCTTTCTCTAAGAGCGGAAAACGATTGTTCTTAATGCCGGATATGGAAGACTATTCGGCAATGATCCTTGATTCGAATGACGGAAATGTCATCTACGAGTGGGCTAAACAGGGTAGCTATGGATTGGCTTACGACCCCACCAACGAAACCGTTGCCTGTATCGGTGCAGAAGGAAAGATTCAAATCTTTGAGGCCAGCGAACGCCATCGCCCGACAGTTCCTGAGTTCGCCAAGTCCAATCCGACCGAGCAGCACGAGATTCCGTATCGAATGCAGACCGAAAGCCGCAAGATCCTGTTTAGACAGAACAGCGAACGGTATATGGAAGCACTTGAATTGGCAACAAAAGCCACGAAGTGTGTGCCTGACTGTCCAGAATATGAATTTACAAAAGGCGTGGCTCTGTTCCGTTCAGGACATCTGAAAGAAGCCGATGAGGCTCTGAAGGGGCTCGAAGGTGTTCAGTGGAATCACATCGATAATGATGCTCTTGGGACAGCGTTCGGCCTACAAGTTTACGCGAGAGCTGTTCGTTCCATCGTCCTGTATCAACTAGGCAATGCCGACCTTGCCCGCGAGCAACTAGAGTTAGCGCGAAAGGGAGTCCGCTCACTGCGTACAAACCAAGGGCCGGTCTATCGGATCGTAGCCGAGGCCGAGTCAGTGCTTGCTGAGAAGTGAAGCGGTGTACCATTTTCATGGAAACGAGTTGTGTCCGACTAACTACTGAAAGCAAGTCGAATTCGGTTCCATCGACCGGAGATGACTTCTGAGATCAGCAACGCTTCCGCTGCTGCATTTCCCGAAAGCTCAACCGCCCGCGAGTCCGTGAACTAGACACATCAGTTCCGAAGAGCAACGCACCCTGCATCGACGCTCCGACCGCACAGCCAACGAGGCAATCGAGCCAGTGATTGTCGGGCTGTTCGGGGCGGGCTTTCCATTCGTCAACGGTTCGGCCGCGGCCTTCGGTTTTGATGAAGTACTCAGCGGTGATTTGCTCGGCGAACATGCGATGTTGTTCGGCTCGGTCTCCGAAGACTGAGAGGCATCCTCGATCTCCCATCGCGACCGCAAGACGGGCGTGCGTGAACGACTTCCACCAGTTCGTATCGTAGATGACGTGCCGGATCGCTCGCTTGCCGTGAATCGAGGGGACTCGCCAGTTGAGACCAACACGATCGCCAGGTCGGCGTTTGTATTCGCTGAACGGATTCGATGAGGCGCCAACGAAGCGACCATGTGAGGGGAGCAGGATCGATGCGTGCGGACTTTGTCGGCAGAACTGGTAAACGACGTTGGTTGAATGGCCCCAGTTTGCGTCGATCATACAACGGCCGATCTTCATTGCCGCGCCGTCGTCACGCTGCCATTCACGGCCGAGTAGATCGTCGGTCAACGCATCGAGGCCAGCGTAGATGGATCCCTCGAGACCGGTTCCGTCGGCAACGGTAGCGAGCGTCTGGCGTGCATCTCGCAGCGTGAAATGGCCTCGCTTCTGATCAGGAAAAGTTCCATAATCGACGACATAGCCAGTAAAATCGTCCTCCCATGCGGCGACGACGTAGAACAGCAGCTTGCCTTGGACGTCGATGAAAGCGGTGAGGTGGTTTGCCGCGATGGGAACGCAGCACCGATCCGTTCCGTTGATCTTATTGGCGACTTGCTCGGCAGTGAGTTGATCGGCGTCGATCGTCTCAGCCGGCAATGGTTCATTTTGGTATTCGGCGAAAAATGCGGCTTCATCTTGCAGTTTTAGATTCATCGCGTGTTGAATCGCCGACAACTCGTCGTGATTGAAGCGTTCTTTCCATGAAACCTCGGCACCCTCGTCCATTGCCTCGCGGTTCTGTCGATAAAACTCGGTGCCAGTCGCGCCACCGTCGCCGGCACGCAAACCTTCGGCACGAATCTCGGCGTAGCGTTCCCACAACGTCTCGTTGGTTGGGAATGAATTGACCATTCGCGTCCGCGCACCGTTCCACTCGGGATGTTTGTCGCGATCGAGGATATTGTCGGCCATGTCGCCGGGGCGGATCACGGTGCATGGCATGATGCCCGAGATCTTCTTACCGGGTCCGGCGAGTCCGAGGACGGCACCGGCGAGGATGGCCTCGCGGTTTGCACACTGCGACAGCGACCTCGCGGACTCGTCCGTCTGCGGGTCATCCAACACCACGAGCGACGGCCGAACGGTCTTTCCGTCGGGGCGTTTGAATTTCATCCCGCGGATGCGGCCGGTCAAGCCTGCGACCTTGATGATTGCGCCGCTCGCTTTGCTGCCGGCGATTGTTGGTAGAACGACTTCCTTTGCAGTCCAACCGATTTGCGTACGTTTGCCCTGATAGAGTTGCCCGTTGGCTCGGTTGGAGATGCCGTCCAACGCCTGGATTGGAAAGCAAACCTCAGGGTAGTCGGCCAAGAGCAGTTCGTTGGCGTCGAGTTCGGTTTTGATTGATTCGAGCATATCGCAGGCATGACCTTCGTCACTGCCGATCAAGCAGACGAAGTCACGGTAGCCATTGAACACCGCCCAGATACACGCGACCTCCGCAAGCGAACTCTTGCCACTACCGCGTGCCATTGCCAACGAGAACAACCCGCCGCGAACGACGGCTTCTTCGATGCGTTCGATTACCTTCAAGTGGTCCGGCGACCATGCAAGATGAAACGTCAACGAGAAATACGCTTCGCAAAATGAACGAAAGCTTCCCGCGGCCTTCTCTTTTCGCTCTGAATTCTCAACATCAGGCAAGTCACCGATGTCGCGACCGGCCAAGGCGATCGCGGCGTTTCGTGCACGAGCCTTGTCTTTGACTCTGCTATACGGATCTACTTCGGCAGGCGGGGTTGGCGCATGCCGTTCTTGATGCAACCAAGCGCAGTAGCGGAGCAAATCGACGTGCTTTCCATCACCGATGCGATGCCCTGCTCGTTGACGGTGTCGGTACAGTTGGCGTTCACTCGAGACCTCGCCCAGACTCGTTGAGTTGAGCGTGCGAACGCATTCGCTAGGCTTTAGTTTCCGTGGGTCAATAGCCATTCTTCGTCTCCTGGGATGTCAACATGGATGCCAACCGTTAGGTACAATTTGGGATATGGATCCCGTAGATCGCGAAACGAAGAAATCCGATGACACGAAGAAGCGACCGAACAGGCTTCTTCGATCGCTTCCATTGGTTTGCATTCTGCTCTTTGCCGTCGGTGTCTGGGCTGTCGTGAATCTTCAACGCGGCATTCATTCGTCGTACTATGAATGGGGCGTCACGAACATCATCGTTTCGTATGCTGAAGAGCATGGTGGCCAGCCGCCGGCGAAGTGGGATGACCTCGTCGGCTACGAGTACTTCTCGCCCTATTTGCCGGATCCCAAGACAATCGACGCAGCGAAACAGAACGTCCGTATTGACTTTGAGGCAATGAAACGACTCCACGATGGCAAGATCGATTCGTTGGATCCTTCGGTGGTTCATCCAATTCGCGGGTTTGCTTTTCATTGGATCAACCCTGGTGCCGTTTTGAAAAGGTATTTCCAAGATGGCACCCTTCCACACGGTTCGTTCAATCGAGAGATGGCGGACGAGGCGAAACGCAACGCTGAACTCTATCCGATTCAATAGCCAGCTCTCTTGACTACGATTCATCGCGTAGCGTTTGATGCAGCAGCCAGGCCGTATACGCCACGACACTGATCGTTCCGTCGGCATTGGTTGGTGCTCCATTGGCGACGTCTTGTCGGATCTTTTCTTCGGCAATCCGTTGCCGATACGCCGACGACAAAAGCTTGGCAGCCACTTCAATCGACATCCGCCCTGGATCGACCGGCCCTGATGGGTTTGTCATCTCATCTCTCCGTGATTTGTGAATTTCGAAACGTCGGCAACACGTCGTTGCGTGTCGCGTCATTGGTCCATGTTTGCCTAGTAATGCGAGCATGTATTTCACGCGACAGTGGGCCAAAACTGGCGGCGTGTGGGGGTGAAAGGAAAGCTTAGGATTATTGAAACATTACTGCCAGAACTGAGTTGAGGTGTCCCGAAAGCCATGGCTTCATGTGTGTTAACGCAACCACGAAACACACACATAACCAACCAGCCTTCGGAGACCCAAACATGCACGCCAACAACATCGCCTTCGGTATTGAATTCGAAACGACCCTCCCCACCAATGACACAACGCCGATCGGCGGATACCACAACGGAACGCAAGTATCTTGGCTGCCGACAGGCTGGAAAGCCGAACGCGACAGCAGTATTCGAACGCTTGCTCCCAACCGCAAAGGATGCGAATTCGTATCGCCGAAACTTCGCGGCTACGAAGGGCTCCGCCAGGTCGAAGAGGCCCTCGACAAGATCAACGCGCACGGCGCGCGGGTCAACTTTTCTTGCGGCGTCCACGTCACGATCGAATTCAACGGAGACGCCGCGGCCCTTTCCCGCCTGATCAGCTTGGTCGGAAACCACGAACGAGCCATCTACGCCTCGACCGGAACGAAACGACGCGAACGAACCAACTGGGCCAAAACGGTCAAAGCCTACGGCAACAAAGACGAAGCGAAACGACGCTGCGAATCGGACCGCTACCACCTTTTGAACCTGACGCACATGGCCCGCGGCCGAAACCGAATCGAATTCCGGGCCTTCGCCGGAACGACCAACAAGGCCAAGGCCCTCGGCTACATCCAAATGTGCATCGGCTTGGTAGAACTCGCCTTGAATACAAATCGCTGTAGCGGCTGGGATTACGCCAAGAAGCCCGGAACCAAGAGTTGCTGGGATCGCCCCGGCGCGGGGGAAGGCGAAACGGAGCTCAACCGACTCTTCTACCGGCTCGGTTGGACGAAGGGTTGGTACAAGGGCAACCTTTGCAACAAACGGTTCGGTGAACTTTCGGCCGCCGACCAAACATGCGACTGGAAGGCGACCAAAACGAAGCTTTTGGAAATGGCCCGCAAGTACGACCGGGCGATTTGATAACCGACCAATCGCCAAGCATGTAACGCCGCGGACCGCAACGCGGCGTTTCTTCGTGTTCTCGCCGCAACGTTCGTCAAACGTCGCGATCTTCCGGTAGGTCAAAGGTAGGAGGCCATTGTGTTCCCTGACGCCACACGATGCGGTTGTCGGCCACGTCGGCGACATCCAGAAACATTGAAAAAGACTGCATGTTCCTCGCAAAACTTGCTTGAGGTGTTCTGAAATCCATGGCTGATGTGTAGACATGCGAAACGCATTTACTTTCACCGAAACGGAGACCCAAACATGACGCTCGAAACCTTGATCAACCTGTTGGCCGAATACGCAGAAGAACACGGCGGCGACGCCGAGGTACGGTTGATGACGCAAGAGAACTGGCCATTCGAGAACCGCATTGCCGGTGTGACCAGCGGCGCGGAAATGAACGAAGCGAGCGAAGATGACCCCAGCGAGTACTTCGACGACCAAGACGTGGCCGACGACGCGATGGTCTACATCGTCGAAGGTGGGCAGATTTGCTACGGCAGCAAACGGGCTTGGGAAACTGCTCGCACGAGCTGATCTCGGCCGGCGAAAAAGTGTTTGGAAAACATTCAAAACGTTTTCCGAACTTCGCTTGATGTTGCGGGCGATGCATGGCTCATGTGTGTCAACGCAAACGCATTTCCCCTTTCCAATAACGGAGACCCAACCATGGCAAAAAACACCGCTCGAGTTGAAGACGCTTACGTAACCGCGCATGTCCGGGCTTTGACCTTGCTCGAAGACCTTCACCAAATCGTCGAAGACATGCCGGCCCCCGACTCCGACCATCCCATTAATTGGGAACACGTCGGTTCGCTGCAACACCTTTGCGAGCGGCTCAAAGAATTGAAAGATTTCGTTGCTCCGGCCGGCGAATAGATTCTCACCCGCAACCTTTCCGCCACGCTCGCCAGCGTGGCTGTTTCTCGTTGAATCGCCGCCGACGTTAGCCCGTGTTGCGAGCGGTTGCCAACATGCGGCAGACCATGCCGACATCTCTTTCCGGCCCACAAACGCGAACGTCGGCGAAGCTTGAAAATATCGCAAAAGAGTGCGAATTGCTGCCGGACTTCGCTTGATGTGTTCCCAAGAGCATGGCTGATGTGTGTTAACGCCAAACGGCAAAACGATTTCAAAACCCTTTGCACGAGAGACCCAAGCATGGCCATGAACGAATCCCAAAAGACCAGAGCCGCCGCCCTTCGCACAGAGATGAAAAAACTGGACCCGGCGACCTACCAAGACATTCGCGAATCTTACTACCGAATCGCCGACAACCTTCGCCCCTTGGTCGACGCCCTCGAAAAGGCCGATGCGGACCTGGGACCGAACGGCCCGATCTTGGAAGAGCACTATATCTTTTGCGAGATGCTGGATCGGCTCAATAAGAGCGTCCTTGGCGCGATCGTATAACCCGCCGGCCAAAAGGCCAACGCCGCGGACGGATTCGCAGCGCAATTCACAGGGATGAAAGCCGAAACGCCCGCCACCGTTGTCGCGGGTGGTTCCCGCGGCCTGACGATGGCAGCCAACTACAAAACACGAATTGGAGAAACGACGATGAAGAAAACAGAAGTACGAATCGGTGGCGAATACTACGCGAACGTCACCAACAGGAAGGTGGTTGTTCGGATCGACGCGGAGAATTCCAGCGGCGGCTGGGACGCGACGAACTTGACGACCAATAAAAAAGTGCGGATCAAGTCTGCCCAGCGACTGCTTGGTTCGGCACGACAAACTCCAGCGGTTGAATCGGCAGAGCCATCGACTCCAACGCGTGCGGTGAAGAGGGTTAAGAAAGCGAAAGCTACAAACGTCGACCACGGTGAGAAAAAGCTGTCGTGTGTCAAAGCGGCATTGCAAGTCTTGGCAGATTCGCCCGGACCGATGAACGCTCAAGAAATGATCGCCGCGATGACCGAGGCCGGTTTGTGGGAAAGCCCCGGAGGCAAGACGCCCCACGCCACACTGTACTCGGCGATCCTCCGCGAGATGAAGAAGGGCGACGAAAGCCGGTTTATCAAAACTGAACGTGGTCGGTTCACGGCACGCGCGTAGGGTGACGCTGTGAAATTCATTTGCGACGTCCGCCAGGTCGCGGATTTGTTCGACGGAGAAACGGCATCGCCGAAACCCGACAGGGGCTACGAGTTGCGGTCGATTGCCGGCGACACTTTTGAATCCAGCGTGGTGGAATGCTTGGTTCGCCGCGGCGATTGCATCTACGCGCGGACCATGACTGGAGAAGAGTTCGCGGTGACGGGCACGAACGCCCACGTCTTGGTCCCACTCGCGTTCTGAACTGAACGCCGCCGACAACGCCCGACGTTCAAAACGTACGGGCGTTTGCTCGTTGATTGCATGACGATGCGAAACCCCTGAGCGACGCGACACGCGGCAACGTCGCGGGCCGACAGCCGCTCGCAAGAAACATGCAGAATCCTTCACATGTTTTGCGGTCCTAGCTTGATCTTTCGCCAAACCCATGGCTCCTGTGTGTTTGTACGAACGGTTTTGCAAAGACTCAAATGGAGAAACGATATGGCAAAACTTCAAACCCTCGCACCGCGGCCAATCGAGCCGACCGCGGCTTACGAGAACGCTCATCAAATTTCACGCGACTTGCTTCAACACATCGAGTTGCAGCTTGACCGAATGATTCGGCCCGACAACAAGGCACTTCGTTGGACGCACCTGCGTGCTTTGAACCTGATCAACGCTCAACTTTCGGAAGTCGCCGCGCTGGTCGACGAAACAAACAACGCTCGCAATTAGGGAACACCACGATGCAAACCAAACTCAAGGTGGGCGATCGCGTGCGGCTGCTTTCGATGGCTGACGATCCCGACCCGATTCCCGCCGGCTCCACCGGAACGGTCGTCGGCGTCTATCCTCACGGCGATTGGACGCAAGTCGATGTCGATTGGGACTGCGGCCGATCGCTGATGCTTTCCATGCCGCCGGACCAGGTGGAGATCGTTTCCACCAAACCTGACCAACCGAACTAAGGAGCAACCCCAATGTCCACCCGTGCCACCATCGCAGTCCGCCGCGCCGACGGTTTCTACGACGCCGTTTACCTTCACTATGACGGATACCCTGACCACACTGGAGCAATACTAATGCACCACTATGCGAACCAAGCCGATGCTGCAAACCTCGTCGCTGGTGGAGACCTTCGTTGCCTGCAAAGAGAGTCCGGCGAGCCGGAGTACTTTTCCGACGGTCACCCAGCGGTGATGATGCCGACGGGCGCAGCGTTGATCGAGTTCGCGAGGAACTGCGGTGCCAAATACGTCTATGTCTTTGAAGACGGAACTTGGTCTTGCAAGGAATTCTAGTCATTTGCGTTTGCATTTCTCGTCCAGACCCATGGCTTGACGCCCGGATACCGCGTTATCACAATGGTGATACATTGGTCGACCATGTTTGTGGGGTAAAAATGATTAAGAAATTGGTGAAGCACGGCAATAGCTGGGCAATCGTGATCGATCGCCCGATTTTGGATCTGTTGAAAATTGAACCGGAATCGCAGGTCGAGCTGACCACGGACGGGCGAACGATTAACATCGCTCCCTATTCCGAGGCTGACAAGAAAACTCGCGTCCGCGCGGCTCGAACAGCTGTCAATAAGAAACACTCCGAGGCATTCAGAAAGTTGGCGGAGTAGATGATTGATGGCATTCTGTTGCTGGCGGTTGATGATATTCTGGAGTCGCATGCGTTTCAGATTCGAGCGTATGGTGGTGACGATGGCCTGCGAGACGCGGGACTACTTGAGTCTGCGATCGCACAACCACAAGCTTCTTTCGGCGGCGACTTTCTTCATGTGTTTCCATTCGAGATGGCCGCGGCTTACTTGTTTCACTTGGTCATGAACCACCCGTTCGTCGATGGCAACAAACGAGTCGGACTGGAAGCTGCATTAATCTTCTTGGAAATCAACGAGGTTGCAATTGAAGCGACGGATGAGGAACTTGTGCAACTTGTGCTTGATACAACGTCGAGCAAAGTAACGAAGCAAGACATCGCCAACTTCTTTGAGTCACATCACGTCTCAACCGACTAACGCATATTTTCCTCACGCTTGCCGACTGGGATCGGCGATTCGCCGGTCCGCTCCAAGATCGCGGGTTTGCCGGTGAAGCGTTGGTAGCGGTCGACGATCACGTCGCAGTACGGCGGATCGAGTTCCATCAAGTATGCTTTCCGACCAGTCTGTTCCGCGCCGATCAATGTCGATCCACTGCCGCCGAATAAGTCAAGCACGTTGTCGCCCCTGCGTGACGAATACTGCATCGCATTGACCGCCAGTTCCGCCGGTTTGCCGGTGAGATGTTCGAGCTGTTGCGGCGGGATCTTCTTGACGTGCCAAAGGTCGGTGGCGTTGTTCGGCCCGAAGTACTTGTGGCCGGCCCCTTCTTTCCAACCGTAAAAACAAATTTCAAACGCGCCCATGAAATCTTTTCTTGTCATCACAGGATGCTGCTTGTCCCAAACAATCGCTTGGCTCATGTAAATTTTGGCCTGTTTGAGAGGGCCGGGATAGTTACCCAGGTTTGCGTAGCCTCCCCACACATACGCACATCCGCCAGGAACGAGCACGCGAGAAGCGTTTTCGAACCAAGCCAACAAGAGCCGGTCAAACTCCTCTTCGGAGATGAAGTCGTTGGCCAGCGGGCGATCTTTGGCACGCATCTTTCGCTCACCTTTGGCCTTCTTGCCATCGCCGGCGAAGGTGCTGTTGCCGGCAGCGATCGCGTTCTTGCTGCGGGGCGAAACGCTGACATTATAGGGCGGATCCATGTGGATCAAATGGATCGGTTGTCCATTCAGTAGCCGGTCCAGGTCGTCCGGTTTTGACGAATCGCCGCACATCAATCGGTGATCGCCAAGAATCCAAATGTCGCCGGACTGGGTGATGGCTTCATCAGGCGGTTCGGGTACGTCATCGGGATCCGTCAGCCCTTGCGTCTCGTCGGCATGCAGCAATTTGGCGAGTTCATCGGCATCGAAACCGATCAGTTCACAATTAAAACCTGCGTCTTGTAACGCTCCCATTTCGAGTGGCAGCAGGTCGAAGTCCCACTCTGCATTCTCGCCAGTACGGTTGTCGGCGATCCGGTAGGCTCGGACCGCTTCGGGTTCCATGTCTTTTGCGACGTGGACCGGGACTTCGGTCAGCCCGATCTTCTTGGCGGCTTTGAACCGCGTATGGCCGACGATGATGACGCCGTCGGTGTCGACGACGATCGGTTGTCGGAAACCGAATTCGTTGATGCTATGAACGACCGCGTCAACAGCATCGTCATTCAGACGCGGATTGTTTTCGTAAGGCTTGATTCGATCAAGCGACCACATTTCGACCTGCATGGCAGAGTCCTTTTCCAGAGGTGAAGAAACGGAAAAGGGTCGGTCGTTGGGTGGATGGTTAGATGTTTGGTTGGCTAGGTGGTTAGTTCTTATCGTTCTCGGAACTCTGCTGCTCTACCGTTTCTCTGGTACTAATCTTGTGGAGGCATTTCCTCTGCTGAAACTCTCTGGCAAAGAGGAGAACAAGCCCAGGGCCAAATGCCCACAGCAGTACCGTTGTCCCTAATACAATGCCGGTGTACGAACCTCGCGAACAATAGCACTCTTTCTCGCGATCCCAGACAGCCACATGCACGGGTACGGCTACAAGAAGTTCAAGGATGCTCCCTTTGATCAAGAGGCGAATCATTCTCGTCATGGAGTCCATCCGGTCGACACCACGCCAGTAAACGAAAAATACACCAATCCATATCAGCCAGAGAATTCCGATTACAGTCCAGGCGACACTCATGTTCTCAATAAATGGTCCCCACAGATTTGGGATCTCAAGAAGCGTAGCGATCATTGCGATGGATAGCATTGCAGTTGCCAGCGCCGCACATACGAGAGACAACCACATCGGTCGTCCACTATCGGTCAGGTGCATTTTCAAGCGACCATGGGGACACAAGAACAGCCATTGTGTGAGTAGAAACCCTCCAACAACAATCAGAGTGTTCTTTTCTACTTCCTCCTCAAGAAAGGTAAGAGGCGTGCCATGTGCTCCTGCCATTTCGAACGGCGGTGCCAAAAGCAGGTACCACACTCCGATCGCAAAGCAAAGTAAACCGACAATTAGGAGCAACCAACGAGCTAATCGGGACTTGTTCTTGAGACTAGGCATGGAAACCTCCATTTCAGTGACCGATCACGCTAATTGTATTGTCTCACACTCGGACAATCAAAACAAACTGTGCTGGACAAGGTGCCTGTTCCGTGTGCCCATATTGGCGTTCAAATCGCCGGGGAGTACCTAAAATGTTTCCGGGGTCATCTTTCGTCTGCGTTCGCCAGCGTCAGCCCTGCTCGCCCACCATCGATTTCACTGGGACAACTTTCACTGGGACACATCAGTGGGATTCGACGGCACACCGCACATCAGTGGGACAGCCCCCTATAGGGGCTTTGTCCCACTGGTGTGCTCGCCCACTGGGACAACACGTTTGTCCCACTGAGTCCCAGTGGTCCCAGTGAACACAGCAACAGCAGTGGGACACACTGGGACAGCGTTGTCCCACTGTCGCTGGCGATTCGAACGCCACTGGTGGGACTCACTGGGACAGTTCAGTCCCACTGATGATATAGCCTTCATATTTTTGTCCATTTGCTTTCGTGATTTCACATTGGCGGGCCATTCCATCTTCAATCAGTTCCTCGATTAGGTTGTTGAAACGGTTGCCGCTGACGCCAGCGGCTTCACGGATGACGCGGCTTGTCTCACCGGTCTTGAACTTCGCAAGTGCACTGAGCAGCGACGCACGCTCCTTCTCATGCTTGCGTTCGGCGCGGGACACTTTGCGTTGTTCGCCTGCCTGTTCCTCTTGGGCGTCACGCTGTGCATATGCGTCGTTGGACTCCAGTATGTTCACGTCCCAACGTCGACCGCCGGGGTCGTCACGCGTTCCCTCCTGCACATCAACGCCCCACAGACCACTGTGGCCGGCCGAGCCACCGACACTCATCCATAGTTCGTGATGGCCGCCACGTTCGGGATCGTATTTGACGCGTCGGTTCAGCAAAATCCATTGACGGACGAACTCTTGAAAGCCAGCCCAGGCGATGTTTTCCAGTTCCGCAGGTTCGTACGGGTCGGCGATGCTCTTCTTGAGGTGATGGCACAGGATCGGCGTGCAGCCGGTCTCTTGCGCCAGCTCGCCAATGGATTTGAGCAGACCGCCAACGATGAACAGGTTGCCGGCGTCGTTGCCTAGTCCGAGCATCATCAAGTAGGTCGGATCGAGGATCAGCACGTCAAGTGCATGGTCCTCAATCACGCGTTTCATCGCGTCGATGTGCTCTTGGTTGGTCAACTGCGGAACGTCGAAGCACCAGACAGCACCTTGGCAATCCGAGAGACGAAGCTGTTTTGAACGCGCGACTCGGCGTGCGGTTTCCTGGATGGTTGCCGCACCCGACTCGCCGGACATCACACCGACACGTCGGGATAGCTTGACATCGAATTTACCAAGAAACGGTGTCGCTTCGGCGAGCGATAATGCCAAGTCGACACTAATGTTGGTTTTGAGCGTTTTCTTTGGGCCGGCAATCATCGACGGTTGTCCTCGGACGAGGATACCGTTGATGAGGTATTCCATATCGTACTGCGATGCGTCGAGATCTCGACTGGAGACAATGTTGAACAGTTTCTCTTCGGCAGCCCGACGATCTTGCTCGAAATGATTCTCGATCGTCGCCACGTTGATTTGATCAGGCTCGTACCGAGCAACGCTGGCCGCGATCCGATCGACCTCGTCGCGATCCATCGGCGGATCGCAACGAACGCGATTTGTTTCCTGAATGGCGGCAGCGATTTCGTCGACCGACATTCCGGCTCGCCGCATCGTGCCGCCCAGGCGGGCCAGTGTGCCGTTGCGTTGGCCGGCGGGAATTCGGTTACCGCCAACCTCGGTCGTTGTGACACGTTCGGATGGGTGGCCGTCGGATAGACGATTGAGATCATCGACCAGCCACTGAGGCGGCAAAGGCAGATCTTCGGGACCGATATCGAGTCCCATCGTCGGTGCCCAGTGGTACCGCCGGCCGCCTTCGAGGACGGAGGGCGGAACGACGACGTAGCCTCCATCGACTTTGATGTCGACGAACTTGGCCAGCTCACTGTTCCAATTCTTCCAGGTGACGCCTTCGGGACGGCGGAAGAAGTACTGCCGACCGCCTCGTGCGGTTAGCGACAAAGGTGCAACGGCCAGGTCCATCGATCGCTCGGGATCTTCGAGCAACCAATGGCTACCGACGTCAACGTCAAGCACGAAGATGCCGTTGGTCGAAACGCCGATATTGGCCGAAGGCGACCGTCGCCACCAATCCTCGATGGTATCCAGGTCTTTCGTCGCATCGTTGCATCCATGCGACGTGATCGGTTGTTTGGTTCCCGACGCGCACGGAAATACCGCGTAGCCGAGATCGGCCAGCGTGAGCGCGGCGTCGAGAAGTTTGGAGATATTTGCTTGGGAAGTCAAAACGGAACCTCGTCATCGTCGTCATCCATGCCAGAGAGACAGAAGCAGGGTTTTTCAGTTAGCTTGGTGTCGACGATCCGATCGAACTTTTCGCCAGCGATACTGCGAATGGTAATCTCCTCGGGGAACGCGAGCGCCCCGCGGATCGCTAACGAAACCGCTTCGGCCGCCGTGCGCGGAACAGGTTCGTAGGATCGTTCTCGCCACCACCAAACCGCTTTGTTGCGAGCGAATCCGGTGTGCTCAAAACAGACGTACTCGCGATGATGAAAGTTGATGCCGATGACATACTCAACGCACATCGACTTCGGATCATCCTCTTCTGCGTCGCGTTTGGTATGAACGCTGTAGAGTACGTCTTGGACCTCGTGCGTTTGCTCGGTGATGTCTTCCGACAACACTGCTGCCGATGCAGGTTGACTGGTGTGACTGATCACACGGGGTGATGCAATGACTGGGAATTCATGGTTGCAGGACGGACATTCCCGCTTGGCGACCGCGACGATGGCTCCACATTGGGGACACTCTTTGGCTTTGGGCCGATCATCGTGCTGCGGCGTCGGCGGTTCGATGCAGTCCACCGGACCGTGACGCATCACGTTGCCGGCGAAGTCCAAAATCAAGCAATTTTCTTTGCCGGGATGCAGACGAAAGCCGCGGCCGATCATTTGGTAGTAGAGACCGGGTGACATCGTCGGACGCAAAAGCGCTACACAGTCGATCGTAGGGGCATCAAACCCGGTGGTCAGGACGCCGACGTTAACGAGGTACTTGCATCGCTGGTTGCGAAAGTCGTCGAGCGTTTGATCTCGTTTGCCTTGTCTGGTTTGGCCAGTCACAACTTCGCAGTCTTGACCTCGCTGCTTCAAAGCGAGAGCGATCGAATGAGCATGGTCGACGCCCGCTGCGAAGATCAAGCACGAATTCCGCTGGACCGTTGCCGCGATGATTTCGTCACACGCGGATTCCACCATCGGTTCGGCGTTCATCAACGCTTCGGTATCGCTAGCGATAAATTCACCACCGCGAACCCTCAACGCCGAGGTGTCTGCTTTCTGTTTGGCTGCCTTAGCGGTTGGACGGCAGAGGTAACCATCTAGAATGAGGTCCATGACACCGACTTCATATGCGATCTCGTGTAACGGACCGGCTGCATCGCATATCGAACCGCTGTCCAGTCGATACGGCGTCGCGGTAAACCCGATGACACGTAGGTTCGGATTGATTCGCTTGGCATCGGCCAGAAACCGTCGATACATGCCGGTGCCTTCTTTGGGCACCAGATGGCACTCGTCGACCAGGACCATATCAAAGTGCCCCAGTTCCTCGGCTCGATGATGCACGGACTGGATACCGGCAATGATGACATCGCCATTGGTTTGCCGTTTGCCGAGGCCGGCCGAAAAGACACCAAAGTTGACGCTCGGGCAAACAGCGGTCAACTTCTCGGCGGCCTGTTGCAAGAGTTCCTTGACGTGAGCCAGGATCAAGACGCGGCCTTGCCAGAGATTTACCGCATCGTCGCAGATCGTTGCGATCGTTGGCGTTTTGCCACCAGCGGTCGGAATGACAACGACGGGGTTGGTGTCGAAGCGACGTAGGTGCAGATAGACCGCGTTGACGGCGGCGCGTTGGTAGGGTCTTAGTTGCATACGATGACCTCACCGTTGCGTCGTTTCACGCCGCGTTGGGATTGCAGCCATGCTTCGCAGTGCCCCGTGTAGCGAGCGTTCAATTTGTGACATTTCCTGCAGATGCGGTTTCCCGGTCCTTGGCTGTCGAATTTTTTGTCACACTTCAGACACACCCTATTTGCGGGGCGATAGTTGTGGGCAAAGGCGACCATCGTTTTCCTCAATTCGGACGATTGCTTTGCCGCCCTTAACCGGACAGCGTTTATGGATAGAGAGATCGACGATTTGGTTGTCGTCTTCGTACGCACCGCCGTGCTGGAGTGCATCGAGCAGTACCTTGAGCACATTGTCGATGTCACGACGGCGACGATCGGGCGGGTGAATCAACACATCGACCGACAGCGGGCCGGTGATGGGGCGGACCTCCATGTCATGAAGCAAACGGCAAACGTCGCGACGAAATTCTCGACCGCCTTTGCTGATCAACGTCCGTGGCCCCACCCGCCGCCAGTAATGATTGATACTGGGAGGGTGGGGCACTTCGACGAGCAACACGCTCAGCGTTTCCAAGGCGCGGTGGACGCTTGCGCCGGGTTAGAAGCTGGAGCGGGCGCCGTTGCGGAGTAACCACGGATCTCGTTATGCATCTCGCCGGTGTCGATGCGACGTTTTAGGCGAACGTTGATCATCATCGGCAACGAATGCAGTTCTTGACTGTCCTTGGCAATCATCACACCCGCGGCACGGCAGATCGCGGACAATTCCGCCTGAGCGATTTGCACGGCGGTTTCGTTCGGGTTGTCAAGGTTCAAACGAACCCACAACAGACGCCCCTTGAACTCGCCTTCGATGATCTCGAACGTGAGTTGCAAATATTGTCCGGTGCCAGCCTTGGTCGGCTTCATTTCGCTGTCCGTGATCACGGCAACGTACTTGCCAGCGGGAATCGGTTCGAGCGAGTTGGTGGGTTCGACTTGGTTGGCGTCAAAGTTGAGTGTAGCCATTGCGTTTTCCTTGGGTTTGAAACGGGATAGAAAGGGGGTGAATTGTTCAGTTGGTCGACATGGCGTTGATGAACGCCGACCAGGACAGAGGCAGTTCTTCAGCGATGCCGTAGCGGTTCTTCGCAACACAGGTCGGCGAACCGTAAGCACGGATGACGCGTTCGCCGCCGTCTTTGCCGATGGCGTGAGCGATGGTTCGTTTGCGGTTGAAACCACCGTCTTCGCTTTGCGTTCGCATCTTGCGAGTCGCGAACAGCACTGCGTCGCACCATTCCTTGACGAGGGCTGCAGCGTGCTTGTGAAGCCGCGGCGAATAACGGTCATAGGGCGAGCTTTCCGGATCCTCGAATCGCTCGACTTTGGAATGCGCGATCAATACAATCACCATGCCGCGGGAACGAAGTACACCGAGCAAGTCCAGCACTTCACGCCATAGTGAGAGAGCATGCGTATAGCCACGAGCGTACCCGCCATCGACCTTCTCAATCGACTCGGCCCCGTATTGATGGCACAATTTGTCCCACGCAAGACGTTCGAGCCAATCGAGCGAGTCGATCACGACCGATTCGTAATCGTGCTTCTCGCCCGCGAGCGTTTTCAGGGCTGCGACGACGTCATCGAACTTCGTCGCCAGCGGAAAACGATCACAATTGATCTCGTCGAGGCCATCTTCGGTTTGAATGAAGATCGGCTTGGGGGCTTCGCTGCCGAATGTGCTATTGTGCGTGACAATGAAGTCGTCAGTCACATAAAGCGAATCGAGCGAGTCGATACGAATGCACTTGCACTCCATCTGGCCGATCAGCGTTACTTCGCGGATGGTGTGATGAATTCGCCACTCCGCCGAGCCCCATTTGGCCAAATGCTTTTCACTGGAGACCGGCGCGACTTCGTTTGGAAATGAAGCGAAGATTCGATAGGCCATTTTGCATTTGTGCCGGATGCCATCCTTTTCGTACGACCCACGTTTGGTCTTGACGCAAGCGGAACCACCGAGGGATCGAACCAGATAGCAGAAGTCTGCGCTAAGCTGCGGGCTCACGGTGGTGTACTCGACTGAGCCTGGGTTTGTGACGAATCCATCGCTGTCAATGAGTCCCCGTATTAGTTCCAGTCGTTGTTCGACGGAACCGTTCAGGAACACCGTTGGGACAAATTTGTCCTCGGCTTTGCGGCCAGCCAGGCCGAGCGTATCAATGGTCGCCTTGAATTGCGTGCCGCTTCGGTCCGGTGAGGTTAGCCGCATGTGCAAATCGTCGACCATGACTACTTGATCACCGTCGGCAGCCATGATATTCCGGACTCGGTTTTGGATATCAAGTTCAGGGTTGGTGATCATCAGACTGTGA
The DNA here is from genome assembly GCF_007860135.1 of Novipirellula artificiosorum. Taxonomy (NCBI): domain Bacteria; kingdom Pseudomonadati; phylum Planctomycetota; class Planctomycetia; order Pirellulales; family Pirellulaceae; genus Novipirellula; species Novipirellula artificiosorum. The sequence continues at coordinate 215,440 of NZ_SJPV01000003.1, forward strand.
CCGTAATGGCCATCACCCAAATACATCCCCAACAACCACGGATCGATCGGCAGGTCTTTTGCCGGGAACTGAACCGGCGCCACTCGCGGCACGGCATGATTGAAATGAGTGCCGTAACGAAGCGAATGTCGGATATCTGTGAGCGTGCGAACCGCACCAGCCATTCCTTTTGATCGCTCGTTACATGTCGCCGTCAGCCACAAATGGTCGTCACAGCACCGGGTCGTTGATCCATCGCGAAATGTAACTTGGTAAACGTCTTTGGTGCCCTGCGGATAGACACCAAGCACTTCACAAGCTTGCCCATTGGCACCGATCACGGCATCGCCGACCGAGATGTCAGCCATGGGGACGAATCCATTAGGTGTCAAGACTTTGGCATCCAATGGTTGTGCTTTTCCAATGCCTTCGACACCGTAGAGTAAGACACGCGGTGGTTTGGATTGGCGGCCGGTTTGGATGGTTTCGAGTAAATTGGTCATTTGAAGTTTGAAGTGAGGAGGTGAGGTTTGAAAGAACGATTGTCATAGCGACGGGATCGGTTCGACGTCGAAGTTGCCGTCGCGGTCGCTCGTGACGAGGTAGTATTTGAAGTCGACTTGAACGACAAAACGCTGGTCGCTACCGAGTCGCTTGCGTAGTGATTTACAGCACGTGGTGAACTCTTTCGACGCATTGTTGAACCTCTCTGCAGAACGGAGATAGCGTCCGACCGCCAAAGAAAGTGCGACGCGGCGTTCGATGTCGAGGGCAATGTTGGGCATAATGATCCTTTGGTTGGTGTCTTGAGTCGGTCGGCGAGACATGCCCGCCTACCCCTTGAACTACTCCGCTAGCGATGGGACTGACGGATCGGAGGCCAAAGTTTTTAGGCGAGGTAGTCGCGAAGGCCCGCTTGCTCGAACTTTTCCGCCACCGCCCGAAGCCATCCGTTGAGCGTCGATCGCGGCACGCCCATTAATTCAGAAACACGAACCATTGAGTGCGACTTGCGGAGTTCCAGCATCCGTTGCCAAGGTTCGGGAAGCGTCGCGATCATCGCCGCCATGGCCTCGACCAGTTCACGAAGTTCGTCGTCCGGCCGACGCTCGATTTGCAGACGGGCGTACTTGATGGATTCGTCGAGTGTGTATTGCAGATCCGTTGGCAACTCGCCGGGCACAATGACCTCGATGTTGAGCGATTGGATGTATCCCGGACCGGCTTTTTGGGTCAGTCGCTTTTTTAGGTAGCTCATCACGAAGCGCTCGACCACCGTGGTGATGAACACGTTGCGATGAGCGATCGCGGGATCAAACGATCGCATCGCCTCGATCAAGTGGGTCAGAATCGTCTGCTCGATCGCGGGTGCGTCCTGGTTGCTCAATCCCGGACGCAAGATGATCTGCTGCGTCTTGCGGCGGATAATGCCACGAGCGAACTTATCGTTGACGATGTCGTGCTCGGTGTTTGGATGCTTGTCGGAAGAAGGGGGCATGGTTGCCAGTCCTTGGCCGGCAAACAGACGCCGCGTCCGAAGCAACAGACCGTCCCGTTGGGGGCTGGATACGGTGTGGTCTGCTTCGGCAAAGTGAGTTGTCAGAAGCGTTCAAGGCCTGTCGAACGCCACTGGCGAAAAGTCCCAAGGGGGCGAAAATTTCCGAGACATTTCCCATGCAAAAAGCCGCAAACTCGACGATTTACGGCTTCAAGTGAATTCATTCATTTTCGAGTTTGCAGATTTGGGATCTGCGAAAAGTGCCAAGTGTCAGCTTTCTGGCTCGATGCGGAACACACATCGCCAACCCTTCTTGTCCTCGGTCAGTTCGATCGGATCACCGGAAATGCGAAAGAAGTCACGCAGGGTGGCGGATAGAACCTCGCGCCGCTTCTTGTTCTTGCGACAAGCCGCCGGTGAGTTCCAAGTCATCAGCCCATAGCCCTTGGCAAAGTCAGCCAACAGGTCCCACTGCTTCGTTGGCTGTCGATTCCGAGCGTCCACCAACCCCATTTGAGAATAGAGATAGATTCCCGTCTCGTCGCGAACTGAGATGCGGACCGTGTGTTGATCAACAAACCGAATCGATACGTCAGGCCAGGTACAACCGGCTGGTGTGGCGAACCCGATGTTGGGCTTCGCTGCATCGATGTTGGGCGAGTGGTAATTGCGAAATGCCTTCAGACGGTTCCTTGCAGTTCCCGCAAGCGCAAGTTCACCACGCTCGTCGAGCGACGCGAATTGATCCAACGTCAACAGCAAGGCGTCATGACCCTCAAGTCGTCGCCGAGTCCGGTCGTCGATCGGCTCATCGCCCCACTGAATGAGAACGAAAGGTCCATCACTGTGATCGGTCGCAAACAACACCGCATCACTGATTCGGCGGCATTGCAAGAAGACTGGAAACGCAACGCCGGCCAGCGGTGAGTCGACCCCAATCAGCCAGGCTGGATCGTTGGGCCTACGTTCAAGACGAATATCGAAACCGAAGTGCGCGGAAAGGCATGCGACCAACCGACCAAAGTCGAACTGGTGGATCACCATCTCACAGCGCTGCACATCAACGCGACAACCCTGTTCCTCGTCGACCGCGATGTAAACGTATGGCGTATCCTCAATGACTCGGTACCAAACAAAGTCGGACCCGAGTTTCGGAATGTGACTCGCGTACTGGTCCGTCGGTTTCAACCACGGCTCGGCGATCGCGAACCGATCACGAAGTAGGTTCCGCCAATGAGTCAGAGACGTTGCTGACTGACGCACCGAGCGAACGGCTCTCCAAACCGGCTCCCGGTAATGCGAACGGCTTGATCCGGCGACCATTGATAAACCCTCGTTTTCGCAAGAAATCCTCGATTACATCGGCATCTCCGTCTCGACCAAACGCCGCAAAGTTGGGCGGCCTGATCGTGCACATGCGAATACGACGCGAATCCGCGAATGTCAATGCGATCCTAGCTTCGATGATGCGGACCTCTTCGTCATAGCTGCTGAACGTCGCGATTCGGTCCTCGAGCACGTCGATCAGCGCTTCGCGATCCGTTCGGACGTACTCAGGAACGCCACCGGTCAACGCGATTTTCACACTTACCAGCGACGCATTGAGCAGCTGCGGAACATCCGCGACTGACAGAGACTTTCTGCCGTCGATGACAAGCGGGTCAGCGGTCCAGATTTTGCCATCGGGGAACATCTCCTCGTCGTCGAAGAAGCATTCTCCGAACGCCGAACGGTACATTTGCCGACGAGTGAGAGTCGCTGCGTTGATCTTCAATTCGCCAGCAAGTTTATTCAGTTCCAACATCGCTTCGCCACGTGGCCGGCTATGTCGATCGACTGGCTGGCCATTCTCAACCAGCTTGATCGCTTTCAACGGAGATCCATGACTGACCAAAAGCCGCAACATCGTCTCGGTCTCTTCAATCGTCACATCAACGAATGGACCGCATCGCTTTTCGATGTGGTACTGCGACACATGATCTTGGAATGCCAGACGCCGTGGCTCGAGCGGCAGCAAGATTTCCGGCGGTTCGCTCGTCTTGGCTTGAAAGTACTGAAACGACTTTCGCGTTTGTACGCGTTCCCACCGAAGGATCTCTTCTGCGTCGTCGTGATGATGCAAGAACGCCTCGACGGCAACATCCGCGATGGTTGAATTTTCCTCCTCACGAAACTTCGCCGCCAAACCGTCGATGCGATCGAGCAACTTCTCCATGCAGCTTTCGGTGCAAAGATCGTTGACAAAATGCGCCGACTGCAACAGCGTACGCGGCGTGCCGTCGTCGGGTTGTCGGAGTATTAATCGAACCTCTTCGCGCCACTTATCGTCGATCGCTAGGCGAGGCAGTTTGATGCCGCGGGTGGCAAGGTAGTCTGCGAAGGGGGCGAGAAATTCATGGAGTCGTTCGTGGGCCACGTTTTTGAAGATGTTGTGATGGGTCAGTCGTAGGTAGTGGTCAGACATAAGAGATATTGCAGTTCAAAGCTTGTCGGTTTCATTTGCATCCGTGGGAAAGTTGTTTGATCCAGCGATCCAAGCACTGAAAAAGCGTCGGGATCGGGCCGGCGATGGTTCCACCACCGCTGCGTCCGTCGTGGGCGTCCTGCCGCTCCTCCGTGGCCGATTTCCTGAACGTCTCCTGACGTCCGACCCATTCCCGACTTACGATTGTGTCGCGATAAAGCGCGGCGGATTAAACTTCAGTAGCGAGCTGAGGCTTCAATTCAAAGATGGCTGTATATCGTTCCATCCGCCCGTCGACGGACCAAGCGAGGTCGGCCGGCGACGTTTCTTGGGGCGCTTTCCTGGACGTGCCGACGGTATCGGAAGAATCTTGTCACTGATGTCCGAATCAATGACGTAGACGTACTCTGGCACCTTAGTGAACTTGCCACGAATTTCCGTCATGATCGCTTTTGGATCACAGCGAAGCCCTTGCCAGAGAAAGATCACTGCGCCGACGTCCGTTTTGCGAACGAGTCCCGCTTCAAACAGTTCCCACATTTCTGGTGGCATCCCCGCTTCACGAGCGCATTGGGCGACGCTCCGCCCAGATTCTTTGCGAATCCTGCGAATCATTGCGATGTCGAGCTTCGGGTAATCATTGACTCTTTCGGTGGTTTTCATGTCGTTTCCTTTCTTGGAATCGGGTGGACAGGTTATTTGTAAGCATTGTCCAGGTGGTCGTGACAAGTCTGGTCACAGGGGTCAGAAACTTTTTCAATTTTGGTGATGTTCGGCGGCCCAATTGGAAGCCAGGGGACCGATCCGAAGTGTCGTTCCACAGTGTTTTTGGCGTTTTGTTGTGAGGTTCCAACGCGTGACTCACCCGCTGAAGAATTTTCCTCCATTGACCCACCGCCAATTTGCCCTCCGCCGGAGTAGCTCAAGGGGTAGAGGCAGTGCGTTAACCGCCCGGCTCCTTTTCTCGTTTCGGAATCCGCACGTGCGAACCCAACCCAGCAAAACCCCAGAGGACGAATTGCGAAATCGTCGTCGTGAAATCGTCTGCATCCTTGCCAGAGCCATCGTCCGATCCCGCCAAAACCAACCGATCCTCGGCAAATTCGAAGAACTCTCGCAAGACTCGGAGGATGTTCGCTTGAACTCTCCCGAAGCTCAAGGCTCTCTATGACACGGCCTCGGTGAACGCACCCGGCACCGACCTTTCCAACCTGTCAGGGAGAAACGATGAGTAGCACGATCACCAGAGAGCTTGCCGATTTGAAACGAATGAGCGTCGGCGAGCTGCAAAACAAGTACGTCGAAGTCTTCGGCGAAGCGACCACGGGAAGGAACAAAATATGGTTGCAAAAACGAATCGCTTGGCGAATCCAGGCCAATCAATTCGGCGGCCTCACCAACCGAGCTATCGAGCGGGCATCGCAGCTCGCCAATGAAGCCGACTTGCGAGTAACCGCGCCAAAAGAATCGGCGACAAAGCCTAAACCAAAAGCGACCTCAATATCAGCCCCACACGACGACCGCCTTCCGCCGGTCGGCGACTATATCGTTCGCGTTTACAAGGGCCAAGAGTACGTCGTCACTGTTCTTCAATTGGGCTTTGAATACGAGGGCCAAACCTACAAAACGCTTTCCGCCATCGCGACGGAAATCACCGGCCAGCATTGGAACGGCTTTCGATTTTTCAACCTCACCAAACCAAAGGTCACCAGATGAGACGCGAGCAACTCAAGATTGTCCGGTGCGCCATTTACACTCGGAAGTCAACCGATATAGGACTCGAACAAGAGTTCAACAGTCTGGACGCGCAACGCGATGCCGGTGAAGCATTCATCGCCAGCCAACGGCATGAAGGCTGGGAGTGCATCGACACGCGATACGACGATGGCGGCTTTACCGGCGGAAACCTCGACCGGCCGGCGATGAGACGACTGATGGAAGACATTGAGGCCGGCAAGATCGACTGTGTCGTCGTCTACAAGGTAGATCGCCTCAGCCGTTCATTGATGGACTTCTCACGCTTGATGGAGACGTTTGACAAACACGAGGTTGCCTTTGTCTCAGTGACTCAGCAGTTCAACACGGCCAGCAGCATGGGACGGCTGATCCTCAACGTTCTGCTCTCGTTCGCCCAGTTTGAGCGAGAAATGATCAGCGAGCGGACCCGCGACAAGATCGCCGCCACACGCCGCAAAGGCAAGTGGTGCGGTGGAATCCCAATCCTCGGCTACACCGTCGAAGACACCAAACTGATCGTCGTGCCGCACGAGGCCCAACGGGTTCGCCAGTTGTTTGACCTCTATTTGCAAACACGGTCGTTGATCGAGACCGCCAAAGAAGCGAACAAGAGAGCTTGGCGAACCAAACAATGGACAACGAAGAAAGGCACCATTCGCGGCGACTGCGAGTTCAATAAGAACCGTATCCACCAGCTTCTCACCAACGTCACTTATCTCGGCAAGCTGACCTACAAAGACGAAGTTCACGAAGGCCAACACGAGGCGATCGTCGACACGGAAACTTTCGACCGGGTCGCACGATCGCTTAAACGCAACGGCCGCACAGGCATGATGCAAGCCAGTACCAATTTTGACGGCATGCTCCGAGGCATCCTTCGCTGCGCAGGATGCAACCGTATCATGTTACACACATCCACCGGCCGCGGCCCCAAACGCTATCGCTATTACGTCTGCGGCAAAGCCGACAAGCAAGGATACGAAGCCTGCGATTCACCGTCAATTCCTGCCGGCCAAATCGAGGACTTCGTCGTCAAGGAACTGCGGACTATCGCCGCTGACGATGAACTCATCCGCAATATTTACGACCGGACCCACGAGCAAGAGAGGGAAAAGACAACGGACCAACGCAAGGAAATGAACTCGCTACGAGAATGCATCCGCAACGACTACGAAGAACTGAATCACTTCGCCACGAACAAGGCTTCGCTAGACCACATCGCCACTGTACAGGAGCGAATTACCGACAACGAACAGCGATACAACTTGCTGAAACGTTCGATTGACCAGCATCGCGACGAAACGATCAGTCATGCGGAAATCCGCGACGCTCTCCATCAGTTCGACGATATGTGGGATGCAATGTCCCGGAAAGAACGGTGCCGATTGATCGAGCTTATCATCCAAACGGTGAACTTCGACGGAGTGGCGGGCACGATCGACATCATCTTTCAAACCACTGGAATCAAGACACTCGGCCAAGGCTTCGACCTTTTGGAGTCAGCCAAATGACAATAGCGCCTTCGGTCCTTCGAACCTTCCACGTTTCAAAAGCCCATCGTGGAGAACGACGCATCCATCCCGGTGTCCCCCGACCACGGCCCACCCCTGGCCGACTGCCGCGACTCACTCGCATGATGGCGCTGGCGATCCACTTCGACCGCGCGCTCGTCACCGGCCGATTTGCGTCCCAAGCCGATCTGGCCCGCGTAGGCCAAGTCACTCGCGCCCGTCTCACCCAGATCCTCAACCTAACGTGCCTCGCTCCCGACATCCAAGAGCAACTCCTACATCTGGCGCCGTATTCCAAGGGCCGAGCCCCCCTCACCGAGCGCGAAGTCCGCCCCATCGCCGCCGAGCCCGACTGGGACAAGCAGAGGAATCTATTCGCCAAACTTACCGGTAAAACCAGTGGACCCAATTAGATCGAACGCCAACGTTCGGCAAGCCCACTATGTTGAGGAATTGTGCAGGCTAAAACGGACTAACCCAACTTGAAGCTCAGACCGTTTGGACCGACCGACACAACGACTTTTCGGCAATGCCAAGCGGGGAACCGGCTCACAACAGCTCACGAAACAGAGACATTCCTGCAATTGAGTTGTGTACGGAGAGGCGATTCGCGGAATACAATGCTGCGATTGATGTCTGATCACTTCACATGATGCTGGGTAGTTGCAATGGCAAATTCTGAAAGCACCTGCTGGACCATGATCGATGCCGCTGCTGGTGGAAGCGTGGCTGACCGCGAAACTTTTGCAAAGTTGTATTGGCCCGCCGTCGCTGCGTATTTGAAGGCTCGATGGTCTGGATCGCCAAACGCGCAGTACGTTAGTGATGCAGCTCAAGAGGTGTTCGTGGAGTGTTTTCGCACGTCTGGACCGCTGGCTCGTGTTGATCAAAGCAGATCAGGAGGCTTCCGACCGTATCTCTACGGTATAGCCAGAAAAGTCGCTCTGCGTTATGAATCGCGACAGGCCGCCTCGTTTCACCGCAGGGCAGACGAGGCGGATTTGGAGAACATTGCGTCTGACGACACCTCGTTCTCGATTCAGTTCGATCGCGCGTGGGCACGAACGATGATGCGGAGGGCGGCGGAGTTGCAGAAGGAACAAGCTGCATCTGCGGGCGAAGACGCGAAGCGACGTATTGAGCTGTTGCGTTTGCGTTTCGAAGAAGGACGACCCATACGCGAAATTGCTGTCTTGTGGCAGGAGGAGCCCGCCAAACTGCATCACCAGTACGCGATGGCTCGAAAGGAGTTTAGCTCGGCCCTGCGTCAGGTTGTCGCTTTTCATTCGGGTGGTGATTCCGACGCCACGCAGCAGGAGGTTGATCTGCTGCTAGAGATTTTGGGCTAATTTCCTAAAAAACGGCCGCGAAAATCGTTTTCCAGTGGAACCTGATTTAGAGACGCACAAAAATCGCGTTGGTGATGGAAATCAAATCCGGGAAGTTAACCGATGAGTGAAGACAGCAACGGTCCGATCACAGCCACCGATCATTCCAGATCAGAAACGCCGACTCGTGCATTGGAAGCCGGAATGGCGGCTGCCTTTGGCGGGCAAGATTCGTTGACAACGCCGCCAATTCATCAAAGCGTCCTGCGGACAATCTGTAGCGGATTGTCCAATGTTCCCCGCGTAATTCTGAAAAGCGGTTTGCATCCCGAAGGCGATCCGATCGTGCGGACGAAGTCGACCGAGATTCCCATCACGAGCCCGGATAGTCGTTACCGCGTCGATGGTGAAATTGCTCGCGGCGGTATGGGAGCCATTCTTAAAGGACATGATATCGATCTGGGACGCGACTTGGCCATCAAAGTCTTGCTGGATTCGCACAAAGACAAACCCGAAGTGATTCAGCGATTTATTGAAGAGGCTCAGATCGGCGGCCAGCTTCAGCATCCTGGCATTGCGCCCGTCTATGAATTGGGGCAATTCTCCGACAAACGCCCGTACTTCAGCATGAAGTTAGTCAAAGGAAAGACGCTGTCAGTGCTGCTTTCGGATCGTGAATCACCAACCGAGGATCGAGCCAGATTCCTCGCCATTTTCGAGCAGATCTGCCAAACGATGGCCTACGCCCACAGTCGCGGAGTAATCCACCGCGATTTGAAACCGTCGAACGTGATGGTCGGTGCTTTTGGTGAAGTTCAAGTCATGGATTGGGGGCTAGCCAAGGTTCTCAGCGAAGGTGGAGTTGCGGACGAGCGTAAGGCACTCAGTGCGCATCAAGGCACCAGCATTATTGAAACGATTCGCAGTCACGGCAGCGGCGACACACCGGGACTGGTGGGGTCTCAAACTCAGCTCGGTAGCGTTTTGGGCACGCCGGCCTACATGTCGCCGGAGCAAGCGCTGGGCGAAGTCGATCGCTTAGACGAACATGCGGACGTGTTTGGTTTGGGCGCAATCCTCTGTGAAATTCTGACGGGTAAACCGCCTTACGTGGCCGATCATTCCACAGAAGTGTTTCGCATGGCGACCCGGGGCAAACTTGCCGATTGCTTCGAGCGTTTAGCCAAGACCGGCGCGGATCAAGAACTGAGCAAACTGGTGCATGTTTGTTTGGAGATTGAACCAGCAGATCGCTTGCGAGACGCCGGTGTGGTGTCCAACAGAATTTCCGAATACCTCGAAACGGTTGATCAGCGTCTTCGAAAGGCGGAACTAGACACCATCACATCGGAGACCCGCGCAACCGAGGAACGTAAACGCCGCAAGGTGGTCATGGCACTCGCGGCGTCGCTCATCGCGCTGATCACCATAGCCGGGGGAAGTTGGAACTGGAAACAAAATCAGCAGAATCAAATCGCAATGGTTGCTATGAAGGAGCGAGAGGATCGTGAACGGATAATAGTCAAAGAATTATCGGCGGCTAATGCTTTGGCGGGCGATTTAGAATCGGATGCAAAAACCGATCCCGAGTTACTGTCCCGCGCTCTTGAATGCGTACGCCGAGCCAAGAAATTGCTTGAAGGCAACGAGGTCGATCCCGAACTGGATACGCAGGTGCAAAACCTTGCATCCGCATTAGAAACCCGCCTTCTTGACCAGACCCTTCTCGCCGAACTCGAGAACATCTGGGAATGGGAGATGCAACAATATGTTGAACAAACGGAGCACCTCAGGCGACTGGCTGAATCGGGACGTGAGAGATTTCCTGACGATTTCTTCAACTTGCCCCCTCCCGTACCGAGAAACTCGTTTTGTCTTCGGTCGCTTGGGATAGACGGGGCTGCCGAACGGTATGAGCGTGCTTTCTCTGATTGGGGATTACACATAAATGAAGAAGAGAGTACTGAGTTTGAGAAGCGAATCTCCAGTTTGCCAGAGCAACTACGAGAATGCATCATCGTGTCTCTTGAACGTTGGCAAAGATCTCTTGATACGCCATTGCCAATTGAAAAATCAAAGAACAGAAACTGGTCGATTCTCATGCCAACGAAAGTATCATCGCCTGGTGGAGACAGCTTGGAAATTCTTGGTGACATGTCGATTCTAGCCAGTGGTGAACACCCGGAACATGGATATGAGCTTACATTTGAAACGAGTCAAAAGGTCATCACTGCTGTCCGCCTTGAGGCACTGACGCATGACTCGCTTCCAAATGGCGGTCCAGGTCGATCAGCAACAGGATATTTTGCCGTGCCCGGTATCTTAATGGCCGTAGCGTCAAAATCGGATCCTTCAAAACGGGAGTTGCTGAAACTACGCTCGGCTGTCGCAGACATGTCCTCAATTCGGTATCCGATGAGTACGATGAGATGGAATAGTGGCGGAAGCGGTGGTGAGTCGATGACCGCAGTATTTGAAACAGATGTAGCTGTCACCAGTGATTCAGGATTTCTTTTCTTTATGAATACTGGCTACAGAACACACAGTAAAGTGGAGCGAGCGAATCTGGGTAGCTTTCGTCTGTCCGTTTGTTCAAACGACTCGAATTACAAAAAGTCTGATTGGCTGAGTCGTTTGGTTTCCCGAGCCGACAATGATCAGTGGAGACGAGCATATCGTGAAGTCATTGATAATGACGACATAGTTGAGTTTCTTGATTTATTGCGTGAAAAAGATGCATTCAATCGTCAGCCTGCAATCGTTCGTACCGACGTGGTTGAATTGATGAAGCGAGCAGAAATTGCGCCCAAGTTGATGGAGATTCTTAGCCAAAACGAGTGGAAGACCACTAGGCCGACAATGCTCGAAGCAACAAGTGGTGCATCATTGAAGTGGAGCGCAGAAAGCGGAATCGCCGTTGATGGCATTATGCCAGAGAGAGATGAATATCAGATTTCGTTTCCAGTTGAACCTAGGCCCATTCGCGCGATCCTGGTCGAAACGATGCCTGATTCTACTCGCGAGAATAGCAGTGCTGGCCGAGCTGGAGAAGGGTTTTCCATATCAGACATTGATTTGTCGCGATGCAGCGGTTTTGATCAGGGGAAGGATACCAATGTTCCAATAGCTGATGCTTTCTGCAGCTACGATGCCGACCAAAACATGGAGATATATCGTGCGTTTGATAATGACAGTCAAACACGCTGGCAGGTTCATGATGGGAAGACTAAGCGAGTGGCTGTGTTCTTGCTGGACGATCGGACGCCATTTGATACAGATACATTAAGAGTGTGTTTGGCAACTGGAAAACCAGGTATGGAAAATGCCCTTCTAGGATCTTTTCGAATCCAGATTTGCTACGATGACATAGAAATTCCGGATCCAGCGGATTTGTCATTAGGGATTTTGGAAGACGCATGTCGTGCCAATCCAGGAGATTATTGGGCCAGCCTTTCGTTAGCTCGTTCGCTATTGCACCAATCACAGATTCGTCCCGTTTTGTCTAATGACGCAATGGCTATTCGATGCGCTGCTGCAGCGTTAGCGTTAAGGCCAGATAAAGCAGTGACGCACATTGCGTTTGCCGACTCACTGGTCTCGCCGCTTTTGCGAAACGCAGGCGAAGTCAGCCAGGACAATATTGAGTTGGCGGCATACCATTACCAGAAGGCTATTGGCCTAGGAATGTCAACCTCAACCATTACTGATCGATTTCAAGCTTTCCTAGGTGAGGTTTTGCCAGCATCTGAGGACGTTCGATTCGGTGACAGTGTCTCGTTGGTGCGACTCGCTGAGGCGATGGATCCAGAAGGAAGGCGAACCGCTATCTTCGGCTACAAGGCGTGGGCTCTCGCTTACGCTTGCGGAGAAGACCCATCGCTGGAGGAGGAAGCGTTTCGAGTTTCAAAACGATACCAGGAACTGTATCCAAAACACCCATGGCCATGGTCTACCCTTGGAATCGTCGAGTACTACCGAGGCAACATTGAGAAGGCACGTGAAGCTTTTGATAAATCCTATGAGATGACTGAACTCAATCCAAATATGGAGCTGAATGGATACGATTGGTTTTGGATGTCGATGGTAATGGCAAAGCAGGGAGAAACGGAGGAAGCAAAACAGCATTATGACAAAGCTGTAGAATGGATGGGCGAAAACCCTTCAGAGGAAAAGCTTCTTCAGTACGTCCGTAATCAAGCGTCGAGAGTATTGGCGATCGACGAAGCAAAGTAGGCCGATAACAAGTAGGTTTAACCGGCAAGTAGAATGTTCGAGCAGGGTTACAGATGCCCGCATCTCGATCGAGCGTGATATTCGAACGAGAGATGTCTTGCGTGTGCAAAAGTTCGAGCCAGTCACACACGATCGGCAGGAAACCGAAACGGCCTCGGAACTCGTAAACCCATGATATTTCTGCAGTATAGTGAGAGAGAGCTTTTTCGATTTGTTACAAAGAGTGGCCTGCATGGGGAGGCTTCACAGCGTTGCCCTTGGGGGGTGAGAACGCTTGTAATTACTCTGTTAGGTTTTGCGTTTTTCCTATCAACCTTGAGGTTTAGCTATGAGTTTCCTGGCAACTCGTGTCCTGTTTTTTGGTTTCGTTCTTTGTTCCGCAATGAGTTTATGCGATGGGGCTGATCCGAAGCTTGACCCACACTTAGAACCACTCGCATGGATGATTGGTGATTGGAATCCTGTTAACGCCTCAGATAGTCTCCTTCCGTCCGGGTATGTGATATGGAAAGTAAACCCAATGAAAATCGGCGTTGCTGAGTCGGGAAAGGCGATTGCTATCGACTATGAATACAAATACACGATGCAACAGCTTCCCCTTCCCTTCCATACGTATACCCCAACCGTACACGTGCTTCTTTGTTGGGATGAAGAATCAGGGATGATTACTGCTACGGTTCGAGTAGGAGGCGTTACTCAATTTAAGTCCCGCAAATCTAAGTCTTATTCAGGAATCAGAGCGAACAATTTGACATTGTACCATCTTGAAGCGAAGGATCCCGGATCTTGGACCGCAATCATTCCAGATACTGACAATGAATTTCCTCACGCAATTCGGCGAATGGGAGAAGGGGATCTGCGAATTCGTTTCGAACAAGTCGACTATTTGGATGCTGAATTTTCCCGAAGTCCCAACGAAGGCGAACTCAAGGCATTGGATGTCGATATTTTTTAGGCGGTCACGGTCATGTGTTGAGACCCTCGCTAAAAATGCCCAACGCTCCGGATCTAACAAACACGATCTTCATGACAGTTGTCAGGCGAGTGGGACGCGGGAAATGGAACTTTGCCGACGAAATTGTATCCGTCATTGCGGTCGGGATACACCGATGTCGATTGCTCGCAAATATCGGTTTTTGCTGTGTCTAATGCTCGCCAAAGTTTATGACCGGAATGCTCGCCAAAGTTTATGACCGGACGAGGCTGGTTTTCGAAGACTTTTGGCGTTATGGCTTGGTCAACAGCGAAAAGCAGTTCACTCGCTGCAAACCACGGTCGTGACGGATCTTTTTGTTCTGGGCGCGATTTAGCACGCGCCTGCCAAGTGTCTCATTACCGTCTCACCCAGATTCTCAACCTATCGTGCCTCGCTCCCGACATCCAAGAGCAACTCCTTCATCTGGCGCGGTATTCGAAGGGCCGAGCCCCCTTCACCGAGCGAGAAGTCCGCCCCATCGCAGGCGAGCCGGACTGGGACAAGCAGAGAACGCTATTCGCCAAATTGATCGATCAAAACGATCGCACCCACTAGGCCCAACGTCAACGTCCAGTTCGTTGAGTTCGTGGGCGTGAGAGTGTTCTCGTGCATCATCCTCTTGCAACTCAATCGAAGCGATCTTCCCGATACAGTGTGGCGGATCGTCGCAACCAAGCGAATGGTCCCGGTTTCATGGCTGTGGAAATTTGCACCAGGGACAGCAGTGGCAATACAATGCAACACTGAGCTGCGAAAACGGTGCAACCGGTTAGCCAGTTTTCAGCACAATCCGAACCAGTGAGAATACACAAAGAGGCGATCTGACCTCCCGTTGAGAACACTCAATTCAACCACTGAGCATCAGTGGGGGTCACCCTCGGTACCGAATGGGAAACCAATGTGAATGAGTCCCTTCATGGGTATGCTCGCTGGTACTTCCGGTGATACGCAAGTTGTTTGATTTGGTCAGAGAATTGACTTTCCATTCTTAATGAGGTGTTACGATGAAACGTGCTGCGAAATTGATTGCCTTGACGCTGGCTCTATTTCCATTCTGTTACTCCACTGCGGGCGCCGAACCGGATGTTCCAGATCCGAGCCCGTGGTCGTTCCTTGAAGGGAGTTGGAGCTTGGAACAATCGGACGGAGCGAAAAATGTAATGTCAATCGAGCTTAACGAAGCCAAGAACTGCTACGTGGCTTCATCCGACAAATTCCAGGGCACATTCGGGATCGACCAATCCAGTGACCACCAACTACTTGCTTTGGGCTACCACCCGGGCAAAGGATACTCAGTTGGACACTTCAAGCGACTGTCGGCCACCGTCGTCGCAGGGAAGTTTTTGTTTTTCGACAACGAGGGAAACAAGACCGAACACACTGGAAAATGGGAGAAAACGGATTACGGATACTCGTATCTGGTTGATGAGGCAGACCTGTGGAAGTGGCACCGACAATGAGAATCGATAGATTCCTGGCGATCAACGATCCATCGATTGGACCGGAGTGCCAGTGCCCATAGTCCTCTTTTCCAAGGGGTGGACGAGTAACGTTCCTTCAATGGACGATCGCGTGGCGAACACCGCGTGATCGTTGTCGTCATTTGCTGACATCACGCTTGGCTCACAATATTCTAAAAAGCGACTATTACCCATTTTCTTGACAGGAGACTGAATGATGAGGCACCTGCTTTTCTCGATGTTTACTTTCGCGACGATCCTAATGTTTTCTCCACAATGCTGGGCCGAAATCGACTCGCAAAATGCGTTGACTAGGATTGGTGACTTCATGGTTGGCACTTGGGTCCCCGCCGATCAACAGGACGAAAACGGGCCGCGCAAACATGTCTACGCATGGGCCCTAGACAGGAAGTTTGTTCGCACGAACGGCGAACTGGATCCGGCGCCCTGGCATGGCTACATGGGTGTGGATCTTAAGTATAATCAAGTCGGTTGGTGGGGCTTTTTCGCCGATGGTACGTCTGGTGTGATCTATCTCACCAAGTTCACCGAGAAGGAATGGATTTTTGAGGGTGACGACTTTGGCCCCAATGGAAAGTTCCGGCGCAAAGTCACCGTGAAAATCCCCGCTGATGGCAAGATCAGTTCCACGATTGAAGACACCCTGGACGGAGAAACAACGGTCGTTCAACAAGACTGGGTACGCTACCGTTGATTCGCATGGCAATTGACCCTCGTATTTGCACTGCGGGAAATGCCGAATTTCGTGAGCTCTAGCGGAGGAATCGGAAATCAACGCGTAACGTTGCAACCTACCTTCCGGCTAAGTTGAAAATTTGACAGCAGTGTGCCGCTCGGGGAAAATGCTCATACTGTGGAACTTCTGTCCAAGCGCGAACACTCGAACGACCCCGCGAGAATAGGCACCTACCAGAGAATCTCGCTGGTCCTTCAGGTAATACACAAGGTTCGTCGACTCGATGTTGGAGCCACTCGCAAGGTTGTGGCCCAGCGGCAAGGATCATTTTCAGAATGGACATCATCAAGTGCCCAAAGTGCTCAGTTCGCGTCGCAATTTTCGCTGACGGAACGTGCCCAAGTTGCCTCACGCAACTTGATGGTGGTAAGTCGTCGCACAGTGAGGTGGTTCCGCAAACAGAGTCCGGCACGACGGCAACCGATGCGTCGTTTCGAGAAACAAGAGATCCTTCCAACGCAAAAACAGAAACGCAGGTAGACGATCGAGCAACACACTTCGATCTATTGTGGATACTCTTTTCCCTCCGCGGACGCATACCGCGAAGCATCTTTTGGGCCGCATCGGTATTGGGTCCGCTCCTTTTTCTTGTGATTTGGGGTATCGCGATTTCCGCTCTGGGTGATTCAAGTATTGTCGGTCTGGTAAGCCTTGTCTTGTTGTTCGCGTTTATCTGGAGTGCGCTGGCAGTTGGCGTCAAACGTTTGCATGATCTTGGCATGTCCGGGTGGTGGATGATACTTGGATTCTTGCCTGGCATTGGGCAGGTGTTCATGTCCTTTTACGTCGGTCTTCAAAAAGGAACGCGGGGACCCAACCGCTTCGGAATCGATCCACTAACCTTATTCGATTTGAATGGTCGTACCCGCGCTTGCACCTGAGTGGCGGCCGTGCCGTTTCTGAATTGGCGGTAACGTTCGCTACCTTCGCCGACGGACCAAACCGAACTCACTATACGTCAAATCTTCTGTGCGAGGTGCTCTCGCATGAACACCAACAGATTCTTTATCGGGTCGCGGCGTTGCTCACTTAGCGACTGACGCAGTGCATTGCGTAGCCGATTCGATGGCCGGCGAAGTCGGCTTCGTAGCCAGTGTGGACAGGCAATTCCCGCACGGGGAGGGCGAGTGGGACAAAGTCTCGGAATTCTGGGCGACAGGTGTGACTTAGCCGCTTGAGGCATGTGGGGTGCTTCTCGTAACTGTCTTGTTGGTACCACGAGCGTTGGGTTCGTGGTTACGACAGAGACTTTTACAGATGGAGCATTCATCTTGGATAACTGGTGGGAAATCGGTGTGCCCGATCCGGATGCGCCTGCGCTCGTTCGAGCGGTGGCGTATTACCGGCACTCGGCACAAGACCGACAAGAAAACTCGATACCGATTCAACAGGATCAGGTTCGGGCGTGGGCGATGGAACACGGCGTCGAGATCATTCGTGAGTTCTGTGACGCAGGACGATCGGGGCTGAATTCCGAAGGACGACCGGCCTTCACCGAAATGATGGAAGAGTGGATCGCTAAACGCGATGACTTTGAATACGTTTTGTGTTTGGATGTCAGTCGTTGGGGGCGGTTTCAAGACATTGACTTGTCGGCGCAGTTCTCGGCGATCTGCAAGAAAAACGGTAAGCAGGTTATCTACACGACGATTGGCAAGCCGAAAGAGAACGATCCGCTCTATCCGGTTTACGTTCAGTTCGAGCGGTTCCGCGCTGCTCAGTACAGTCGCGAATTGAGTGACAAGGTTTGGCGCGGCTGCGTAAAAATAGCCGAGCAAGGCTACCTGGCCGGCGGTCCGCCGCCATACGGTTTGTCGCGGCTATTGCTCGATGAGAAGCGCGAACCGCTTCATGTGTTGGAGGCTGGCCAGCACAAGGGCATTCAAAATCAACGGGTGACGCTGGTCGAAGGGCCGCCAGAAGAAGTCGCCGTGATTCGCCGGATTTTCAACGAGTTCGTTGAGGAGGGGTTCTCGGAATATAGGATTGCCGAGGGACTCAACGATGACGGTATTCCTTCTCCGAGAGGCGGGCGGTGGGGCGCCGGCAGTGTGATCGCTCGACTGCGAAAAGAGAAGTACGCCGGCACGATGGTTTACAACCAAACCTCCGGAAAACTGAAAACGCCAAAGCATCCAAACCCGCCGGAGCAATGGGTTCGGACACCGGAAGCTTTTACGGGCGTCATCGACATCGAACTGTACTTGCGTGCTCAGGAAATCCTTGAGAAACGTAAACAGCGATACGACCCGGACTACATGCTGCGGCAGCTTGACTCACTGTACCGATCGCACGGCATGGTGCGGCCTGGATTGTTGCGTCTCAATGATGACTTGCCATCATCGGGATCGTACGGGCGACAATTTGGCTCGCTCGACCAGGCATTCCAAAAACTCTTCGATGGTGAACGGGACAAGGCTCGCGAGACGGTTCAGGACCAGATTCGAAGCCATGTACCTGAAACGCTGGCGTACTCCGACTTCTTGGTGCTCGACCAGAAGTTGACCGTTTCGATTCAGCCCGCCGTTCCGATACCGCATGGCTACGAATCGTACTGGCCACTTCGCCGAGATACAAGGCCGGTCATCGACATGACGCTCGGCGTCCTTCTTTCCGAACCCGCAGACTTCAAGATTCTCGGGTTCATTGCCTTGCCTCGATTCGGATCGGACTCCAAGCCGCTGCGCTTCACCAGCTCATCGACCCGCACCGAACTGTTCGGACGGACCGATTTGAACTTTCTTCAACAACTCCTTTAACGAAAGAACAACATGGAACCACTCACCAACATCTGCTCGATCGCCAACCGTAGGTACGAAGAGGTACCGATCGAGAAAGTGAAAGTCATCAATTCGCGGAATCGCGACAAAGAACAGTTCGAGATGAATGTCGAAAGTATCGAGGGCGTCGGGCTGATGAAGCCGATCCGGGTTAACGACAAGTTTCTCGACACGACCGGGTTTTACGAATTGATTTGCGGTGAGGGTCGGCTATTGGCCCACAAGCAGCTCGCCAAGACGCACGTTCCGGCCGAAGTCGTGACATGCACTCGGAAAGAGGCACTGCTGCAATCGCTGATCGAGAACATCGCCCGAACGAAACCGGGCAGTATGGATTTCGCTCGGGAGCTGAAGCGTTTGCACGACGAGGGTTGGGAATACAAACGGATCGCCCAGATCGCTTGTAAATCGGAACACTACATTCGTGACTACATCCGGTTGGTCGAACAGGGGGAAGAGCGTTTGATCCAAGGGGTCGAGAATGGCATTTTTCCGATCAAGTTCGCGATTCAGGTTTCGTCGACGGAGGATTCTCAGATCCAAAACGTTTTGATGGATGCGTTCGATGCGGGCCTGGTCACGACGAACAACTTTGGCCAAGCCCGGCGAATCATCTCGGCAAGGGCGAAGCAATCAAAGAAATCGCCGGCTAGCCGAGACTACACCGTTGTCCAATTACGACAGGACATCGCCGAGACAACGCGTGTAAAAACATCGTACGTCCGTGAGGCGAAAACGAAAGAGAACCGGTTTATGACGCTGTTGTCCGGCGTGAACATGCTGTTTAAGGACGGGGGACTGGTCGAGCTACTCAAACAGCAGCAGCTCGACAAGCGTCCGGAGCTTTCTGGCGACTTTCAATTTGATCCATCCGCCAATTCGGAGGTGTCATCATGAGTGCCAACGGACAGAACGGTAAACCGGTTCACGGCATCGACGTCTCGATCGTCAAACTGGTGCCACGAAACGAACGCAAGGTCGCCAAAAAGTATCGACAACGGATCGAGGCAAGTCTGCGAGCTGTAGGGTTGATCGATCCGCTGATTGTCTATCCGCTCGAGGATGGATACGAGATTCTCGACGGAGCACTTCGCTATCGGATTCTGTTGGACCTGGGGATTGAGACGGTGCCGTGCTTGGTTCACAATACCCGCGACGGATTCACTGGCAACCGGATGGTCAACCAATTGAGCGCGTCGCAGGAAATGCGAATGCTTCGCAAGTCGCTTGAAGAGCTCGATGAGAAGACGATTGCGAATGCTCTTGGTATGCAAAGCATTGGTCACCGGCTCAACAAAGGCCTTCTCGCCAAACTTCATCCCGAGGTGGTGAAGGCGTTCAATGGTAATAAGATTAACTTGCAAACCGCTCGCGAGTTGGTCAACGTCAAACAGGACCGCCAGCACGAGATCCTCAAACTAATGCAGTCGTGCAACGACTATAGCACGACGTTCGCACGGGGGCTGGTGCTGAAGACGCCGGCGGGGAAGCGGGCGAATACGAACGCGACGAGGACGCCGTGGACACAGGCCGACGAAAAGAAGAGTCAACTACTCAAGAAGCTACGAGAAGCCGAACAGCAACAGAATTTCTATTCGGGGCTTTATCGCCAGTACACGACAAACTTGTTGAAACTCATCATTTACGTCCGCACGTTACTCAATAATGTCGAGGTGAAAACGTATCTGCTGGCTCATCATGCTGAGCTGGCGCAGGTCTTTGAAGAAATCCTCGAGAGCACGGAGGGTTGACATGCCGCGAGAGATTTGGACAAAGGACAAAATCATTGCCCGACTGCAGAAATGGCATGACGAGGGTGTTCCCGTTGGCAAGTTGTGGGCGCAGGATTCTGGCGTAACTTCGAGATCATCGGCCGTGTTCGGGTCGTGGCGGCAAGCGTTGGAGGCTGCCGGCTTCGCGTCGGTACGTGAACGCTGGTCTCGCAAACGCATCCTATGCGAGCTAAAAGAGCGACACGAGGGCAAAATCGTGGACGATAGCAAGCTGGTTTGTGCTGCGATTCGACACTTCGGTTCGATACGCAAAGCACTGGCCGCCGCAGGCTTGCCATGCAAAACGAAACCGCCCGCTCACCCCGATTGGACAAGACAAACGGCGATCAACGCCATTCGCAAGTATGTCGAAGACGGTCATAACATACGATTGACGCGCCGTAAAGATCCGGAGCTCTATGCTGCGGCAAAGCGACTGTTCGGCAATTGGAGGGTCGCACGATCGGCCGCCGGCTTTCCGTTTCAGGCAAAAGTCACGTATTCGGAGGCGGAGGTCAAACGCCGAATCATGCGTTTGCACCGAGAAGGTCAGTCACTATCGAACATGCGAGATAGGGACTTCGATCTCCATCGTTCAGCGTATAGGTGGTTCGGTTCCTGGGGAGAGGCAGTGCGATCGGTCGGCTTGGAATGGACGATGCATCGCCGTTGGTCCAAGAGGAAGGTGATTGAGGCGATTCGCAAACGCAATGCCCAGGGTCACGTGTTGTGTCGAACATGGCGTGAAGAAAAATCCTTGTTTCGAGCCGCCGTAAATTGGTTCGGAAACTGGGGAACCGCTTTAGAGGCGGCTGGGTTTGAGCCAATTCATCGAGAACGATGGACACAGCAACGAGTGATCGAGCGATTGAAGGCGTGGCGTGAACGATCGACGGATACAAGCCTCTGTGAATCGGAACCGAACCTAGCCGATGCAGCGATACGGTTTTTCGGCGGATTGGACAAAGCCTTTGAGGAAGCGGACATCGAGCCGTCACCGCGATATTGGACGGATGTACGCGTGATTGCCGAAATACAAGAGCGATATGTGAATGGCAAGCCAAAGCATATTCAAGGGTTGGGTGATATACGCCTTGCCAATGCCGCAAAGCGACGGTTTGGATCTTGGGCTAAAGCCGTCAAGGCTGCGGGCCTTGCTGATCGAATTCCAATCTCCAAACCTCTCAAGCGCTGGACAAGGCAGAAGGTCATTGAAGCAATAATACTCGCGCGCAGTGAAGGTATTCGTCTTACCGGTATCAGCAAGAGCGATCAGAGTCTCTACAACGCGGCCAAAACCCACTTCGGAACTTGGCACGCGGCGATGATCGCTGCTGGCATTCCGCCTTCTCGGCGCCAATGGAGCAAGCGAGTCATCATCCAAGAGATCCAGCAGCGACAACGCGACGGCCAATCGCTCGTTTGCAGACACCCCGACAACACCAACATGGCCGCAGCGGCCCAGCGACATTTCGGATCCTGGACCGCCGCGTTATCCGCCGCGGGCATCCAAACCAAACAAACAACACGGAAGGTGGCCTCATGATTCGCGAAACCATCATCCGCAACATCGTCAAGCGTGACGTCGCCAGAGAGAGTTTGCTCGAAGATGACGTCCGCCGCGACGATGAACTCCTCCACGCCGCCGCGTGCGACGAGTTCGGTGCGTGGACAACGGCACTCACTTACGCAGGCGTCAACGTACACCACGTTGGCCCACGTCGCGACCTCACGCAAGCCCGTGTAGAACAACAACTCCGCCGATTGTGTACGACAGGCTACGACCTTGGGGCCGTGGTGAACCGAAGTCGGGATCGCGCGCTCTATGAAGCGGCCCTCCGCTACCACGGCACCTGGCGAAAGGCACTCACGGCCGCCGGAATCAACCTAACGAACGTCTCCCGCCGCCGTCCGCCGCACATGGATCGCAACACAATTTTGCACTGGATCAGAGAGCGTCATGCGACTGGGCAGAGCATGACATTCTCGAGTGTTTGCTTAGAAAATCGGGACGTCGCGTTGGCGATCAAACGCACATTTGGAAGTTGGAAAGCAGCAATCGTAGCGGCCAACGTAGAGTGACCAGCGTATTTGAATCGGGAGGATGCTATCGATGGCAGCGTCTATGTCACGCCGTGCGTCCGATAATCACTGCTATGTGGCGAGTATTTGGCGATTAATGCGGTTCTACCAACGGAGGCAGTACTCAGGCGTTTCCGTGTGAACATGGAGCGTTCACTACTGAACATTGCACCGGACTAAGGTTGTTCACACGAAATCTCTCCCAAATCATTACCGTCGCTGGCTTTTCCCGATTGCACAAAACAGAGCCCCACCGCAATTGAGTTGTGCACGGGAGAGCGATTTCAACTCGATAGACACGAATCCCCAAAATATGCAGTGACAATTGGTTGAGAATGCCATTTTCGCTTTTGATCATCAGATACTGAGATCTCACAAGCTGAAAAATCACATCGCCGGCAACTCGGATCAACATCGTCTTCTGTCGATCGGGTTACACAACTACTCGTTGGGCTGTGGACCAATGGCCAGCGATGCGTGGCCGTGGCCCGTTGGCAGGATGTACGGAGACCGGATCAATCGAAAGCCCTCAACATCGTATACCGCGACATGGTGGGCAAATGCGCAACCGACGAACAATTTGTCGCCCGTTGGCGAAAACTCAATCCCTTGTGGCCCAGCCTCGACAGGTATCTGAGCGAGCATTCGCATGGGCTTGCTCTTTAAATCGATAATGGCCAGACGGGAAAAGGCTTGGGTTGCATTATAATTCGCAGTGTTTCCAAGACAGGTGACGACGGCCATGTCACCATCGGGATGGATCGCGAGGCTCTCAAGCCCATCGGCAACTTGGGGTATGGCTTCCGTGACAGCGGGCTGTTCGAGTGTCATGTCAATACTCAGAACGGCGTCAAGCACTCCTTTGTTGGGGACGCCCGCCCCATTCATAAACAACACACGCTTGCCATCTGGGCTGAAGCGGGGAGCAAACGGCCCGTCGATACTTCCAAGTTTCGGAGACATCTTGACCTGATGCAAAAACTCGATGCGATCACCGTCTACTGAGAAAAGGTAGACCTGTACGTCAACGTCTTTTCCGCAGTCATTTTCCGTGTAATCATGGCTCAGAGCCGTAGCGATGATTCGGTCACCCTTTGGGCTAATATCGAAACCGACCTGTATGAATGGCGTCGGATTCGTTCTAGCCAACTCGAGTTCTTTTCCGACGATCTTGTAGACGCAAAATTCCCGCCAACAGGTGACGATGACGTGTTGACCGTCGGGATGCATCCGAACGTGCCAAGGATGTGGAGGCAATTCAATCGTTTGTGATACTGTCAAGTTGGGCGAATCAAGGTCGATGACGCTCAGTACATTCTGCCGGTCGGCAGGAAGCGTGCTGTAGTCGGTTGTGAGACACGTTGGATCGTCCGGTTGCCAGCTATGGTTGGTGACGAATCCCAGTCGTCCGTCTTTCGACATCGCCATATGCGGCGGTCCGGTAATCGTGACGGGGACAGTCTCGAAAACTGTTCGAACACTCGGTGGTTCGTCCCGGTCAAGGTCGATGACCGTAATCGAGTCCGAAATGGTTTTGGTGCGGTCAAATAATCCGTTTTCATCTAGCTGAATGACTGTAGCGCCATCATTTGCGCTCAATAGTCGAATGGGTGTCCCTGTTGTTAAGTACGAAGGTTCCTCTGCTTGACCGGTTGCGTGCCATGTCAAAAGCCAGACGAAGGCACCCACCACAAAGCGTCCTGAGTTGAAGCTAGTCATGTCGATTCTCCATTAATAAAAGGCAAGCGTTCGAATGCTAATTGCATGCTTCGGACATTGGCGTGCTGAGGCCGTGAGCGAGCACTACGAGTTGCCTCGTAGACGCTCAAATAGAACGGTTTTGTAATTCGAACGGGATTTTGAATCTCACCGTCCTTCTGTCCTTCATTATCCTCGAGCGATGCCATCGAGAACACACCCGGTGGGATCAGCATCGCAAAACAGGAATAGAGTGAAAGTCGAAAACACGACCTTTAGAATTCTTAATTGCTGGGATTCTCCAACTTTCACTTGGAGGTCATTTCCGCTGCGACGAGACTCGCTTGTTGAGTCCCTATCTTAACGATATTCAATCTGGTCGTTGACAGGGGTGGATTCAAGTCCCTGCAAGAAGTTGTTTAGCTTCCTCAACGATCTCGTGCACCGGGTATTTTCCAGACTCTTTGCCACCGAGTCGCTGGATTGCGATTTCCAGGCATTCTTTAGCTTGATCTTGGTTACCCAGTTCTCGTTCCGCCATCGCAAGCACCGCAAACACGTGAGCATCTAACGGATAGTCGATCCAACGATCAAAAGTTGTGGGCTTTCGAAGGTCCCAATCGATCTCCCTAAGTCTCCCGAGGACGGCTGCCGCTTCATCCAAATTACCATTACGGTAATGAGCAATTCCAATAGCCGCCAAAAACTCGGTGCAGTCGGGGATAGCCGCATCTGCAGCTAAAGCATACTTGAGAGCCGAAGGATATTGGTCAACCTCGCGGTTCAGCAGTATTTCGTGACTTTGATCGCTCAACCGAATTGGATCATCACCGCGTTTTCGGACCCAGCGAACTGCCTCGTCCCTCACATCATCTTGTAGGTTCTCAATTTCATCGAGCCGACGAATCGTTTCCTCTGCAAGCCCGCTGTCAACGGCAATCGAAATAGCCTGATGCACACTAGCGTAGAAATCCCTTTGTCCGGATTCGCTGGGATTCTGCTCAAAGAGCCAAACAATTCCCTCCAGTCCGCTAACCGCGACGGTCCCCTTACTCGAAACACTTGGATCGTAACATTTTGGAATTTGCCAATCAAATAGCAATTCCCCGTCTAGATCGAGCACGCTGCATGTTCCAAATTGGGATGCAATTATTCGTTGACCACTTGGCGTAAACTTTGCTTTCCAAAAACGTGTTCCACGTGCATTCCGAAATCTATCTATTTTGGGGCGATCTAGATTGACGATTGAGATCCCTTTCGATGTTACAGCCAAAACCTTGGATGAATCTGGGGACATTGAGAGGCATGAAATGTCCCATCCGACATCGAGCTTGCCATACACCTCTTCTGTCGTTAGATCCCAAAACTCAAGCAATCCTCCCTTTTTGTTTCCCGCACTGGCAACTAGTTTCTTTCCATCGGGCGAAAGAGCCAAATGACAGATTTCATCGGAGAGTTTTCCGTTCAGTTGCTTGCTGACGATCCCTTTCAACGTATCGATGACCGCAACGGATCCTTTAGACGTACCGGCATAAAGAAGCGAACCATCTGGACTGCATTCCAGTGCTTTCCACGAGATGTATCGGTGGGGTGTTCGCAGCGCAAGCATCCATAGTTGCTGGTGAGTGGCGAGATTCCATGCGATCAAAACGCCTGTCTCGTCAACAGAATAGACCCTGGTGTTATCTGGAGAAAGAGTCAGCCCCACAAGGTTTGAACGATGACCATAGAGCGTTGCCAGATCTCGCCCGCTGGTCGTTTCCCAAACTTTGACTGTCCAGTTGGCCCCACCGTTGGCGTAGAGTGTTCCATCGTTGCTGAATTTCCCAATATCCAAATACTTGTCGTTCATTCCGAGAAGTTGGTACTTAGAACGTTGGCTAATTTCCTCCGAATCAACGGCGGAGGAGTCTTCCAAGCTAAATACAATTGTCTTTCGCTCACTACCGGTCCCAAAAACAGCCAACTTATCTTGGTCAGGACTGAACGACATCCACCATGATTTTTGATGCTCTACGTTGAACTCGAATTCAATCTGTCCCGTTTGGATATCCCAAACGGATACCATTCCCTGCTCACCGGCTGCAACCAAATCGCTCTTGGGGCTGAAATTGACGGACTGATAGTCCCCCGTTGCGTTCGAGAGTATTGCTTCCTCCTCCCATGTGCCGACACGCAGGAGATGAGCTCCAGTGCCTGAATGTCCTACAGCAAGCCACTGGCCATCATCGCTAAAATCAACAGCCCGAAAACTACCATTGACGAAGTCTTGCTCATGACACACTTCCATCGTTTCGGCATCCCAAACCCTGAACACGCAATCGCCTCCATTGGGTGTTCGTCCGCATGTCACAAAGTTCCCTGTTGGGTCATAAGCGATATTGCGGGTTCCGCCACTAAAATTAAGTTTGTGGAGAAGTTTACCTGTGCTGACCTCCCATATATTGAACTCTCCCCCCCCTCCTGATGCTGCAAATGACTTTCCGTTGGGATTAAAGGCAATCCCATCAACGCGTTGGGAATTGACACCTGAGAGTTGGTGTAGAATTTTTTTGCTGTCGAAGTCCGCGAGAAACACATCTCCCGTATTGGTTCCGACTGCAATTGTGCGGTCGTCTGGATGCAGGGCAACCATCGTCAGCATGTCGGTTGTTGGTAACTCCATCGTTTCCACAACTTCCCCGGTTTCAGTGCTCCATGAATTGATCACGCACCCGGAATCTTGAACACCTATATTGAGAAAGCTCTTTCTATTGTTGAAGAATTGGGGATCTTGTTCCCCAGGGACCGTGAAGAGACGTCTGCTACGCTCCTTACAAAGCAATGAAAGGTGATCCCATTCCCAATCACGGTGGTTATCGGAGCACAAATCTAACACATTTTTCGCCGCCCTTAAGTCACCTGTTTCAATGAGCGTCTCTACTTGCTCAATCTGTGAGGCATACAGTTGATCTGCGAGTTGGCTAGCAAGCTTTTCCACCTTATCAAACGCATCCTCTTTTGCGGCTCTTTCTTCCTCCGCTCTTACGCGATGGGCAGCTTCATTTTCCAAAGACTGCAAAGTAAGCAGCAACATGCTAGTGCTGAACACCACAGCCAAGGAAAGAACGCTGATGATCGAGGTCACAGCGGCAACAAGTCCGCGGTGACGGTGGATGTATTTTTTGGCTCGGTAGCCGATCGATGGTGCGTGCGCTTCGACGGGATGGTTGTTGAGGTATCGGTCGATTTCCCGACTGAGTTCCAGGGGCGATGCGTAGCGCCGATCACGTTCCTTTTCCAAGGTCTTCATGACGACCCATTCAAGATCTCCGCGAATCCTGCTGGTTAGCTTCTCCGGCGATACGCCGCGGTGATCAGCAATGTCCAAAAGCTGTTGTTGCCCCGTCGTGCTCAAACGGTTCGTGGGAGGTGCAAGCTCTCCTTCGCAAATCAGTTTTTGCATCTCGACATAGCCAACTTCTCGGAAGGCTTCTTTTGTCAACGGAGTCGTACCAACCAGCAATTCGTACAGCATGACGCCCAGCGAATAGATGTCGCTTCGTGTGTCAACATCCAAGCCGCTCATCTCCGCCTGCTCCGGGCTCATGTACTGAGGCGTTCCGACCATCTGCCCGTAGCGAGTGAAAAGCGTCTTTTCCGTAAGCTGCTGGTTGATCGCTTTGGCGACGCCAAAGTCAATGACCTTTACGACGGGTTTGCCGTCATGCAGTGTGACCATGACGTTTGCAGGCTTGAGGTCACGATGGATGACGCCCTTCTGATGAGCATGCTGAATGGCGACACAAACGTCCATGAACAATGCCAACCGCTCATTCAGTGAGAGCTTTTTCTTGTCACAAAAATCCGTCAGCGATACCCCACGCACCAGTTCCATGACGAAGTAGGGTCGACCGTCAGGAGTTCGACCGCCATCAAGCACATTTGCGATGTTGGGATGATTCATCATCGCCAGGGCTTGTCGCTCGGATTCGAATCTGGCGATGACCTCCTTGGAATCCATGCCAGGCTTGATGATCTTTAGAGCCACTTTTCGCGGGATTGGTTTCGTTTGTTCTGCCATGTAGACAACGCCAAACCCGCCTTCGCCGATTTTCTGCAGCAAATGATAGTTGCCGATGCAATCGCCAGAATGGTCTTCCATCGGATCCAGTCCAACCGTGGCGCCCAGGCCACCAGGAGCCTTATCCAATAGGCTGTCATCCGCATCGTGGATTGCCAACAATTCCACCAATCGGCTTTCCAGTGCCTTGTCGTCGACACACACCTGTTTCAAATAGGATGCACGCAACTCTGGCGAATCCATTTGGCGAGCAACGTCAAAGATTTCCTGTTCGTTCGGGCGAGTTTGGCTCATCTTGCATTTCCTGATAGCGAAAGTGGTGGCACGAAAGGGCCTTCACTGATCAATGCGAGATGCTGGCACAAAAAACCTACGATCTCCTGGGATTTTGAGAAGATTTTTTTTAGACGACAGTTCACTGCGGCTAACTGTCGCAGCAGCGAGAGGGCAAAACTAGCTTTGAATCTTGGAAATTTCAGCACGCAGCCAAGAGCGAGAGTAGGCCCAATACCTTTCCGCCGTTGACACACCAATGCCAAGCGCCGCTGCTGCCTGTTGGTTGGTTAACCCAGCGAAGTACTTTAGTTTGACCAACTGAGCTTGAATCGGATCGTTTACCTCAAGGCGTCTAATGGCTTCATCCAGTGCCAGCAAGTCCTCGGATCGGGACTCGTCGGGGATATCGACCTTGTTCAGCGAAATGCGTTGAAGGTCACCCCCGTGTTTCTCGGTCTGTCGTCGTCGTGCCCGATCGATCAATAGACGGCGCATCGCTTCGGCCGCAGCAGCAAAAAAGTGTCCACGAGAATCCCAGGAAAAGTCAGCTCCATTGCCGACAAGTTTCAGGTAGGCCTCATGCACGAGCGCCGTCGCCTGCAACGTCTGACCGGATCGCTCGTGCGCCAATTTGGCGGCTGCCAGTTTTCGCAGCTCGTCATAGACCAGTGGTAACAGATCCTCGGCGGCGGCGGGATCTCCCTGTTCAAGCTGTGAAAGTATTTGCGTGACGCTCAACATTCCACAATGATACCAGAGTGACGAAAGGATGGAATACTAAAGGCATTTTCCAACCATTGCGTCATGAGGGGAACCTACATTTGTTGATCGCGAAGCCGCAATCCACTACCACACGCCGCCTCTCGCCGACGTCCCCAGCACCTCGATCGCAAGATGATCCTCTGGCTCCATCAGCGCCAGTCCTCCGGCCAGAGCCTGGTCTACACTGAAGTTTTCCTCGAACACCGAGTTCACTGGATGATCGTCCCGGAACGAACGGATTGTTTCCGAAATCTTGGCAAGCAACTGCGGTAATGGCTCCTGTGAGACGAGGCAGCGTCGAGGTAAGTCTGAACGGAAATCCGTTCTATCCATTCCCTTGACGCAAGCCGCTATGAAACTATCCAGCGATGAGACGTCGCCACAAGAACGCTGTCAAGAAATCGTCGAGATCCTAGCCAGAGCGATCACTCGTGAATGCCAACTTCGCCGATCCGCGAGCAGACTCTCCCAATCGGAGCAAGCCTCGAACACGCCCCCGAAATGTGTTGACCCAGGGTGACGCCCATGAAAGCGAGCGTCCGTTTAACGCAGGCTGTTAACCGAAACAGTCCAGCAGCGTCGCCATGTTTGGTTCGAATTGAGCGATCGAAGAGTCGGCTTCGCTTCCAAATCATTGCCGGCGAAGGCTCTGCCGAATTTCACAAAACAGTGAATCCGCCACAATTGAGTTGAGTACAAGGAGTTCCCGAGCCGGATGACGACGATGATCGTCATTTAGGTGGATGACGTCCGGCATCGACCCAGAGTGATCGTACTTCAACGACCTGCGGCCCATTTATGCGAAGCGTTCTGATGGTTGCTTCTGCAACTTCGGTCAAGCCGACGACAACGGTTCCATCCACAGACCAATCAAAATGTTCAAGCCAGTTCTCTCGTTGTGGGTGAAACAAGTCCGCTTCATGGCCGGCGTCCGTTATTCCGCGAGTACGGTTTGACTTAAATCGATTGCAAGCAGGACAAGCGAGACAAAGATTCTGATATTCCGTTGATCCGCCAATCGAAATTGGAACAATGTGCTCAATTTCAAACGTCGTGACTGTCAAGGATTCTGCAGTTTGGCAGTACGCACAACAAGAAAAAAAGTCTCTCGAACCCGCCGTCGCAGATCGGCAGGAACATATTCACTCACGATTTTTGATCTTGGTGACTGAGTGTGAAGGCAGCCCGAGCTTTGAGCAGATTTAGTTCGTCGATTTGCTCGATCAGGCAATCAAGCTCTTTGGTCTCTTGCTCGCTCAGCTTTCCGTCGGAGTTTCGAGTTAGCAGATCGTCCAAAAGCGATTGCGACTGAGGTGCAAGCATACCGCTGGCGAGCGCCTTTAAACCCGAGACGCTGACGTTCGGCAATAGCTTCGCTTCATTCGACATGCGTTTCTCCCCGAAAAACTTTGGTTTCGATGATTATACCAAGAAAGATGCCCACGAATCCATACGAAATGGAATACATCGACCCGCAAGGGTGCACGCGCGGTACAAAACGATGAGACTCGTTTAACCACACTCTTTCGCGATAAAAGGCATTTCGTCGCGACTGAGATTTGCCACTTCTTTACCGTTCATCTGCTCCGTTGGAGATCCACGTTCTCTGTTTGCGTTAACCGGCATTTTTGTCACGAAACTGAACGCAACGGGTTTACAGAAAGCTGTTAACCGTGAGATGGATTGATGACGGTTAAGTTCGGACCGCTTTGACCGACCGGAAACGCTGTTTCGTCCGCAATCTCTTGCAGCCCAACGACTTATAGCGATCCACGAAACAGAGAACTTGCTACAAATGAGTTGTGTACGGGGAGCTAAATTGTACAGTAGCGAAATGCTGCTGCCCGCCAGTTAACGCAGAAGGCCGATGCAAACGCATCGGCCTTTTTTCGTTATCGCCCCCATTTTACGGCTCTTTCTGCCCACCGCTAGCCCACCGCGTTCGCTCTCGGCTGATTCGGTGAGACAACCGGAAAGCATCTTTCCGGCCCGCTGCCCCGACACCATCCGCCGAAATCTCTCGGACTCTCTCTGTTAACATGCTCGCTCTGGTTAACGCAAACCGGGCAACAGAGAGAGACATCGAGACTCCCCCAGAACCAGCCGGCGGTGATCGTCAATCCATCACCGAACAAGTCCGCACCGCGACAATCAATCGGAGTTTGGATTTGGATAAAGCGGAGCAGCCAGAATCCGTCAAACGAGTTTAAACATTGGATCTAAATCCATGCCGTACGGACGCTGGCCGAGGCCATTGGCATTAAATCTGCGTTCGATTCCGATTCGATTTCGTTCTCGCAGTCGGTTCCACCATGCGATGGGAATGAAATCCTGCTCGAAGTTATCGAAGCAGGCTTGAGCAAAGTAACCACGAGGCTCATCAACCGTCACCCGTTCAAATGAATCCATGTACTGATTTCATTCCGATGCTTTAGTTAACGCGGCGAATACACCAGCGAGCTCGTCGAAAAGTATCGAACTGATCGACACACCAATTAACGCCCGGAAGCGAGAACTCTCGACCGGGCGCTTTTTCGTTTCTAACCCCGTTTTTTGCAGTGTTTTGCAAGTTCTCGCCGATCTTGAAAACCTCTCGGGGTCGAGGAATCTAATTCGGAGATCGAAACGGAACCGCCCGTTCTCATCCGTTCTACGAATATTTTCGCCCCAAACTCTCAGACTCTCTGATTAACAGCGACAAATAATTAACAGCCCGTTCCCGTTTGAGCGAGCAAAAGAGAACCGCTGAAAAACAAACGTCCTCTCTGAGTCAGCCCCATCCCGCTATTGCGGTTATCAATTGGTGTAATTGTGCAAACAAAGCCAGCGAACTGGAAGGATGAGCAGACGTGGATATGGCGGAACTCAGCGGCAAGCGAATTGTGATTGCGGGTGGTAGCGGATTTCTGGGAATCTCGATGGCGGAGAGCTTCTCGGCCGCTGGGGCCGAGGTAGCGATTCTATCGAGGTCGGCTCCGCTGGTGACTGGTAGCTGGACTCACGAAGTTTGGGATGCTCGGTCGCTGGGCTCGTGGGTTGATCTGCTCGCTGGTGCCGATGCGGTGGTGAATTTGACGGGACGAACCGTCAATTGCATTAAAACTCCAGACCACCAGGACGAGATCCTGCGTTCGCGAGTCGAATCGACGCGGGTGCTTGGCGAAGCGATGCGGGCTGTCGACTCGCCGCCTCCGACATGGGTCCAGATGAGTACGGCTCACATCTACGGCGATCCGCCGACGTTGGTCTGCAACGAGGACTCGGCCGAAGGAATCGGCTTCGCGCCGACAATCGCTCGGGCTTGGGAGTGTGCGTTTGAGGAGAGCAAATTGCCCAACGATCATAAACACGCTCAGCGTGGCGTGGTGATGCGGACCAGTTTTGTTGTCGGTCGTGATCGTGGTGGGGGAGGCGGGGCGCTCGCGACGCTAAGGCTAATCGCGAAGTTGGGTTTGGGCGGACGTGCTGGCAAAGGATTGCAGGGGATGTCTTGGATCCACGAAGACGATTTGAACGCGATCATTGCTCGGGCAATTGTCGATGATTTGATGACGGGGGCGTACATCGTTTCATCGCCCAACCCGATGTCCCAGGTGGACTTCATGCGGACGCTTCGCAAAGTCATCGGGATGCCGATCGGTTTGCCAGCGACCGAGTGGATGGTCCGCATCGGTGCTCCGTTGTTCTTGCGAACCGATCCAGAACTGGTGCTCTATGGTCGTTACGTATTGCCGAAGCGATTGATGGACGAAGGGTTCGAGTTTCAATTCGCAGAACTTGAGCCGGCACTGAGGGATTTGTGTGATCGCCGTGATTGACATCAGGGCGAACCTGACTGATTCGACAGGTAACAATCTGGTACGCTCCTTGGGTATCACCGGATCATCAGTTTGATTTGGATTGACCCAACTTTATTCGCGAAGTGAGACTTGAACGTGTCGAAATGCGAAGCAACCGTTTGCGACAAAACGACCCAGAGGATGTCGATGACGACTGACAATCGCGTCACGAAAGATCGCATTGTGATAAGACCCAACGTGCTGTTCGTGTGCAGCAAGAACCAATGGCGGAGTCCCACGGCGGAAGCGATCTATCGTAACGACGATCGCATTTCGGTTCGTTCACGCGGCACGTCGAGGTCCGCCGTGCAAACGATTCGAGCGAGTGACATCGTTTGGGCAGACGCGGTTTTGGTGATGGAAGTCAAACACCAACAGCGAATCCTGGCGGACTTTCCCGGTGAGTCGAAGTTCAAGCCGCTGCATGTGCTGGACATACCCGACGACTACCAGTTCATGGATAACGAATTGGTCGAGTTGATCAAGTCGGCGGCGGAGATGATTTTGGACGAGTTGGCGGAAGCGATTTAGGCGGCTTCGCAAACCTTCACTGCCCCGGCTTGCTGGAGTGCAAGGAATCGGCCTTGCGTGAGAACCGATTACGGACGTAAACTGTTTACATCTGTCATCGAAAAAGGAAAAACTCATGCAGTTATCAGACGCGGAATGGATTGTGATGAATCTCGTCTGGGATTCGCAGCCGACCGAGGCCAGCGATGTGATCGCGGCGTTGGGTGCGGCAAACGAGTGGTCCGACGCAACCGTCAAAACCATGCTTCATCGGCTGGTGAAAAAGGGTGCTTTGACCACTGAGCCAATTGGCAAGAAGTACCGCTACACCGCCGCCGTGAGACGGAGTGCCTGTGTCCGTAAAGCGAGTCGCTCGTTTTTGGATCGTGTGTTCGGTGGCGACGCGGCACCAGCACTCTTGCATCTGGTGAAAACCTCCAAGCTGAGCGAAGACGAGCTGTATCAGCTTCGCGAACTTCTACATAGCAAATCGAAAAACTCTCAGAATAAAGGATCAAAGGAATGATTGACCAAATTGCCGAACTGTGTTGTGAGGTTCTTGCCTTAGTGTTCCTGGCAAGCTGGCGTACGTTGCCCATTTTTTTATTGGTTGCAGTCTTGACGCTGGTGATCCGCAAACGAGTCCCCGCGCGTTACCTGTGCTGGCTTTGGCTCATCGTGATCGCAAGACTGTTGTTGCCTTGGTCTGTCGAGTCGACGGTTGCGATCAGTTCCGTCGCTGACAAACCTTCACAAACGCTGATATCAAGCGAGGAAGAAGTCGCGGTGGATTCGCGTGGCTTCGATACGTTCACCTACGAAGATAACCATGGGGAGTCCGTGACGGTTGCACTCCTGCCAGCCGACGCGACTGCGGAGGAACAGGCTGAGGCGGATGCCTATGTGGCGAAGATCACTGCCGAGGAATTGGCTTTGCTTGCGTCGTCCGCAGCGCAGCAACCATTCCATCAAGTGGACGCTGGGGAGTCTTGGTTTGAAATGATGGAACCCTTTCTGGTACTAGCTTCCTACTTGATCGTTCTTGGCCTGCCAGCCGTCGCGATTGTGCTGCTCTTCCGCAACGTCCTGTCCCATGTTTGTTTCGCTTGGAAATTGCGGTCGCTGCCGTTGGTAACCGATCGAGCGACCATTGATTGCCTACTGCGAGTCTGTGATGAGCTTGGTGCGGGACGACGCCCTAGGCTCAAAGAAGTCGCGTCGCTTCACGCCCCGGCGATGTTTGGTCTGTTTCGGCCGATCGTGTGCCTCCCGGCGGGCTGGCAAGAAGAGTTGACAATGCAGCAGCTTGAATGGGTGTTTCGTCACGAGGTCGCGCACGTCAAGGGTCGCGACGGCTTGTTGTTGTCGATGGCAACCTTGGTGAAATCAGTTCACTGGTTCAATCCCTTATCGTGGATCGCGGTTAATAAGCTACAACACAGCATGGAGCGAGCCGCTGATGAACTAGCAACGCTTCATTTGAATGAGACGCAGATTCGCGAGTATGGCGAACTGCTGCTTCGATTCGCTGCCGGCCAACCATCTCTGCGCAAGCAGCCGACCGTAGGACTGCTCGCGATGGCCGCGCCAAAAAATCTCCAGCGACGCATCGAGTCACTGGGGTCACCGATTCGAAGCAGAACGTGGCTTCGAGGCTTGATGGCGGCGCCCGTGATTGGCTTGGTTGCCGTATCGGGCCTGACAGACGCGGGGCCGATCGACACGCCGGAGGTCGCACCGCAGCAGGTGCCGAATTTCGAGAATACGACAGCCCAGTGGCAGCGACAGTTGACAACAGACGCAATTGTCGCTCAACCCGGAGACCGGACGCCCTTAAAGGTTAAGCGTGAAGAGTCGAAGCGAAGCGTTGCGATCAATGTCGAAAAAGCACTTCAAAAAGCGAAGGAACTACAGCCCGGCATTGATGCCCAGAAGTTCGTCATGACTTACTTCACATCTCCTTTGGTGCCGGCAGAGCAACGTGCGGAGACAAAAATCATTGACGGTGTCGTGACCGTCGAGCTGACGAAACAAAAAGAAGCATTAGTGAGGCAACGACTTTCGGGATTCGAACAGTCAGGTCCGTGGCAGATCGTCACCGAGCTAAGACTCATCAACACAAATATTCGCCTGCTCGATCAATTTGATTGGTCGACGTCGGATTCGACTGCTCGCTTGCGCCGTCTCGATCGCTCGCCTGTCTTGGACGACCCTGAACAGTGGGCAGAAGCGACGTTCTCGCTCAATGCGGTGGGTTGGCCTCCGACAACCTACGATGATAATATGGTCGAACAAGCGGTTTCCATCCCCATTCGCGTTACCAAGATCAGTCGCTTGCAAAGCGCGAGATTCATGCACCAAGTGCAAAAAGATAATCGGTCGAACCTTATGATTGCTCCGAAATTCACAATGTTTAATGGTCAGTGTGGAGTGATCAGCGATATGGTGCAACGTCCATTTGTCACCGATGTGTTTGAAATTCCTGGCAACAAAGCGACTGCGTTACAACCGAAAATTTCCGTATTCGAAGATGGTTGGAAATTCTTGGTGAAACCAACAGTCACTGCGGAAGAAGAGGTGAATTTGAAAATGGTGTTCACTCATGCGAGCATCGACGGAGTGAAACTAGCGAACTTACCTAATGGACGCGGCAACGATCCGGAAGATCGGGTGACCATCCAAGTGCCAACGGTCAAGTCAGATTCGATCGCTGTGGAGAGTATCTTGAATGAGTCGGAAACCTTGCTAGTATTTTCACCAAAACCCTATTCAAACGAATCGGACGCCGAGCAAGTCAGACGCGATGATGGCATGGGCCAGGTGTTCATGATCCGGACGCGTTTGATTTCGGATAGCGAATACTTAAAAAGCTTTGTTCCAGCGACCGCATCAACGCTGGAGTCGGAATCAGACGAGTAGATCGTTTAGTGCAGGTCGATTAATGCGATCAAGAGTGTGTTCCTACTCTCTCGTGACTCCTTGCGGTGTTGACTGTTGGCGACCAGCGCGAGGATAGGCAATCGAAAAACCTACGGCGTTGTAGCGAGTCAGATGCATGGGACCTTCGCCAATCGGTTCCGCAGTGTTCCGCACGACATAGGTGCCGACGTAACAGTCACGAAGCGATTGTTGTTCCGTGTCAGCACCCAGCCAAATCAAGTCGATTACGAGGTTAAACGGGCCAAACATCCACATCAGCATTCGAAACGTCATCTTAAATAACGACGGGCGTTCGCCTCGAGTCGTCACGATTTTCAGGCTCAGTAAGCGATAGGCGATCGTACGCAGCTGCGAGCGTTTCAGCGGAACCAAATAGATCCACACTGCAACGATCCAGACCAGGTAGAAAATACCGCTCGGATCATAGGACGCGTTGTTGGCCATCGAAAATGTTGCGATCACCATCCACAATAGGATTCCGATCGCAAGCAAAACGAGAGAATCGATCACGAGGACTGCCAATCGCCGCAGGAACCCGGGGTAATCATTGATGTCGTAGTAAACACCTTTGCCGAGCGAATGGTCAGTTGTCATTGAAGTTGGCTGCTCTTCGTTGGCAGGGGATTGCGGCTGGTACAGATGAGTATACTGAATAACGAACGATCCGTTCCATGCGAGAGCCAATCCACCATGTCAAATCCCTTCGAAACTTATGCGACACTCGCCGCCGGCCGATCGTTGGCGTCGTTCCGCTTCGGTCTCGAACAAGGAAGGAGCTGAAGAATGATTCGGTCGATTGCACTACTTGTTGCCTTCCTGGGCATACTTTCATCAGCTGCGAGTGGCGAAACATTCACCATCGCAACCTACAATTTGAATTGGGGTAACCGTCGCGGTGACCAAATTCTCGACGCGGTCTCCGAAGCAGATGCTGATCTGATTTGTTTTCAAGAGACAACGCCCGTATCAGAAACGTTTCTAAAGGAACGACTTGCAAAGACTTATCCCCACTTCCACTCGGTCGGCCACCAAGGCAAGTACTTGGGAGAGCGATTTGTGTTTGCGTCAAAAACCTCTCTTGCAAATACCAGATACGTCGGCCCTGCCACTGGTCTCTTCGGTTTCTTCTCAGCGAGTATCCCCATTGCCGGCGAGTCGGTTCATATTGTCAATGTTCATCTGACGCCATTCCAAGTACAGCGTGGAGGTGGAATCACCGATGCAATGACAGCCGTTTCGGCGACCGAACAAATACACTCTTCCGAAGTCACCGCGATCATCCAGTCATTGGACATCAAGAAGCCCACCATTGTCATTGGCGATTTCAACAGTCTATCGTCGTTCAACGCCCCTAACCGTCTCGTCGAACTCGGGTTTATCGACTCGTTCGCATCTGTGATAACCGACGCCGATACGCACCCGACGTGGCATTGGCCAACACGTCCGTTACCGCTCGCTCTGAGGATCGATTACATTTTTCATACGCCGCACTTTGAAACAATCAAATCCGAAATCATTAAGCGTGACGGCAGTGATCATTCATTGGTGGTTTCGGAATTGAGAAGGACTGATGTTGGCGATGCACGGTAATTCAACGCCACTGATTCTGTTTTCAGGACTTGCAGCGGATCGCGAAGTCTTTGCTCCACAGTCGCTCGCGTTCGAGAACCTGATCGTACCGAGTTGGCCGGTTCCTGAATCAGATGATACGCTTGACAGTTACAGCGAACGATTGGCCGGCGAGTTAGGGCAGTTCGGACCAGCGGTGATTGGTGGCGCGTCGTTCGGTGGGATCGTGGCGTTGCATGTTGCCAAGCACCTTGATCCGTTGGCGGTTATTCTGATTGGCAGTGTTCGCTCATCAGACGAATTGCCCCGATCAGCAAAGTGGTCTCGTCGCTTGCAACCACTCGTTTCCCTGCTACCTGTCCGGCTGATGCAGATCGCCTGTGTGCCGATTGGATCGAAGATGGTTGGCCGTTGGTTTCCACACCTCGGCGGACTGGCCCGCCAATTCCGTCACAGCGATCCGAGAGTATTTAAGTGGTCGCTATCGCGAATCCTAGATTGGGATTCTACGCCGCGAGTTGACTGCCCCATCTTTCACATTCACGGTGACCGCGACTTGGTGCTGCCAATTCGAAACACGCACCCAACACGGGCCGTCGCTGGTGGTGGTCACGTCATTTCACTGACTCACGCGAATGAAGTAAATGCGTTCATCGGTTCGGTATTGGAGCGGAATTTGAATTGAGCTAGTTTCGGTCGCGGCATTCAAGACACTCCGCTGGTAGAATAAACTCTGCCGGACATCCGCATTTCCTTGTCCACCGAAGGCGTTTGGCTCAACGACGCGGTACCGACGGAGTTTATTGAGTTGAATCCCAGAATCGAAGTCGAAATGGAATGACCAATCCCTATTCCACTCCAACATCTGAACCTGCCGCAGAATCCGGCGAAGGTGCGATTCCCGCATCGAGATCACTGGGTGATACTGCTCGCAGTACGTTTATAGCTTGGGAAAAGCTGCGAGTTGTTTTCATCCTCCTGCTTGGCCTGCTAACGGTTCTGTTGGCGGGTCGAAGCCTAATGCGTCTGCGGATTTTTCTTTTGATTGTCGAAGGCGGGATTGCCGCGAACGTCTGCTATTTTGCCGGCCCGATCATCGAGACTTACGTTCGTTGGCTGGGATACGATCGAAAATGGGTGCGTTCGTTTTTATTCATCGGCGGAACACTCCTCACGGCGATATTGGCAATCGGCGCACTCGCCGGCAAAATGATTCCGGATCAGGATTAGACGCAATGAACGACGAAAACTTGCGAGAGATACACAACAACGGTTTCACATTGATCCGTGATGCCGTTGACTCGGCGAATGTGGATATATTGATGCGAGCCTGCCAGCGAGCCCTTGAAATAGACGATCAGGTTGAACGTGCTCGATCGAGTCGTGGCCATGTTTACGCGGCTCGCAACTTGCTTGACGTTGTCCCAGAGATCCAGACGTTTTGGCAACAAGGCATTTTGCTTGACTCGTTGAAATTGGTTCTCGGTGACGCGATCGGTTTGGTCCGAGTTCTATTCTTCGACAAGCCACCTGATCGCACTTGGGCGTTGCCTTGGCACAAGGATACCGCAATCGCCGTGAAAGATAACTCAGGTGCTTCTGAGAGTTTTTCGCGTCCAACGGTCAAAGCTGGTGTGCCGCATGTGGTGGCGTGCGATGAAGTACTTAGGCAAATGCTGACCCTGCGGTTGCATTTGGATGAGGTCACGGATGAGAATGGGCCACTGCGTGTCATTCCTGGATCACATGTGTCAGTTGAAAGCGACGGAGTCGGCGTGGAAAATGCTGTCGCGATCCACGCTGCTGTCGGCGACGTGTTGGCGATGAGACCATTGATCACACATTCAAGCGGATCATCACACCCTGGCACCACTCGCCATCGCAGAATTCTGCATCTCGAGTTTGCCGCGTGCCGCGAATTACCAGATGGTTATCAATGGCACGATTTTGTCGAACCAGCGAAACAACGAGATGCTTCGCGAGATCTGATCGGAACAGGAGAATAGCGGCAGGAACTTAAAGCTCAGATTTTTATTTGGATTGATTGATCAATGACTTTGCTTCAAATGCGATCAGTAATTTTGTTCTTCCTTGTTCTTGTTTGTGTTCCGATGAGCATGAAAGCGGATTCTCCGCCCGCTTGCCCTGAAGATCAGATGATCGCTGAAGCACTCTGGTCGATCTTTATTGCAGAGCCTGTTGGTTCTGTTGATGCATCGAAAGCGTTTGAGAGGGTTTGCAAAGCCTATCCTCAATCGGCACGCGTAGCCTATTGGAAAGGCAGGCTGGGAGTCTATGAAAGCAACATTGAAAAGACTATTGAACTCTTAGACAAAACGCTGCAGTCAGTTGCCACTATTTCAAATAGCGAATCCGCAGCCGATCAATCTTGGGCGAAAGGTAGGGCGGCTGCGATGCGTTCGTATGCTCGGCATTTGCAGCAGGATCTCCAGGAACGTCGCCAAGCTATGGGTGGCGATTCGTCATCTTTTGAGCATTTGCTACTCACGGCTGTTCAACGTGATCCAATGCTGATTTCTGCTTGGGCTGCACTACTAGATAGCTCAGACCAAACAATTGCTCTTGCCGCAGCCGATAGTTGGGCTCAGCTCGAACCACATAACGCTTTGCCGCTATACGCGAAAGCGGTCATTTACACTCGGGGCCTAAAGGAACTCAGTGACCCCATTGATGAAAAAGCGATTGAGGCAATGGAGGCCGGCAATTCACGCTCGGACTGCATTGCACCAGAGGCTCCGTGGCCGACGGGTTTTTTACTAACTTTCCCGGAATCCGTTGAGAAGGAAATGCCTGGGCTTAGCGGCAACAGTGTGCCAGAAGGCATCTTTCGAAGAGCGGTTGAAGGTAGACTTTTCGCCGCAGAAGCGATCGGCAACTGGGGCGCAGTTGCATCGTCATCGCTTCGTCAGTTGGGTAGTGACATTTTGAGCCGATCGCATCGGTTGCCGATCGAGCAAGACATTCGGCATCTGCGCGCGTTCGCAGGCGTCGGAGTACATCTCGCCAACTCCAATCGATTGATGTACGGTTTAACAATCGGTAGTGTCGAACGGGTCTTGCTGCGATTAGAGACGATCGCGATCGATCAGCCGGACTTTGAATCGGGGATAGTGTTTTTTGAAATCCGGCACTACCTGCAAGACACGGTCCGCGAAGTCGCAGCGACCTATCGGACGGAACTTGATCAGACGAAAAGAGCTGAGAAAGACGCATTGTCTGCGATTTTAGATGCCAAAATCTCCGACGAGGATCAGCGTGCGACGGAAGTGATGCGTTCTCGAGCAAAACGGATTGCGATTCCTGAAATTGAGATCGCAGAGACGAATCGCCCCAAGCGGATCATCGGTACGGACGCTGCGAACCATGCGGTCGATTTTATTCGGCTTGATGTCGTTGTTGGCAAGGAACGCGCCGTGCATGCACACAGGCTTGGTATAGAATTTGAAGCATGGTTTCAGGAACAGATCCGACAAAAGGGTGTTGCTTCGGAAAAAACCTCGCCTTCGGATCTGACCAGTGAGGAATTATGCGAACTCGGAATCCCCACGCTGCAGCAGCAGATCGCGGAGTTGCGGGCCTACAACCGAACTCACAAACGCAGCTTGGGGATCTTGTTGTGCGTGAGAGACGACGACGTGGGGCAGCAAATTGCCGATGACTGCTATCTTAGCGGGTATCTTGGC
Source organism: Novipirellula artificiosorum (assembly GCF_007860135.1). NCBI lineage: Bacteria > Pseudomonadati > Planctomycetota > Planctomycetia > Pirellulales > Pirellulaceae > Novipirellula > Novipirellula artificiosorum. Next base: position 257,378 of record NZ_SJPV01000003.1, read on the forward strand.
CAGCGTGATCCTTGCATCATCGCGTTTGATGACGCTGAGAATTTGAGCGAATTTCAACAGTTCTACGAGCATTTGAATCTGCGAGTTATGCTGATTCCCACCGATGGACCGCAAACCGATTAGGATCTTCTGCAGACCTTGGATGCGGCAAACGTATGATTTACAGAATCTCTCAAACATCTTTCCACTGACCTGATGCGCAACTTGATCGGCAAGAAGAAATCGGATAGAGATTATGTTGAATCCGTCGCCAGAAGGCTGGCGTTTTGGGATAGATGGCGAGTTCTCTTACTGATCGTGTTCGCGGTCGTTATTGCCTCAATGGTCGCATTTTTTGTGTTCTTGTTCAATTTTGTTCATGATCTCAATCCGAACAATGCTCTTGGCGTCAACGTCAACAAGATATTTCTGCTCGTTGCTTTTCTACTGGGAGCAGCATTCGGGATGCACCTTGCCGCGGCTATTGTCTACTTTGCAAACGCCTTGATTACCGGGTTCCGGTCCGAGCGTTTGCTTGTTAGGTATTTCGATGAACGAAAGTCTGCCTCCTAGCCTCTTCTTCGGTCATCAAGAGCCTTCCCGAGACGTTGACGCTGTACATTCCAATTCGATTGATTTGCTATGTTGCGCAGCTGTCGTTCCTTAAGCGAGTCTTGGCCACTTTTCGATGGGGCGTATCCAATAATTCGCTCTTGAATGTCTGGTGCAAGGTTGTTCAAGTTGAGAATCTGAGTCACTCGGGCGCGGGTGATGCCGGCGGTCCGGGCGATTTCGGCTTGGTCTTTGAATTGGCCGGTGGCGAGGAGGTGGTCGAGCCGGATGGCGAGGGCCATCAGTTTAGTAACGTGGGGCACGCGCGGCGTGGGCGGGGGTTTGGTCGCAGTGACGGACGTAACGCGGTGTCGGCCGCGTGCGGCGGTGGTGGTTTGGAACTTGGCTTGGATGTGGGTCATTCGGCTGCGTTGGGGTTTGAGTTTGGGGTGCCGGTGCTGAGCGATTGCAGGCCGGCGGGACTGAGCGTGATCGAGAGGTTGCCTTCGACGGGATCGTGTTCGATGCGTTCGATCAGAAGCGACATCAGGCGGGAGCGTTCCCCGATCGTGAGGTGATCCCAGAGCGTTTCGATGTCTTTCACGGCGCGGAGGATGGCGACGCGGTCGGGTGATGCGGTATCGATGACTTGAAGTTGCTCGTTGACCGCATCGAGTCGTTGGCAGTCGCGGCGATGCTGGTCGGTCAGCGTGGCGAGCGATTGAAGCCTTGCCACGTCGCGATCGTGATCGTCGGCTGGCGTCGATAATGCGTCGATCGCCTTTTCGGTTTGATGCACAGCGGCGACGAGGGTCGACCGCTCTTTGCCGAGGTCCCGGTGACGGTCGTCGACGGATTGGAGAACTCGGTTGCAAGTTTCCGAAAGCAGGTCTTCGTCGATGGTCAGCGATTGCAGTTGAGCGACGATGAATCGCTCGACTTCTTCAGCTGGCAATGATGGACGCGGACAGGTCTTACGACCTCGTTTGGATGCCTTGCTGCAAACGTAGTAGCGATAGCGTTTGGCTTGGCGCCGCTGGCTGCTGACCGAATGAGTCATCGCCGAATTGCATGACGCACAATGAATCAACCCGGCAAGTACGCCGGCGGATCGTCCGTGGACGCGGTCGCCAGCGTTGATTCGGTTTCGCCGCAAGCGTTGTTGGACACGCTCGAACGTTTCGGGATCGACGATCGCCTCGTGCTCGCCCTCGTAGACTTGATCGTGATAGGTGACCTTTCCGAGATAGATTCGATTCGTCAACAATGCGTGAAGAACGCTCTTAATAAATCGCACGCCGCCGACGGTCTTGCCGGCTTTGGTGGTCGTCGGGTCAAAAAAGTCGAACGAGCATTTAGGTCAGTGAAACCGAGATTGCGTTCTCAGATGAGATCCAATTCTAGGTCGAGATCGAGCTCAAATTCAGCGGTGCCGTTGAAAAATCGCGTCAAAACGGTCGCATCGCGCAGCAGACATCAAACCGATTGTTTTGAAATCGGCGTGGTGCGAGCGAGTGAGAACGGGACGAGCTAAGCCGCACGTCGATACGATCGAAGCAAGCCACCAAGGCGCTCCGTCGTTTCTATCTCAGCGTTCAAATCCGGTGGACGATCCATGGGCACGATCAGCTCGTTGTCCAAACCCTGGTGGTTTCTTTCCGTGTGATAGTGATCGAGGAAACACCGAACAGCTTTTCGCGTCGCGTTCTCGCCAAAGAGAATTAGTTTGTAAAGGCATTCGGATTTCAGCGATCCGAAATACCGCTCTAAGTGCGCGTTTGCATGAGTCGTCAACTGCACCTGATTTGGTCGGTGACGAAAGAACTTTCACGATCACGCATCCGTTTCATCCGCTTAGGGGATGTCGGTTTGCGTTGGTGAGGCATCGAAAGAACTGATGCCTTACCCACTGCATTCATTGGTGGCGTGATGGCGTTGGTGATTACACAACAAAATTTGACCGTGGCCAGTCTCGTTGGTTTCATTTCGCTCGGGGGCATCGCGGTCCGAAACGGCATCTTGTTGGTGACACATTACTTTCATTTGATGCAGGAAGAGGGCGAAGAGTTTTCGCAAGCGATGATCATGCGAGGTAGCCTCGAGCGACTCGCTCCCGTTTTGATGACAGCGATAACCGCAGGCATTGGCTTGATGCCGTTGGTGCTAGGTGGCCAAGAGCCTGGACGAGAAATTCTGTATCCCGTCGCTACCGTGATTCTCGGCGGACTAATCACGTCTACATTCTGCGAATTTCTGATCCATCCTGGACTGTTTTGGAAATTCAGTGGAAAAGACGCTGCCTACTTGGCAAAGCTCGAATCGGAGGAGGACGAATTTGGAATAAAGTAATCAAATCAACAAGGAATCCGTAGGGGCGATCAACGTCTCACCGTACAGTTCAAAACAATTTGCCAACACTCAAAATACTTACAGGAAACTAAATATGAAACTTTCAACCACGATGTTCACTCTGCTGGCAACTGCATGCGTCTTAAGCTTTGCCGGCTGCAAGGACGCAGGAACCCCAGCGACGTCCGCTCCCGGAGCGGCGGCGTCCAATGAGGATGGTACGCACGTCCACGACGATGGCACCGAGCACGCGCCGCACGGAGCGCACGGTGTGGGGCCACACGATGGCACCATCGCCGACTGGGGTGGTGGTAAATATCATGTCGAATTCACCGTCGATCACGACAAGCAAGAAGGCACAGTTTATATCCTCGGTGCCGACGAGAAGTCGCCCGTTCCCATCGAAGCCGAGTCGATCGATCTGAGCATCAATGATCCCGTGATGCAAGTGAGTTTGAAAGCTGCACCGCAAAGCAGCGACCCAGCAGGCAAAGCGTCACGCTTCGTCGGTAACCACGAGAGTCTAGGCGTCGTTCAGGAATACGCAGGAACGATTGGTGGAGTAGTCGACGGCACGCCCTATTCCGGTGACTTTACCGAAGAGGCTCACGGCGACCACGAACACTAATCGTAGGAGAACACGGTGGGCGGTGACCGGCGGTTTCGTCGGTCGGCGATTCTGTTTGTGAATGCCTTCTATAACAGGATCGTAGGAGAAATCCTCCGCCCACCTCTTTTTTGTTACCGGACCCATGGAAAAAAATCTAAAACTATATCCGTACTTTCAAGCGTGCGCGTCGTTGCATTTTTGGTTGCCAGTCTTTTTCCTTTACTTTCAGTCCGTCTTGACGGTTCGGGAAGTGTTGATTCTGGAAACGATTTATTACTGGAGCGTCGTTGCACTGGAGGTGCCGTCCGGGTATTTTTCAGATCGGATTGGTCGACGTCCCACTTTGCAGATTGCCGCAGTGGCATGGACCGCCGCGTATTTGTTGTTTGCGACGACAGCCTCATTCATGTGGTTCGCGTTTGCCCAAATCTTTTTAGCGGTTGGAATGTCGTTCCGGTCTGGAACGGATTCATCAATCCTATACGACTCGTTGCAAACACTCGATCGATCTGACGAGGTGGGCGAGTATGAGGGAGTCGGGCAGAGCTACGGCTTTTATGCGACCGCTGCTGCCTGTCTCGCCGGTGGGATTCTGGCTGGGTTTGACTTGCGAGTCGCCTATCTATTATCTGCAATTGGCAGCGTGTTGACACTTTGGATTGTCTGGCGGATGACGGAACCACCGCGTTATCGAGCCGAAACGGAGTTGACATTTACGAACCAGCTCGTCCGGTGTGTCGCTCAACTGAAACATCCAACCCTTCGCTGGGTTTCGGTATTCGTAGTTGCGATTACGGTTTTCAATCATGTCCCTTACGAGTTCTTTCAGTCCTATCTTGACATTTTGATCCAGCGGTATGGGTTCGCCGATCCGGGGACCTACGCGATGACGCCACTTGTTGCCAGTTTACACGTCGCAGTAACGATGTTGATCGCCGGTTGGGCAAGCAGGCGTTCGATGGCAGTATGTGAGAAGCTAGGTGCGAAATGGACCCTGATTGCATCCATGTTGCTGCAAGCCGGTCTGATTGCCTTAATGGCGATCTGGGTTCATCCAGTGATAGCGGTTTTACTGCTACTAAGAAGCACTCCTCGTGGGCTAATGACCCCCGTTATCAACGCAACCGTTCATCCACATCTAAGCAGCGACATGAGAGCGACCTTTTTATCACTGCAGAGTTTTGCCGGTCGACTCTGTTTTGGCGGAGCCTTGCTGATGACGTCGTTCTTTACAGCGGGCATTGAAAAAATGACTGCGGAGAATCTCTTCAGCATTCTCGCAGTCTATGCAATTGGCAGTCTAGTCGTGCTGCTGATCTTGAGTGCCACAAACCCTGCAATCAAACAGTCGGTTATGAACGAGGATGATGAACAACCCCGGCTGTGAATTATTCATGCAACGCAACCGCATGTCCTCCCCCAACGAACGTTTTCTCAAAGCGAGAACAATCAATCAAATCACTGTCCGCTAAACGCTTGGCCTCGGATGCCGTCACCGTCGGTGTAGTCCGTCGGTGCCTCAAGACCTCCCGTAAGCAACAGTCCGTCAACCTTCGCGGCGGCCTGGGCTAGTCTTCCTTTTGCTTGAACCAGTCGAATCGACGAGTCAAAGAAACTACGACGGATCACGAGGCTTTGAAGAAAGTTGAGTTCGCCCGCACGGTAGGCTTGTTCGGATAGATCGAGACTCTTTTGAACCTGTGGAAGGATCTCATTATCATATTTTCTCACTGTGGCCATCGCTGCGTCGTAGTCTTGTGCCGTACGAGCGAGTCTCGAACGGATCGACTGTTCAACCCGCAGTACATTTTGTGTTGCTCGGACATAGTCAGAATAGGCAGCCGAAATGTTTCCCGTATTCTTATTCCAAACAGGAATCGGTGCTGATAATTGGACGTTCAACATCCCGTGGTTCGTGGCATCGTCGTACCCCGCGCCCAATTGCGCAGTGACGTTCGGTATGTATTGTACTTGTTGACGTTTCAGCAACGCTTGTTTCTCACAGACCAGCGCCCGAGCGACCGCTAGCTCTGGGCTTTGCATGGCAATTTCGCTGAAAGCAACTTGCCAGTCAGGTGTCTCGCTGGGGACATTCAAGTCCGCTGACAAACGAACCGGGGTGTCGACCTGCAGGCCAGCGATCGCTGCAAGGTCTCGCCACGCGCCACGATACATGACTTCAGCCTGCTCCGCGGCCAGAGTGACTTCGCTCAGCAACGTTTGCGACTGCAATGTGTCGATCATCGTGCCTTCGTCTGCTTCTTGACGCTGCTCAGCAGCTTCAACCGCCCGTCGTGCCGTCTTCGCAAACTCGGTCGTAATTTCGAACTGCTGTTGAGCGGCTACGGCTTCAAAGAATCGGACACGAACATCCGTTAGCACACGATATCGCTGAGTTTCGATCTCCGCTTGCTGAGCCGATTGAGTGTGTCCGAGAACTTGCCGATTGATTTCCAGCTTGTCACCGCGAACGAACTCTTGTTCAATAAACAGTCCATGCTGATCGGTATTCCGGTCGGCAATTTGTTGACCGAAGTAACCGAGCAACGGGTTTGGAAGTGCGCCGACTTGTTGACGCAGCCCTGCTGCTTTGCTCACCGTTGCACTGGCCGCAGCGATCGCGGGATTATTGGCGAGTGCCAATTGCTCGACGTCGACGAGCGTATAAGCAGTGGGATTCACGATTTCCATCGTGTCAGACAACGTCACAGGTGCATCGAACGGAGGAATCGCAACCGGCTCCAACGACAATCCCTGCTCAGTGGACTCAGCGTCTTCGATCTGTGTGAAGGCGACCGTCGTCACCTCAGAAGAAGGACTCTCGTCCACTTTGGCTTGCACCCCCGAATCAAGACGATCACTGGCTCTCACTTCCAGGGACACGGGCAGTGGTGACTGACTAATCGACTTGCCGAGCCGCGCACAGCCCAGAGGCAACAAACAAACACAGGCTGTCAAGCAAAGGGCTTGGCTTTTCATGGCATCCATTCAACAAACGGGAAACGAATTCCGTACCGACCCCGCTGACGTCCGTGCCAACGCGATAATCGCTACGTCAATTGTGAATGCCTTAATGCAGAGTATCGGAAGGTTGGTCGTAAAACTCCATTGCAAAGCGTCCCGAGCCAACCAGCCAGATGGATGCCGCAGGATTATCCCGACAAGCAGCATAGTTTGACGTGTCGTTGTGGTCACTTCCAACAAATAGATCCATCAGCGTCCAGGCAAAGTGGTTGCTGATAGTGGTATCATTTTACCCAGGGTTGCGATCTTTGCTTCTGGTTTTCCAATCGCAATATTTTGGTAAAGATCTTCAGTTTCATAAACCTAGATATGGAAAACTTCCATGACCGCATCCACAATCTTCAACCGCCAATCAAAAATGCTTTCTCCCTTCTTGCTTTGATTTCCTTTATTGGTTGCAAACAAGAGTCGGTGGCACCAACCGCACCAGAGACTTCTGCCGCTGGTGACCATGGGCATGAACATGATGCTGGCGATGAAGGGCATGCTCATGGCGCACACGGAGTTGGCCCTCATGACGGAACTCTGGCCGATTGGGGCGGCGGAAAATATCACGTCGAATTCACCGTCGATCACGAAAAACCGCGACCATTTATGTCCTTGGGGCTGACGAAAAATCCGCAGTGCCAATCGACGCGGAGGAGATTGAACTCAGTATCACCGCTCCGGAAATGCAGGTTGTCTTAAGGGCCGTTCCACACGAGGGCGAGTCGGATGGTAAAGCATCGCGGTTCGTCGGTACGCATGAGAAGCTGGGCATTGCTCAGGAGTACGCTGGAACATTAACCGACGTTGTCGCAGGCACACCGTACGCAGGCGAATTCGCTGAAGAGGCTCACGTCGGACACGGTCACTGATGGCAGACGCTTTGACATCAATGTTGGCGACAGTCGAAGTTAACCTGGAACGCATATCCTGGCGTTTGGTTCAATTGATCGTGAATCTGCTTAAGCACGGCGTCATCGTCGGATTCATGTTTTTCGCGAGTCAAAATGTCGGTGGCGGTCCGTCCATTTGGATCGGTGCTTCGGTGCGGTGCGGCTCGCTTGACTGAGAGTCTGGCAAGTACTGGCGAGTGCCGGCATCGCCAGTGGGCTGTCGCGGCGGGGAAGCCTGGATCCGTGGGGCTTGATTCAGCGAAGGTGCGGGAACGTAGCTGCGGTCCTGCGGTTGTGACGGAGATGCGTGGGCGTCGCTACGATTGGAATGATCGTGACCAGAGTGATCATGTCCAGCGTGGAATGGACCGTTCGGCGATTGCGATTGTCCGTAAGCGTGGTCGCGCGGTTGGCCATGCGATTGCAGCGGTGCGTATTGTTCGCCGATTCCGTATGCGGCTTGCGGGCAGTAGCCAGAATCAGGGCAATAATACTCGCTTGATGGTTCATGCATATACGCTGGACCGGTGTATGCGGGAGCAGAGTACATGTAGGCGGGCGGATGTACAGGGTATGTCAAGTAGTCAGCCACGGGATATCCACCGTGATTGTAATGGCTGTGGCCGCCATGATGATTGCTGTGGCCGTAGTAGCCACCGTGTCCGTAATAATCATAGCTTGAATGGTCATGCCCAAAATGCTGAGCTGAAACCGTCGCCGACAACCAGCCGAAGGCAACCGTAAAGAATCCAGTGGTCATGATGATTCTGTTCATTTGAATTGCCTCTATGAGAAATTGTCGGGAACTGACCGTTCAACTATTGCAATGAACAGCATGAGGTCAAGCCGTTTTCTCAAACGGCGGTTAATCTTACTGTCAACGGCGCCCGAGCCCGTGCGGATCAGAATCAAGGTAGCGTCGGTGGTGGAGCGGAGTGCCCAAGAGACGCATTTCCTTGTGTAGAGTATCCGGGTGGAGGTGGAGCTTGTTCCGGTCCAGAGGCTGGTGGCGGTGCTTGCTGAGGACCACCTTCTGCACCGGAGACTCCAACGTCGTTCATCAAGTGATGAAGTGTTGCTTCGATCAATTCCATTTTCGTGATAATGCCAAGTTGACCAATCTGGCGTTGGTGATGGCGTGACCATCCTCGCACATCTTCTTGGACATGATGAAACAACTGATCCGTTCCACCTAGCTTTGAACGCATCGCCTGACGGTCGTTGTTGTGCTCTGCAGCGTGGATGTACTTGGCAACATCAAGCAATTGGTATGCCTCGCCGTAGGTTTCGGCGAACCCGCGATTGTGTCGATAGTTGTAATGCAAGTCGAGAAGCAAGTCGTTAAGCAGTGTTTCAAGTCGCCCTGAAAGGTCTTCCGTCTGATTGAATCCACCGAAGGGGACGACCGCTGGCTTGGCACTCGTATAACGTCCTCCGTTTACGGCCGCAGGTGACGGCGAGTAGAAGTACTGGTTGCCTTGAACGTAGTACTGGCCCGGCGAATGACCGTGAATGTTGCTTGGCACGACGTGTGACCAACCCTGGTGAACAACATCGTGATGTTGGACTCCAATGTTGTGCCCGTGCGAATCTTGTATCACATGATCGTGATGGTCAATGTGTCCGCCACTGATAATGGGCGAGCCGATACCGTGTGATCCGCCATGCAGAACATCGTGATGTTGGACGCCGATGTTGTGACCGTGTGAATCCTGAATCACATGGTCATGGTGGTCGATGTGTGGCTGAACATGCCCGCCGTGCAGATGAACTTGAGCTACGGCTTGACCGGAAATCGCGGACATGCTGGCGACGATACAGCAGGTGAACATGCGAACTAGCATGGACTGGTTCCTTGTATGAGGTGAGAAGCGAAGCGATCGAAGAGTGTTTGAATTATATCAAATCACCCATCTTATGCCATCCGAATTGGGGGTTTCTGTGTAGATTGAAGGAGGGGTCTTGTTGGACTCTCAGGGTTATATCGATCTGACGCGGTTTTGATCGACAATTATCTGTCACAACCGTTTTTATGGGCATTACAGGCACATTCGATCGCCGAAAATGAAAGGGCCCGAGGAAACGCTTTAGGTCTTTACTGTCTTCATATTGGTGTTCTTATGATTCCTATCCGCCGCAAACACTTTGCCCGATTGCTTTTGCTTGCAACGACCGTCGGAGTAACCGGCTGCTCAACGACGCGGCATTTCTCGGCTCTGTACGATTACAATCCGACCAACGGTGTGGACTCGCTCGCGCAGACTCCACCTGCGCCGAGTTCACCAGCGATTCAGCAAGTCGTCTTCGATGAGATGTCGTTAGTCGATTCAAAGCTGGAGGACATGACAGGCGGGGAAGTGAAGGATGCTGCTGTTCGGTTTGCAGCTCCTACGGAGAGTGACTTCGGTGGGATACCGTCGTCGGAGTATCAATCGGGTGTTGCAGCGATGACGTTGGCCGATTTTGAGGCACTTGCTTTGGGCAACAATCCGACGATCCAGGAGTTGGTCGCGACAACACAAAAGGCCGCTGGATTCCGCACCCAAGTTGGTTTGCGAGCGAACCCAAGTATCGGTTACCAAGCAAACCAATTAGCTGACCAAGGGACGGATCAGCACACAGTCTTCATTTCTCAAACGATCATTACCGGTGACAAGCTCGCTCTGAATCGGTGTGTGCTAAATGAAGCGTTGCGAGCCCAACTGCTGCAACTCGAAGCTCAGAAGTACCGAGTTACAACCGATATCCACGTTAAGTTCTTCGATGCACTGGCGGCCCAGGAACGTATTGAACAGATTCGTGATTTCTTGTCGGTCGTCGACAAAGGACTCGAGTTGGCCGAGCTTCGCAAGAAAGCACTCGAAGGGTCGCAACTTGATGTGCTTCAAGCCAAGGTTCAGAAGAACGAGATTGAGTTGGCACTACAGCAAGCCGAGGTGAGTTACGCGGCTGCTTGGCGAGAGCTTGGGGCATTGGCAGGTAGTCCACAAATGACGCCAGTACGATTATTGGGCGAGCTACCTGAATCAGCAACGACGTTGGATTGGTCAACGCTAGCATCCACGATTATCGCTTCAAGTCCTGAATATCAGGCGGCCCAAACGCGAGTCAGCCAAGCACGAGCGAACCTTGAACGTCAATGCGTCCAACCGATTCCGAACCTAGATGTCCAGTTGGCTGCTGGCGTCGATAATGCGACAAATTCTGGATTGATTAACTTGCAAATCGGAGCACCCATCCCGGTATTCAATAAGAACCAAGGGAATATTGCCGCTGCCAGGGCCGAACTATTGCGTTCAGCACAAGAGGTACAGCGGATCGAGAATTCGATCAAAGCCCGACTCGGTGCCGTCTCACGTGACTACGATTCTTCGCTGGCAGCGGTCGAGAAATATGCGAAAGATATTTTGCCAAACGCAGCGGAAAGCCTGCAATTAGCAGAGACAGCCTACAAGACAGGTGAGACCAATTTTGTGCAAGTCCTGGTCGCACGCCGCACCTACTTCGACACGAATTTGCAGTACATCTCCTCACAATCGCTGCTCGGTCAAGCCCGTGCCCGTGTCGATGGATACGTGCTCACCGGGGCACTCGACGCCGTCATCGACAACAGTGGCGACGATAGCCTCCGTGGTCTGACGTTCAGTCAACAATAATGTGCCGTTATTGTAAACTTGATAATACATTCAAGAAATGGTTGCCCTTGACCCGATTACGTAGTCTGGGTAAATATAAATACGCGGCGTAGGCATCTAACGCTTACAATTCACTCACGTTACTCGGTCAATACCGTTCCTGTTTTCTCACGCTTTTCCTGCAACTTCTCGCATGTTTGCCAAAATCACCCACATTTTAACGCTGATTGCGTTTGCCGTTCATGCGGTGCTGGGTTGTTGCGCTCATCATTCGCACGCTGCCGGGATCGATTGTTGTTCGAGCAAGACGAAGCAGGTGGCTGTCGATCAAGATCCGCATGCTCATGTTCATTGTGGGCATACTCATCTGCTCACGGACGCTCATGACGCCGATGACCTTGATGGTGTAGATGTGGCGACGGATGTTGAAGGTACTGTCGAAGCGGTTTGTGCTTCGGAGTCGCCTTGCAATCACGACGATCATTGCAACGGTTCACGTTGTAGTTACGTTGCCGAAAGCTCTCGTGTCCTCAATGTTGATGCGTCAACGTTATTAGGCGAATTGTCGTTTTGTGGTGCATACTGCGTGGCGAACGACTACACATTGATGTTGTCGCGAGTGATAGACGAACGTGTTGAATCGTCGTTCCAAACGCCATGCCTTTCTTCGTCACAGTACTGCGTTCATCTGCAATCTTGGCAGATTTGAGCGACTCTCTTCTTGCTACCGCTGTAGCTTCGCAGAACGGAATTCATTCCGTTACTGCCTAGATTTACCGTCACGGAAAGTTGGAATGCATTCGTAGCGTTGGCTTTGAGCCACCGCAACCATTGCGCGGTCTTTTCTGTGGGTTCGAGCTACGGTTACAAGCTTTCATATCGGTTTGGTTTCCGCCATTCGTACTGGCGAAACCCACAAATCCTTTTAGCTGCGGCTCATTGAGCGGCGGCAACTGTCTCGCTGCACCCCCGTTTCATTGAGTAAATGTGATGCGTTGGAAATTTCCAAAACTGCCTTGGCCCGCAATTCGGCTCTTCATCGGTGTGATCGCCGTCGTCGTCGCGGGTGTGACTTACAACACATGGTGGCCGCCACTGTCGAATTGGGTCGATTCGACACTGATGTCGCATCGCAGTGCACCAACCGAAGAAGAGGGGCACGGTGATGATGCGGACCATGCCGAGCCGGCACCTGTCGCTAGGGAGTCGCTTAACCTAACGGCTCAGGCAATCAAGAATCTCGGCCTAACGTCGGACTACTTGCGACCGATCGAGCTTTCGACCTACCGTCGATCGATTACGGTGCCATCGGTCATCGTTGCAAAACCAGGCCGGTCCCAGGTTGTCGTTGCATCGCCGCTGAACGGAGTAGTGACTCACGTGCATGCGGTCACTGGGCAAGCGGTGATGCCGGGCGAATTGCTGATGGAAGTGCGTTTGACCTACGAAGAATTGGTTGACAAGCAAACGGAGTATCTCAAGACGCTGAGCGAATTGGAGGTTGAGAATCGCGAGATCGTTCGCTTGGAAGAGGCGACCCGTAGCGGTGCGGTTTCCGGCAAGGCGCTGTTGGAGCGTCGTTACGCCAAAGAGAAGTTGGACGCATTTTTGCGGGCACAACGTGAAGCACTTCGGATGCACGGTTTATCGGATCGCCAGATTGAGCAGATCGGCAACAACGCCAGGTTGCTGCAAGAGTTGAAAGTAGTGGTGCCTGACATCGATCGCCATGATCATGACGTCGAAGAAGACCGAGAGTTACGATTGAGCCAAGTTCCTGTGCGTCCGGTCGCGTTTGCGATGCCCGCGAGCCAAAACGCAGCACCGCCAGCAACTGTGCCGTCCGGCAGTCACGAACATCGTCCTTTGGTGGTTGAGGATCTGCGAGTACACAAGGGCCAAGCGGTGGTTGCGGGCGACAAGCTCTGCTCGCTTTCTGACTACAGCGAATTATTTATCGAGGGCAAGGCGTTTGAGAACGATATCGCAGCGATCAATGAAGCTGTCAAACGCGGCTGGCCGATTGATGCGGTGTTCAACAACGCCACGGGAACGGAAGTGGTTGGCGGGTTGAAACTAGCGTTTGTTGCTAACGCGATTGATCCAAGTTCTCGCACGCTATCGGTGTTCGTTGAGTTGCCGAATGAAATTATCCGTGATGAGACGACGGCCCAGGGGCAACGCTATCTCGATTGGAAATATCGATTAGGTCAACGGCTTGAATTGCAAATACCAGTTGAACAGTGGGAGAACGAGATTGTGGTTCCAGTTGATGCCGTTGTGAAAGACGGAGCGGACTGGTTTGTGTTCCAGCAAAACGGCAATCGGTTCGATCGCATTGCTGTCCATGTCAAGCATCGCGACCAGAACTCCGCAGTGATCGCCAATGATGGATCGGTCTATCCTGGCGACGTGATCGCACTGAAATCCGCACATCAGATGCAGATGGCCGTGAAGAACAAGTCCGGAGGCGGTGCTGATCCCCACGCGGGGCACAACCATTGATGATCGCATCCCGCAAGACTGCCAGCCATAAAGATACCCAATAACAATCTCCAATCAATTATCTCCAATGCTAAACGCTGTTATTCGCTTCGCACTTCGCCAACGTCTGCTTGTCATCGCAATCGCTCTATTCCTTATTGGGTATGGAACTTGGCAAACGATGGTTATGCCAATCGATGTCTTTCCAGACTTGAATCGCCCACGAGTGGTCATCATGACCGAAGCACCAGGGCTTGCACCGGAGGAAGTGGAGTCGCTGATTACGTTTCCGATCGAAACGACGATGAACGGGGCGAATGGCGTCGAAGCGGTTCGCAGTTCATCCGGCGTGGGAATCTCAGTTATCTATGTCGAGTTTGCTTATGGAACCGATGTCTACACCGACCGGCAAATTGTTGCCGAACGAATGCAGATGATCCAAGATCGGCTGCCCGCCGGAATCGCTCCACAACTGGCCCCCGTCTCGTCAATCATGGGCCAGATCTTGATGCTTGGGATGTGGAGTGACGATCCGAATGTAGACACGATGGAACTAAGAACCACCGCCGATTGGGTCGTTCGGCAACGCTTGCTCACGATTCCCGGTGTCTCGCAAGTCTTCACGATGGGTGGCCAGCGTAAACAGTTCCAAGTGCTTGTTGATCCTGACGCGATGTTGCGGCTCGGGGTAACTCTGCAAGAAATCGAAGCGGCGGTCGCGAGTAGTAACGAAAACGGCACCGGCGGCTACCTAGACCAACAAGGCCCAAGTGAACTACTAGTCCGATCGCTCGGACGGATCAAAACGATCGAGGACTTGAAGAAAGTCCCCGTCAAAATTCGAGACCGTCGCCCAGTTTTACTATCCCAAGTCGCAGCCGTCGTCGAAGGAGCACAAGTCAAACGAGGCGACAGCTCCGCCTTCGTTAGGATTGAAGATTTGAGATTGCAGAATGCAGATTTGGAAAGCTCCGATTCACAATCTCCAATCGGCGATCAGCAATCCCCAGCCGCCAATTGGTCCGGTGGTCCTGCGGTCGTGCTTACGATCAACAAGCAACCCGGTGCGGATACACGAGAGGTCACGAACGAGGTGATGAAGGCGATCGAGGAACTCAAGCCGACGCTTCCCCATGGAACACAATTGTCGACGGTCTATTCGCAAAAAGCGTTTATTGATCGTGCGATCGAGAACGTTATCGAAGCACTCCGTGACGGCGGAATTCTGGTCGTCATTGTTCTGTTCCTCTTCCTGCTCAACCTGCGCACCACGTTCATCACACTCACTGCCATCCCGCTGTCACTGATGATGACATCGATCGTTTTCGCGATCTTCGGCTTGTCGATCAACACCATGACACTGGGCGGCATCGCAGTCGCAATGGGCGAACTGGTGGACGATGCGATTGTCGATGTGGAGAATATCTTCAGAAGACTGAAAGAAAACCGCGCCGCCGGGTCTCCGCTTAATCCCCTGCTGGTCGTGTTCCGGGCCAGTACCGAGGTTCGTCGGTCGATCGTATTTGGCACGATGATCGTGATCCTAGTGTTCATTCCGCTGTTCGCCCTTGGCGGCATGGAAGGAAAACTGTTCGCACCACTAGGTGTTGCCTATATCGTCTCGATTTTGTCGTCTCTTATCGTGTCGTTAACCGTCACACCGGTGTTGTCTTATTGGCTATTGGGGCTCAGCAAAGGCACCGAACATGACAAAGATGGATTTGTTCTGCGAGGTCTCAAATGGGTGGCCGACAAAGTCATTCGATTCAGCTTAGCGTTTCCGCGTTTCAATTTGCTGGTCACACTGTTGATGGTTGCGATTGCAGGCATATTCGCATCGCGATTGGAGAAAGACTTTCTGCCACCCTTCAATGAAGGAACGATCCAGTTGAACGTGGTCCTGCCTCCTGGAACGTCACTCGCAGCATCAAACGCGATCGGCAAGACGGTCGAGGATGCACTGATGCAGATCGACGATGTGCAGCGGTTTGCTCGGAGGACGGGGCGAGCGGAGTTGGACGAACATGCCGAAGGCGTGAACATGTCAGAAATGCTGATTGAAATGGACCCGAACTCGCCAAGGTCGCGTGAAGAGCAATTGACAGAGATTCGCGAGTCAATGGAGGACATTCCCGGTATCGTGACTGCGGTCGAACAACCAATCGCTCACCTGATCTCGCACATGATTTCCGGCGTCAAAGCACAAGTCGGTATCAAAATCTATGGTGACGACTTGGACCTGCTGCGCCAGAAAGCAGAAATCATTAAGGCGGAAATGGAATTGGTCCCCGGCGTGACCGATGCGTTAGTAGAACCGCAAGTGATCATCCCACAATTGCGCATCGAGCTCGACCGCGATCGGCTACTGGAGTACGGACTGACGACGGCTCAAGTGAACGAGTACATTCAAACCGCCATGAACGGAAAGGTCGTTTCCGAAGTGCTTGATGGAATGCGCACCTTCGATTTATTGGTTCGCATGAAAGAGAATTATCGCGAAGACCTTGATGAACTAAAGCGGTTGTCGGTCCAGGTTCCCGAAGGCGGAATGGTGCCGCTGACGAGTCTGGCGAAGATCTATGAATCGGGTGGTCCCAACGTCGTCAATCGTGAGAACGTGCGACGGCGTGTAGTGATCCAGTGCAATGTGTCAGAGCGAGGTGTTGTCGATGTGGTCACTGACATCCAGAAGATGATTAAGCCGATCGTCGCGACTTTGCCAACCGGATATTTTGTCGAGTATGGAGGCCAATTTCAAAGCCAAAAAACAGCCAGTCGGATTATCTCGATACTGTTCGCCATGTCGATGATTGGCGTGTTCATGGTCCTCTACACTCTGTTTCGTTCAATCAACTTAGCATTCCAAGTGATGGCGGCGTTACCGATGGCGTTCATTGGCTCGGTAGCCGCATTGGTATTGACCGGCCAGACATTGACGATTGCAGCGATGGTTGGCTTCATTTCATTGGCCGGCATCGCGTCTCGAAACGGCATTCTGTTGTTACAACACTATTTGCATTTGGTTGAGCACGAAGGTGAACAATTCACGACTTCGATGATCATTCGTGCTGGGCTAGAGCGACTTGCGCCTGTGTTAATGACAGCGTTGACGTCCGGCATCGGTCTAGTTCCGTTAGTCATGTCCGCTGGCGAAGCGGGCAAGGAAATCCTGTACCCAGTGGCGACAGTGATTTTGGGTGGCCTGATTAGTTCAACGATGTTGGACTTCTTTGTTCATCCTGCGCTGTTCTGGCTATTTGGAATGAAGTCGGCGGCGAGCGTTGTGAGCGAGTCGTCCAGTGAAATCGAGTTAGAAGAAGTTTAGTTTTCCTTTCCCTTTGGAGAAGAAGTATGAAGAAGATAGTAAAACGTTTTGCGGCTATTTTGGTGTGTGGTGCAATGGCGACCGTTGGTGGTCAAGCCTTTGGCCAAGCACATGACCACGATCATGCGGATGGTGATCATGCGGGCCACGATCATGCAGGCCACGATCATGATGAACATGGTGACCACGACCACGGTGGCGAGTCACTCGCCTATTACTTGCCCGAGTGGAAGGCGATGCACTTTGATGATGCAAACAAAGCAGCTCAACATGCAGCGACGGTTAAGAAAATGGGCTGCGAGGTCAAGCAAGGCTCTCACGCGGGACATAGTGATGTGAGTTATCGCTGTGCCCAGTGGAAAACACTTGCGGTGAAAGATCACAAGATGGCGGAGCAGTGGTCAGGTTGGTTAAAGGCATCCGGCTTTGACGTTTCTCATTCGCACGCGGACCCCACTTTCGCGGAAGGCCCCGAAGCGGTCGAGTTCCGTATGGTGAAGTGGAAGCAGTTGCACGGTAACGGATCGGCTGAAGAGGCTCAGATGTTGGACCAGCTTAAGAAGATTGGTGTTGAGGTTGTCGTCGAGAATCACGGTAACCACAGCGACATTCGCTTTCGCGCACCAACATGGCGAGACATCCACGTCGCCGATCACAATACCGCCGATCAGTGGATGGGTTGGCTGAAGCAGAATGGCTTTGAAACCCAACACGAGCACTAAGGAATTGATGACTGTAGATTGCAAATTGGAGATTGCCCAACTCCCAGACTCCCAACTTTTTTTACAAAGAGAAAAACAAATGCGTTCCTATCACTACACTCTCTTCGCTGCTGTAATCACGGTCTTCGTGTCAGGTTGCGGTGACAAGACATCCGAAACGACGTCTGCTGGCACGGACGATTCATCAATCACGATGGACGCTCCTCCGCCAACAACGGTCGACGTTCACGTTCACCCAACCGAAGGCCCACATCATGGCTCTTTGATCGAACTTGGTAACGAGGAATACCACGCAGAACTCGTTCACGATGATAAATCCGTAACGATTTATATTTTGAACGGCCCCGCAACCGAAGCAGTGCCAATCGATGCGAAGGAAGTCACAATCAACCTGTTGGACGATGGAACCCCCGAGCAATTCAAGCTCGCGGCGTCTGCTGACGCCGGTGACCCCAGTGGCAAATCGTCTCGCTTCACGATTTTGGACGCTGAGTTGGTCGGACATATCGACGATGAATCGGCGGCACCGAAACTGATGGTGACAATCAACGGCACGCCCTATCGTGGCGAATTGGCGCACGATCATGATCACGCCGGTCACGATCACTAGCATAGGCTCATCTTGTAGCGGAAAAACGCCAAGCGTTTCGGCCTGGTAACAATAGTCATGGCGGCTTTTGCCATGATTACCTTACGGTGGATCGAAATTCGATCCGCGATAGTCTCCCTTCGCTTGTTGCGCATCGTAGCGAGCGGCGAGGTCTCCGGGTGCGTCGCCCACCGCGCAATTGCCGGAGGTTGCTTTTCATATTTCTTGCAAGTTTCAGGAAATTCTGTCATGCCTTTGATTGAAGAATTTGAACGCTCCGGTGCTTCGCTGTTTCGATGGCGAAGTTATCTGCCATTCGTGTTCCTACCATTAGTCGTGGTCGCAGCAATCCGTTATCCGGCGATTGAAACGAATCCGAGTTTACATTTCGCCTGGGGAATGATCAGCCTCTGCTTTTCCTTACTAGGTTTGTTCGTCCGATGCCATACCGTGGGACATGCGGGGCAGGGAACGTCGGGACGGAATACCAAAGAGCAAATTGCTGAGACACTCAATACATCAGGCTTCTACTCGGTGCTGCGTCATCCTTTGTACCTAGGCAACTTTTTGATCGCTTTCGGGATCGTCTTGCATTCGTGTTCCCCTTGGCTCGTTGCATTGTTCATCGCATTATTTGCGTTGTACTACGAGCGAATCATGTTTGCGGAAGAAGCGTTCCTGAGGAGGAAGTTCGGGCCGGATTTTGTTCGCTGGGCAGCGAAGACGCCCGCCGTCCTGCCTCGGCTTAGACGATGGCGGAAAGCCGAACTACTGATGAATTGGCCCAAGGTCATTCGTGCTGAATCGACCGCATTCGCTGTCATCGCGATTGCGTTTCCTGGTTTGGAATTCTTGATGCACCGGATGCAAGAGGGCACGATTGCTGTTGAAATGGCGTGGTATTACATCTTGGCAACGGGTGTTGCTCTCTACTTCGTTGCGAGGATCATGAAACGAAACTTCCGACGTTGGGCAAGGTATGAAGCAATCTTGTTAAAGGCAGCGAAATGATGCTTTCACGGCTGGAACAGTTGTGAACGAAAACACGATCGAACAGCGACTGATAAAGACCCTCGTACGGTTTGGCTTTCCACACCTGCAGGTCGCCGTCGATTCGCAGGGTGTCGCCGAACTAATTGGTTCTGTCGCAACGTCCGACGATCGTGCGTTCGTCGCGTCGATAGCCTCGACGACGCCAGGCGTCACCAGCGTCAAGAACCAACTCAGGGTTGCCAAACCCTAAAGAATAAATGGCTCCGCGAGCGAACTCGCGGAGCCATTGTGAACCGATTTACGCCATCGTTTTTACAAGAACTAGTGGTGGCCACCAATACCGAGGTGCAAGCGTCCGACATCAAGGTGCAGTCCACCGCCGTGTCCGTAATTTCCGCCGTGACCATACGAACCACGATTCTGAATATACCCACCGCGATAACTCGGTTGGTAACCGTACCCCGAACCATAGACCGCGCCGCCATAATGCGATCCGTGTCCGTAGTTCGGTCTGTAGGCATGAGCATTGCCGTGCCCGTAGCCTCCATGCCCGAAATTGTTGTAAGCACTGCCATGGTTTCCACCGTGATGCCCACCGTAGTGGTCATAAGCGGAAGCTTGAGTGTTGAAGCTGAAGAGGGTTATTCCGGCAGCAATCGCAGCAATAGCGAAAAGACGTTTCATGTTCAGTATCCATTGGGAGGTGAAAGTATCAGCAGTAAGGTCTGCCAATACCTGCTTGAGATGCATCCACCGTGCCAGAACGCCAATCCCCCAAAAATACGGGGTTTCAGAACGAATCAGTGTCGTCACACTGACTCAGCTGTTTCACGATTGAGACAACGCGGCGACCCTTGAAACCCGTCAATCAAGTCATTGCAAAACAAGTGCAACAATCGGTTAAGCGAGGGGGAGATCTGTTACATCAAAGCAATGAGCACGCGATTTGCGGACTTGATGACTATGAACGAGTTCGCGAGCGATCCGACTCCAAAAACAAATTGTTGATGCTGGTGCAATCGAATCAAAGAAAGTAGTTAGTCATGATCGGAAATAACGAGAAGGAAAGCAATGAATAGGGAAAAAATCGAACTGGGCCTGTTGCTGCCGTCCGTCGAATCGACCGACGATGCCTGCGTCGAAAGACTGGCGGAATTGCTGCAAACAAAATTAGGTATTGATTCGGTTCACGCGATCAACAGGGATACCGAAACGCCCGATCTAATTTGCGTTCACTATGATCCGAGCGTCGTCTCGACGGGCGAAGTACGAGAACTAGCAAAACGTGCGGGCGTCGAATTGGATCAGCGTTATGGTCATTGGCTCAGCAAGTCGCGATCGACACACGCCCGCCGTGCTTCCGCGATTGAGTCGCGATTAGGACGCATGGACGGAGTCCTCGAAGCGGTGGTGTCAACCGACGGTGCTGTTCGCGTCGAGTACGACAAGCAGACCACCAACGAATCCGCAATCGCATACGCTCTGAACGAATGGACTGGCAAAGCAGCAGAGGTCGCCGACCACCACGCCGGTCATGAGCATGACGATGAAGGTCACGAGGCCGACCGCGATCACTCGGGACACGACCACGCTCACGGCGGCATCTTCGGTCCAAAGTCAGAACTGATCTTCGCAATTCTCTGTGGCGCGTTCTTGCTGGTCGGATGGCTGATTGAGACCTTTGCAATAGTCAACGAATGGGTTCCACTGGGTTGTTACATTGCGGCCTATGTCTTCGGCGGTTACTACACCGTCACCGAAGCGATCGAAAAAATTCGAGCTGGCAAGTTTGAGATCGACTTCTTAATGATCGTCGCCGCCGCCGGCGCAGCGTTACTCGGTGCTTGGGCCGAAGGAGCGTTGCTGCTGTTCCTTTTCAGCATCGGTCACGCTCTGGAAGGCTACGCGATGGGCAAAGCCAAACGTGCCATCGAAGCCTTGTCCGAACTCGCACCACGAACAGCTCGCGTGCGTCGCGATGGAACTGAAACGGAAGTCCCGGTTGAAGTGTTGGTCGTTGGAGATATCGTCATCATCAAACCCGATGAACGAGTTCCCGCCGACGGTTTCGTGATCGCTGGCGAATCCAGCATCAACCAAGCACCGATTACGGGCGAGAGTGTTCCCGTTGATAAACGCCCGGTCGACGATCACGATGCCGCAGCGGCTGATCCTGAATCACTTTCCGCTGAATATCGTGCCTTCGCTGGAACGATCAATCAGTCCGGTTCCATCGAGATCCAAGTCACCAAGACGGCGGCGGAGAACACGCTCGCCCGCGTTGTCACGATGGTCAGCGAAGCAGAAACGCGGGTTTCGCCGACGCAAAAGTTCACCAAAAAGTTTGAACGCTACTTTGTTCCGTCTGTTATCACTGGCGTTGTGCTTCTGATGTTCGCACCATTGGTCATCGACGAGGGCTTCAGCGATTCATTCTACCGGGCGATGGCAGTCCTAGTCGCGGCAAGCCCATGCGCCTTGGCGATCGCAACGCCCAGCGCAGTTCTAAGCGGTGTCGCCCGAGCAGCTCGCGGCGGAATCCTGGTCAAAGGCGGCGGGCCACTGGAAAGCCTCGGCAGTCTCGATGCAATCGCATTCGACAAAACAGGAACACTGACAGAAGGCGAACCCAAAGTCACCGACGTTCGGACCGCCGAAGGCGTTGACGAATCGGAACTCTTGCGGATTGCCATTGCCGTCGAAGACCTTAGTAAACACCCACTCGCAAAAGCTGTCGTTCGCGATGGGAAGAAGAAATTGGCAGAGGGGGAGAAAGAGAGCCAGGGAGAGGGAAATGTGGGACTGGCCGAGCTGAGTCAGGATGCGAAGACGGACTCTCAACTCTCAACACTAAACTTTCAACTACCTGAAGCGACCGATATGAAGAGTATTACTGGGCGTGGGATTCAGGCGATGGTAGAAGGGGAGTTGGTTCATGTTGGGAAGGATTATTTGTTTTCAGAGGTCGATGGCCCACCACTTCCCGAAAGCGTCCGTACCATTGTCGAGTCGCTCGAACAGAACGGACGTACCACCATGATCGTTCGTCGCGGCGACCGATACCTCGGCGTCATCGGGCTGATGGACACTCCGCGTGAAGCGTCCAAGCGAACGATTAAAAAGCTGCGTGAACTCGGCATCCAGCGGATGATCATGATCTCGGGTGACAATCAACAAGTTGCCGACGCGGTTGCCAAAGAAGTTGGCCTCGACGAAGCCCGCGGCGACCTGATGCCTGAAGATAAGGTCACCGAAATCAAGAAGCTGCAAAGTGAAGGCGGAGTGGCGATGGTTGGTGACGGAGTCAACGACGCCCCCGCGATGGCATCTGCTTCGGTCGGCATCGCCATGGGAGCCGCCGGAAGCGACGTCGCTCTCGAAACCGCCGACGTTGCCCTGATGGCCGATAACCTCGACCACCTCCCGCTCGCCATCGGCCTCAGCCGAGCCACCCGCCGCATCATCCGCCAAAACTTATGGATGAGTCTCGGCATGGTCGCATTCCTCGTACCGGCAACCATCTTCGGTCTTAATATAGGCCCCGCCGTCGCGTTGCACGAAGGCAGCACCCTCGTCGTTGTTTTCAACGCCCTGCGACTTCTCGCCTATCAATCACCAACATCGGACAAGGAATAATCCAATGGAATTCAAACATATTATCCTCGGTTTCGTTGTGCCCCTGGGTGAGACACACACCACCATGGCAAGGATTTTGAAAGATCTTGCTGTTTCCCCTCATCTTTGCCCGATCCTTCGGCATTCGCTCGCAGGCAAACCACAATTACGAATTCTGATAGATTAGCGGGCATCCCCGAAGCAATCCTAACAAATAGTGTCCAATCATTGCATTGCAATTCGTGAATCAGAGAAACAGCATGTCCTCATCAAGTGAACACTGGAACAATATTTTCTGCACCAAAGCCGATCCCCAACTTGGTTGGTATGAAGGCGACGTCACACAGACATTGAAATTTCTCGCTCAAATTCCGCCAGGCGAGTCCAGACGGGTTTTTCTACCCGGCGCAGGAACTTCTTCACTTGTCGAGGAACTGCTGAACCGAGGGCATGAGCTTATTCTGAATGATATCAGCGACGAAGCCCTGAACAAGCTTCGACACAGAGTCGGCACGAACGACAAATTAACGTACCTTCATCACGACATTTCAAAAACGCTGCCGGACGGGATTTCCCCAATAGACCTTTGGATTGATCGGGCTGTTCTCCATTTCTTGCTTGATGAAGACGATATCCAAACGTACTTTTCCAATTTGAAATCAGCCATCCGATTGGGAGGATACGCATTGCTGGCAGAGTTTTCGCTTGCAGGTGCCCCCAAATGTGCCGGACTTGAACTCCATCGCTACTGCGTTGATGAATTGTCAAGACGCATGTGTCCAGAATTCGTGCTTGTTGAACATGAGGACTATACTTATATCAACCCAGCGGGCGATCCGCGTCCCTATGTCTACGCCCTCTTCAAAACGTAAATTGACAGTAGGACTTTGCACCCAAGTTGTTCGAGGAAGGCCCTTTTCCGAAACCGGGCAAATTCTCAATTCTGGCTGAGTCATTGAGCGAAACGCCTCTCGATCGGTTCGTAACGGTTTGCGGTCATGCGGCGTCGTCGTAGTAGCCCAATTCATCTTTCCCATCGCCGTCCCAATCGCCAACGACAGGTTGGCTGTTTTCTCTCGTTCGTGGTATGCGTATGTGAGTGTCGTTACCGGTGATCTTGCGGTCGCCGTCTGTATCGATAATCCACATCTCACCGCGAACGACTCCGATCTCGTCGATTCCATCGCCATTGAAATCGCCAACGATCGGCTCATCTCCCGGTCGTCCAAACTCGGCTCGTGCATCTTGCTGCGTCCAACGACCATCGCCATCGGTGTCTAGCAGCCAATGACCGCCACGGAACACTGCGATCTGGTCAATCCCGTCGCCATTCCAATCACCAGCTAAGGGTGTATCAACGAGTTCGCCGAATTGAAACACATGGTCCACTGCGTCAGCACGCAATGATCCCTGGTTTCCACGACGCAGGAATCGCTCGCGATCTTCACCACGATCTTCCACATGTCGCATTAGATCTTCAGCCGACAATTGACGCCGCCGCGTGTTTTCGGGATCGGGAAGCCCTGGATCTCGCTTGATTCTTTGTTGGTCTCGCTGCCAACTACGACCGAAGATAGCAATGTCGTCTTTGCCATCTCCATCCCAGTCGCCGACCACGGGTTTGTCCAGTTCAGTTCCGAGCTTGATCCAAAGATCTCCTTTGTCCCAGCGGCCATTGCCATTGAGGTCAACAAACCAATTGCCACCTACGAAGAGTACGGATTCATCAGTACCGTTGCCGTCGAAGTCACCTGTTAGAGCAAGTGCATCGTCATCACCCATCGTCATCCGATCGGAAACTTCCATCAAACGGCCTTCCGAGTTGACGATAATCCAACGGCCAGTAGTGTGCTCGCCCTCGGTCCAATTCACTTGCATCGCTTGAGTGCTCACCGCTCGAAACAATCCATCATTCGGTTCGCTGCCGCGAGGAAAGCCACCGTTGATAATACTCAAGTGCCACGAAACAGCCCACTCATCGTCTGCAAGCATCGGCGGGCGTATCGATTCGAATTCGCCGAAAGAGACCACTCGATCGGCACTTTCAAAAGTCTCAATCGGTGCGAGTACCTGAAGGTCTTCTTTGGTAGTCTCAATCAGTCGAGGGATCTGTGGCTCTGAGATTGTAATCTCGCTAAAGTTGTTGTTTCGACTAACGCCGCCCGCGCTAAGTGCGATATTGAGTATTGCATCGTCCTTCGGATCAGTTGCTTCACTGAGTGCAAGGGTTTGAATCACAATTCGATCCGCATCCTCCACCATGTCAGCCTTGTTCACGGCCAATCCACCGGTCGAACCAGGAGTCTCAAGACCATCAATGAAATTTTCAGGTTGGACTTGGTAAACATGGTAAGTGCCGGGACGCAAACCTGTGAACTCGTAGTAGCCGTTCTCATCGGTCGTGACGCGGATATCTCCGTCTGCGTAGAATCCCGGTAACGCGCGATCCGACGTGAAAGGTTGTCCAAGGACGTTGCGAAGTTGGAGTGTGACATTGCCAATCAGCGTATCATCTTCAGAGAAGACCCCGTCTCGATAATCACGCAAACTCTCGGGTCGCGGTGGCTTGGAAAGCGAGATTGCAACACCATCTTGGAACACATATCCAGATATCGTCGCCGGTGGAACTTCAGGGAAATTGTAATCGATCGCATCCGTCCCACTGGTCAGCACGATTCCGATCAGCAAGTCATCGGCAGCGATCTGCCCACCAACTGAACCAACAATCTGACCTCCTTGAAAGAATCCAGTGGGCTGAATCTCTCGAATCGAATAGACGCCAGGAGCAAGGTTAGAAAACAGGTAATCCCCACGCGCATCGGTGCGAGTTTGTTCGAGGACGGCATCGTTTTCGTTCAATAGCTCGATCAGTACATCGGGAATCGGCAGATCGCCTGAATTGAAGGTTTTGTCCAGATCGGTTTCTTGCCAGACGGAACCGGCGATCGACGAGGGCTCTCGTTCACAAAAGTCATAGTCGACCACATCATTGCCAGCAAGCAAGTTGAGCGCGAGGTGATCGATGTCAACGACTTCTCCTCCGCCACTGCCGACTTTCTGAGAGCCCTGAAAGTACCCTTCAGGTTGCTCTTCGAGAATGTGATAACGGCCCGGAGGCAGGTTTCCGAATCGGTATCTGCCCTCTGCATCCGTTGTCGTTAGAGAGATTTGTTTACCGTCGTCATCACGCAGTTCAACGACCACGCCGTGAAGCGGTCTCTCGTCTGAGGCACAATTACAGTCACCATTGGAGTCGACGTAGACGACGCCGCTAATCGATCCCGGCGGCAGTTCACCAAAGTTGTACTGCGTCTCATCACTTCCTGCTTTGAGTGTCATCCCTAGCAAGTCACGATCAAGCACTTCGCCGCCGCCCGTACCAACCGTTTGACCACCTTGGAAATAGCCGTCCGGTTGCTGCTCGAAAACCTGATACGTGCCAGACGCAAGTTTGTCAAAGCGATAATTCCCCTGAGTATCCGTCTTCGTCTCCGCAATCGAATTGCCGCCACTATCTCGCAACTGAATCGTGACGCCAACGATTCGTGGCTCACTGGGGCCGAGTTGAGAATCATTGTTGCTGTCGACATAGACGACGCCGCTAATCGATCCCGGTGGCAGTTCACCAAAGTTGTATTGCGTTTCATCGCGTCCTGCTTTGAGTGTCATTCCGAGCAAGTCACGATCGAGCACTTCGCCGCCGCCCGTGCCAACCGTTTGACCGCCTTGAAAATATCCGTCGGGTTGCTGCTCGAAAATCTGATACACACCAGGCGCAAGTTCGTCAAAGCGATAATTCCCCTGAGTATCCGTCTTTGTCTCCGCAATTGTCTTGCCACTACTGTCTCGCAACTGAATCGTGACTTCAGCAATCGGTGGCTCACTGGGGCTAAGTTGAGAATCAGCGTTGTTGTCGACATAGACGACGCCGCTAATCGATCCCGGTTCAATCTCGAAAAAGTCGTACTCCGTCAATTGATCGCCCCAACCGACGGGGATCGTTGTGATCATGTCAGGATTAGACGCATCACCTCCGTGACTGCCCACAGATTGTCCACCCTGCAGCCATCCCGCAGGCTGAGTTTCTCGCACTGTGTAAGTGCCCGCTGGCAATTGGCTGAATCGATATTGTCCCATTGCATCAGTTCGCGTCGAAGCGATTCGGTTATCACCTTCGTCGTAGAGTACCATGATGACATTGCCGATACCGGCATCGTCTTTGTCTTGCAACCCATCGAGATCACGGTCATTGAACACAACTCCACGAATCTCAGCCGGCGGTCGCTCAAAGAAGTCATAGTCAATCGCCACGTCCGCAGAGCCGAGCACAATATCACGAATTTGGTTTGGTGGTATTACTGTGCCGCCCTCCGATCCAACTCTGGCATTGCCCTCGAAATAGCCGTCAACCAATCCTTCGGCAACCCTATACTCACCGGGCCGGAGGTTCGTAAACTGATAGGTTCCCTCGTTGGAAGTCCTCGTCGTCGCAATCTCGTTACCGCTGCTGTCAAGCAATCGAATCGCGACGTTCGCTAGCAGTGGTTCGCCAGGATCGTACTGCGAGTCACTGTCCAAGTCGACGTGCACGCGACCCGATAATGACGCACCGACAAGCTCGCCAAAGTTGTACTCGATACCGTTGTCGCCTTGTTTCAAATCGATGAAGACCAGTGAATCGGATTCGTCCCCAAGTCGGCCAACCCGTTCCCCTCGAACAGTACCAATCGAATCTTTTCCGTCGAAATAATTCGTTGGTTGCGTTTCAACAAGACGGTAGATACCCGGCACGATATTGACAAACTCATAACGACCACGCGCATCCGTTTTAGTGGTTACAATTACATTTCCATCGCTATCGACAAGTGAAACCGTCGTTGCTGGAATCCCGTCTTCGTCTTCATCTCGTGCCCCGTCATCCGATCGATCATGGTAGACGTAGCCACTGAGCGTCGCGGGCGAAGTTTCGCAAAAGTTGTACTCGACTCCGACGCCTGCGGCTGTCATCGTAATTTCTTGGATCAGACCACCGCTGACTGCTTCACCCGATTTCGCACCGTCGATTTGGCCGACGTGGGAATCTCCATCCAACAATCCAGAGGGCGTGAACTCGATGATCTGGTACTTGCCAATCGGAGTCTCTGCGAACGAGTAGTTTCCTGCCGAATCGGTTTTCGTCGTCGCGATCATCACCCCGGACGCATCACGCAACTCAACACGAACATCGACCAGCGGTTGATTGCCGGGTGCATCATACGCCCCATCGCATTCTTCGCTGGGTGCAACGAGAAAGACGGAACCCGATAGGGAGCCGAAAGCCGTCTCGCCAAAGTTGTATTCGATACCGTCGTCGGCTCCAGTAAGTAAGATATTGCGAATCGCATCGCCTGGGTTCTCTGCGATTCCAACGACACGACCGTTGATGGTCCCTGCACGATCAAGCCCGTCGTTCAAGTTCTCTGGCTGATCAAGCTGGATGACTTCATAAGTTCCTGGAACAAGACCGACAAATTTGTACGAACCGTCAGCAGCGGTCCTTAATGTGACCGCCGGTTGCGGTGCGAGGGTATTGATCGGCACCAATTGAACACGGACACCTTCGATTCCAGGCTCGCCAGCGTCTCGACGACCATCATTGCTGTCGTCGCGATAGACGTAACCGGACAACGATGCTGGTTCGGCTTCGGCAAAGTCATATCGCACCGCGTCGGTGTCGCCCAGAGCAACGTCAATGTCGCCAATGCTATCCATCGATTCTGCTTGACCACTGGCAACGCCATCGACAGTCCCCGGTATCGCGGCGACGCTATACAACCCATCTGGCTGAGATTCAATGATTCGATAACGTCCCGGTGAAAGTCCTAGTGATCGGGAAAACGTATAGTTGCCTTGCACGTCGGTGACAGTTCGCAGTCCGGTGTCTTCGTAAAGGTCCGCTTCACCGTTCCATTTCCAAAGGGCGATTTCGACACCGGGCAGATTCATCTCGTTGGCATCATGGATTTTGTCCAAATTGTTGTCCAACCAAACTTGCCCTGAGATCGAGATTGGCTTGGGAATCTGGCTTGTCGTCGCGACCGCTGCAGCCGAGCGGTTGGGGCGACTATCGACCGCCGGGCCATCATCAGGCGGCAGGTTCAGACCCTGCGAGGCTGCGGGATCGCCGTAGTCGTTCAAGAAGACTGCATCCGCAGCACTGGATTCGTAGTGAGGTGCTTCGAAGGTTGCCTCAAGGATTGAATCTTGGAACTCTTGCCCAGACGTGATGACGTCTAGCCGACTATTAAAAACATCAAGATCTGCCGAATTACGAAGGACTTCGTCAACGTCGATTGAGAATTCCAAGCGGTCGCCCGACCGAAAGCCAGATAATCGTAGTACTAACGCCTGGCCACCATCATCAACCAATGCATCGACCGTTACGTTTGCATTGTCTGCGGCTTGGACACGAACGACCTTGAAGTCGTGTGCTCCACTTTTTCCTCGACCACCAAGTTTGGTATCGAAGATCGAGTCCCCGACGCTGATGCCATCATTGTCCTTATCGGTGCGAATGCGGAGTTCGGTAAGCTGCGTATCGGGAGCGCCGCCGGTGAACGACAAGATAAAGCGGTCGCCTCGCGAGTCGCCTCCGACATCGAGGTCGGACTCCAGATAATCGGTCTCGATATAGACCACGCCGACGCGAATGGGATCGGCAGCAAGAAGTTGACGCGGCTCCAAACGCTCGGGCAGCATCACACGTCGTTTGACGTTCTTGGTTTGGACGTTTGAGGTAAAGCGATCGCGTATTCGTTTCCAAATCACTCGAGATGTCCCCGTTTGGCAGCAATGGATTCCAGTGTGGCTTTGACTGGGCAATGCGCATTTGGCGCAAAGACCAGCTCGTGCGTCGTGTTTCACGACAGCCACAGCCTGGAAAACAAAACTAACCTAACGTAGACTCCCCACGTTCTAAATCGGCAATAAGCATAACCGGCATGACCGGAACAATCGAAAAAGTCAGGTCGATCTGAATAATGAACGGCGATACGGGGACGTACCAAAAAGATGAAACCAACGACTTGTCAAAGAAGGGGTTGCAGAACCCGCTCCAGAAGTCATTCCGATGTTCCATTTCTGGACTTCAGGATCCAGCCAGTCGGAGACAGGAAGACCGCGAGCAAACAAAGCAAGACCGTCGCAATATCCAATAAGACTTGAACCGGGGTGGGCAGTGCCAATTTCGACAGCTGGACTGAGATCATGGTCGCGATGATGAATGCCAGAAAAACCAACATACCGATCGCCCCATGCTTGGTCAGGAATGCACCGGCCAGCTTCGTTTCCTTGTGGGCGAGTTGAAGTACAATTCCTATCACAATCGATAACGCTGAGAGGGCGTAGATAATAGTCGCCGAAATACCAAGCCACATAATCGCCAATCCCATTTTCTTTTACAGCGACAATAAACCAGGAACATTCATTGTAACGTCTAAAAACGAAGAAGTGATGGCACCTTTTGAAAGAGTGAATCGAAATCAATTCGGAAATCCTCAGTTCAGCCTGCAGGCGTGTCAACTACTTGTCGCGGTATGCGAGGCATATCGGAAAGACTGTGAGGAGCATGACATTGACCACTGCGAAGAACGTGCGACCATTTTCCGCAAGCGTGCCGACGAATACCGGATATTGTCAGGCGTCACGGATCGAAGACCAGCAGGCCAGCAAAGTCTTCAGTTTGCTGGCTTTCTTTGTTACGATTCAGTCTCCTGAGCAGTCGATTCAACATGCGGCATCGCGGAATCGTTGTCCCAGCCAGTAGCCTCGGCGAGTTGCGGAATACTGGTGGTCGGCCCATCGAGGATCAATCGCGCCGATCGGTCGTGCGTCAAAAACGTCCAGCCCCACTGAACCAACACCAAAATGCGATTGCGAAACATCGTGATGTACATCAAATGTACGGCCAGCCAGAGGAACCAGGCAACGAAGCCGTGGAACTTCCAACCACCGATCACTCCAACAGCACTGTAGCGTCCAATAACAGCCATGCTGCCTCGATCGCGATATCGAAAACCCGTCCGAGACTTGTCGTTTAGGTCTGCAACGATGCATTTTGCTGCGTGAGCTCCCATCTGAGTCGCAACAGGAGCGAGGCCAGGCAAGTCGCCTTTCTCGTCATGATTGAACGAAGCCAAGTCACCAACAACAAAGACGTTCGGGTGCGATTTGAGTGACGTATCGCTCTGAACCGGAATGCGACCACCGCGAGCAGAAGCCATCCCTGTTTGTCTCAGCAAACTTGATGCAATCGGAGACGCCTTCACGCCTGCGGCCCACAAAACCGTTCGCGTATTGATCCGCCATGGTTGCTCGTTCCCAACCGTTAGCAGTTCAACATGGGTTTGATGGATGTCGGTGACCCGCGTGCAAGTGACCAGCTCGACCCCGAGTCTTTGCAGTGCTTTTGCAGCTTTTGATGGCAGCGGCTGCGAATAAACGTCCAGCGGATACTCGCTTGGTTCGATCAATACGATACGGGCGTCCGCAGGGTTGATGTTGCGAAAATCGTTCTTCAAAGTATGGCGAGCAATCTCAGCAATCGTTCCTGCCAGTTCGCAACCCGTTGGTCCAGCACCAACGATAGCAAACGTCAACAAATCCCGTATCTCCTCAGGATCGAGACTTCGTTCCGCAGCCTCGAACGCTCCCAGCAGTTGGCGGCGAATTTCGGTCGCATTTTCGATCGTTTTTAGCCCCGGTGCGATCTTCTCCCAATCGTCGTGCCCAAAGTAATGATGCACCGATCCCAATGCTACGACGAGAAAATCATACGCAAGCTCTCGATCCGTCAAACGCACAACCTGTCTTTCCAAGTCAATATCCTGCACTTCGCCCAGCAGTACGCGAGCATTCTGCTGCTTCCGAAGCAACGCACGCAAAGGTGCAGAAATGTTCGCCGGCGAGAGTTCGCCTGTTGCCACTTGATAGAGCAAGGGTTGGAACAGATGGAAGTTGCGTCGGTCGATAAGAGTGATGTCAACATCGGCGCGGCGAAGAGACTTGGCGGCTTGCAAGCCAGCGAAACCGCCGCCCAGGATCACGACATGTAGATTGGAATTCATTCCAATGCTCTTTCTCTATCGAGTTGGTTGTGTCGGAATGAATTCCGACCTACGAGATAACTTTCTAGCTGATATTCATTCTGTACCCATCATTCTGTAAAGTTCATCCGTGTCAACGCTTTCGGTCGCTTGGGCACAATGCGGCAGAAGTTCAGATCGCCGAATCGCCACTTCGCGGGGAGCATCGAAGCTGATACAGACTCGATTGCCAGAAATTTTCTGGATCGTGATCGTGATATCTTGATTTGGCAGAACGATCGATTCACCAGACTTGCGGGATAGACACAACATTCTTTTCATTCCTTGAAATTGGAGGATTCCTTGGTTGTTTGTACTCCGCGCATTCGCTCAATGTGTCCTCACCATGCTTTGGCGTCAAGCAACCAACTTCGTTGTCGATTTGCCTGTTTGATGCACCAACTCTCCAGTATCTTCACAAAATCATTCAAGAAAAGAGAAATTTATGCAGACGTACTCGCTTTCTCCTCCTCACCTTCATCGCCTCTTCGCTTGCATCCGCTACTTGGTGTCTTGGCGACCTTTTCGCCACACGCGACGTATGTGAATCCCAGAAAGTAGCTTTTCACCGCAAAATTGCCGAGTGCTCGTTTGGTTTTCCCTTGCCGCCAAAACAACTAAGCGGAATGAACGTCCGCATGTTCTGATTCGTCGTCGTCGTCTTCTTTCCACGACAGGAACAACTTTTCACCAGCGAAGACGAAGAGAATGCCGCCCAGTGCGACCCAAATCACTAGCATGTCGCTATTCACTTTCATCCATACGAACGCGCCGAGAATGGCGAGGTCCAATGCGATCGCGATGACTGGCACCCAAGGTCTTGCACTGACTTCTTCTCGTAAGTGCTTCAGCACTGCCCAGTGAACGGCCAAGTCCATGATGATGTAGAAAATTGCACCAAGCGACGCAATTCGCGACAAGTCAAATAGGATCGTCAGCGTGATTGCGATCACTACGGTGTAAACAAGCGTGTGTTTTTGGATATCGCCGGGCATGCCAAAGTGACGATGCGGCACAAGCTTCATCTCCGTTAGCATCGCTAACATGCGTGAAACCGCGAACGTGCTTGCGATCAATCCCGAAATGGTCGCGACAATCGCCAGCCCAACGGTGAAGTAGGTTCCCCATTGGCCAAATGTCGGACGAGCGGCCTCGGCGAGTGCGTAATCACGATGCTCGATAATCTCATCAACTGTCAAATTTCCTGCAACCGCCAAGCCGACCAGAACGTAGACGATCACACATACCAATAACGAAATGATGATCGAACGACCGATGTTCTTCTTCGGTTCGGTGATCTCGGAACCGCTGTTGGTGATCGTCGTGAAACCTTTGTAAGCGAGCAGCGCGAGAGCAGTGGCTGAAAGGAAACTGCCAGCCGACGTTCGCTCGGTGACGCCGACGCTGTCAAACGTCAAGCCCGAGACCCACAATCCTGCCGCAGCAAAGATGACTATCCCCGAGATCTTGATGACGGCGGTCACCGTGGAAAACGTGCCGATGAAACGGTTGCCAAGAATGTTGATGATGAATGCGGCGACTAGCAACCCAACACCGAGAGCCGGTACCCAGAACTGTGTATCTTGTACGTCGACTAACTGTAGTGAGTAGGCACCGAAGGTTCTCGCGACCAGACTTTCGTTGATGACCATTGAGAAGTACATCATCAGGGCCATGCCAGCCGTGACAGTTCCTTTACCATAGGCTTTCATCAGGAACGTGGCGATG
The DNA here is from genome assembly GCF_007860135.1 of Novipirellula artificiosorum. Lineage (NCBI taxonomy): Bacteria > Pseudomonadati > Planctomycetota > Planctomycetia > Pirellulales > Pirellulaceae > Novipirellula > Novipirellula artificiosorum. Next base: position 290,983 of record NZ_SJPV01000003.1, read on the forward strand.
CCGCCCGCCGACGGGTACTGTGCCGCCATCTTCACGTACGAGTAAGCACTGAACCCCGCTACGATGCCAGCAGCCAGAAACGCAAGAGGAAATAGCCCACCTGCTTGTTCGGCAACCTGACCAGTGAGGGCAAAGATCCCCGCACCGATCATGACTCCCGTGCCCATCGCGACGGAACCGGTCAATGATAAACTGTTTTCTTCGTATTGCTTTGATTTCATTGGATGTGGGTTGGTTCTTTCTTCAAAGTGACGTTGTAGACGACCGCCAGCGCAACACCGCAAAGCCAACCGGCTGCGAAGCTGACCAGAACACTGAGGGCGGATTCCCACCAGGGGATATCCCAGCGCATGATCGATGCTACGTCCAAGCCGTGAAAGAAGAGATTGAACAACCAAACGGTTGTTTCGTGCGGCAGCAGGCGCATCGTCAAAATGCAAAGGACGTAGAAAACGGACCAAGCCGTTCCTAAGCCAAGGCCGAATCGTAGCGGAGCTAGTTTGTTCATGTTTCAAATTCCTTGTCGAATGATGCTTAGTCAACATCTGGTGAAGCTACGCTCGCCTGAGCGTAGCCACGTGATGGCGAGGTCATTTGTTGCCGTCACTGAGCACTCTACTATTCATTCGATACTCGGAGAATCAGTTTGAAACGCGAGTAATGACGATCGTTCGGTTGCTGACCATAGACAGTTTGAAATCCATACCCTCGATTCCAAAGTCGACCATCTCGTATCGAATGGGAGAATTCAGTACGCTCGACAGAGCGTCGATGGCTGCGCAAAGAAATAGGCCGGAACAGCGGGGGGACGGCAGTGCGACGTGCCTTATGCTGTTCCGACCTATCGTAGATCGAAGTGTCGGAATGAATTCCGACCTGCGTTCGTTTCGGTTTTGGAACGAACCTCAAGCTACGCGTTTCTTAGTGCTGATGACCGCTATGGTCCGCGTGGTCGTGACCTTCAATCGTCCCGGCTTTCTTTAGTTCTTCAGCTTTGGCAAGCGTTGCGGCTGGATTCGCTTGTGCTTTCTTTGTGCAACCGCCGCAACACAAGTAGACTGGTTTGCCGTCGATATCGAGTTTGATTGGAACGCCCATTGATCCAAGGAAACTCGTGTTTGCAACGGCACAGTATTTCTGTGCCTCGATCGCTGCTCGATCGCCCATCGGTAACTTGGCAAGTGTTTCGGTCGAGTCACGCAGTTTCTCAACCGTCTTGACCGTCTTTGCAACACCGGCATTTGCTTCATCGACACAGGCTTTGCAGCACACGAATACTGGCTTGCCTTCGATCACGAGCTTCAGTGGCGTTCCCATTGCTCCGAGTCGATCGTAAGTCATAACCGGACAGAACCGCTGTGCTTTTACAAGCTTCTGGTCGTCGGCGGACAAGGAGGAAAGCGACTGTTCAATCTTTTTCTCGGCCTTCATCATCGCTTCATGATCGTGACCAGCGGCGTGTGTGTGGCCATCGTCTGCACGTGCAGAAGTGGAGTTGAATCCACTGACGGAAACTGCAATTGCCATGGCTACCATGAGTGGAAAACGTACCATCGTCATTCGGAAAATCCTTCAAAGGGGGGAGTGAGTTTTCAAATTGCGTCACGCTATGCGGGAAAGTCCACACGTCGTCTCATGCAATCCGTTAGTGACGTTGCTGTATTAGATGCACAAGCCCAAAGTGTTCTTCACGCCATCGGAGGATTTTTCTGCATTTGTGGAAAAATACGATAAAACGTTCGGAAAATGAACGAGAAATATTCAGTTCTGCCAGAAGCGGACGTAGCTAGCATTGCCCTGAAGGCCGCGATGCACTTTCGACTAACCATCGTCGCAAAATCAGAATTTCCGTGAAGAACCGCGAAGGAAGTTGCATCTAATGCCGGTGTCTCGAAGATTACGATTACCCCCCTCTCGAAGGTCTTAGAAATGAAGATGATTTTTGCTGTCACCGCTCTTGCCGGTTTCCTTGGCTTGCCCGCTGACGCACAAGCTGGATGTGGTTGCTCAGCTCCTGCAGCTTCCCGCGCTCCGGCTCCTTATGGGGCACCCGCCCAATACGCACCTGGGCAATTTCAGTCCCAGCCAATGATGTCACGAGGTGCAATGACACCGGTATACGGTCCGAGTCAGTACGGTCCGATGCAGGCTTCTCCGTACGCATTCAATGGACCAACGGCTTCCACACCGATGATGATCCATACCCCTGGGATGATTCACTCCGATGCCGTCGCTCCATCGGCTCGCGCGATTCCATCCGATTCGATGATGTCAATGAAGCCGTTGATGTCACTCTCAACCACTGGCAATCCAGTATCCAGCAGTTTAAACGCTGCGTCACCGTTCGCTTCGAGTTTGCCAAGTTGTTGCCAGTCTGGCGGTTCGGCATGTTGCCAATCGGGAACTGCAAGTTGCTGTCAATCAGGTGGATCGGCGGCACCAGCGATGCAGGCGATGAATCACGGTTCGAACCCGTTCACCCCGTCGATCACGTCCCAGTCCATGCGTTCGGGGCCATCAATGACATCACCGTCGCAAACGGTTCCAAGTCCAAGCACGGCACCTGTCGCAAGTGACCCGCACGCAGGACACCAACACTAACGCAAAAACGGAAACCATTCCGATACTTTAGCCATCGTCACCCGACGATGGCTTCTTTTTCAGCCACGCTTTGGCAAGCGTAGCCACGCTCGCAGCGAGCGTGGACGTAAGTGGGTTTGCTACGTACTGTGGCTGTGGGAATGCGTCTGGGAGTATGGGAGTCGGCTGAAATCACCTCCTAACTTCTTCTCTTCCCTCAATGATGTTTGTACCAACCGACATTCTTGATGTCGTTCCAACTGGTCGTTTGGTGACACTGATTGCACTGTTCGACCCTTGCGTGTGGTTTACCTGCAACGGTCGCTGAAATCATCTTAAAGTGCATCATGTAGTGACTCGGCGGTGCTTGATGACATTGGTTGCAGTTCGTCGAACTTGGCGATGGATGCTTGTACTCAGGAATCGTCCAACGGTCAGTTGCATGACACTGAGCACAGTCGGTGCCGAACAAACTTTGATGCTGGTCATCATTCGAATGGCACGACGCACAATCCAATGTGGCTTCTTCAAGCGTGATCCGGTTGTGCGGTGGCATCCCGATGCGAAGTTTGTCACGGATCATCGTACTGGTTGACTGCCTCTGAGTCCCAAAGTCCGCCTTCGCTAGCGAGTTCATGCCAATGGTGGCTAGCAAGGAGTGATCCATTTTAGATAATTTTGCAGCGAGTCCTTGGTGCTCTCGATGACATTCCTTGCACGTTCCGATACTGGCGTGAAACGAGGTCGGTTGGCGCTGTAGAATCGACTCATCGTTGGCATGGCACAGAATGCACTTGGCCGTATCGACACCAACCACAGGAGTGTGACACGCTTGACAATTACCAGTAAGATTGGCATGTGCCGCTGAAAGTGAGTCGGGGTTCACCGAGCGATGTAAGGTATGCGAAATGGTCTCGGTCGTGCTCGGTGAGATCGCACCGGTTGCATAGGCGACAACCAGTCCCACGATCACGATTACGGCGATCAATAGTTTGCGGTTCATCAATATGCCTTTCACTCAAACCATCTCAGGCCGAAATAGACGGCGTAGAAAACATGGATCGCCAACAAACCATAAAGCACAAACGAGATCACAATGTGGAACTTCAACCACTTGCCAAACCATAGTTTGAAATTCTCATGGGTTCGGATCGAATACTCGACATCCGCGATGGATTCTGCCAATCGGACGAGCGTGATTGCATCGGTGGTTGGCGTGGTCGCTTCGGGCTCGGAGTCCTTCAAGAACAATCCCGCTGCCAGACGAGTCAAGAATCCAGAGAACGGTTTCAATTGGTTTGCCGCTGCGGGATTAGACCCGACATCGATGATCGCTCGGTCATAGGCGGTTTGTAACTCCGCGAGCATCGCCTTTTTAGCTTTCGCTTCTTTCGCGAAACCTGACATCAAATAGCGACCGATGAAACCGCTGACGACAACCAGAAGTGTCATTGCAGTGAGCGAGATCGCCAGCGGGCTATTGTATTTGTGGCCGCTGTGTACGATGACCAGGATCGGACCGAGAACACCTGCGTAGATATGCCAAGCCAGTAGCGTTCGCATCGAGACTCGCTTCGTGACGGCTTTTTTGAGTTTCATGTTGCGTTTTACGACCAAGTACGCAAGCGGCACCAACATTAGCAGCGATCCGGTAACGCCCAAGAGTCCACCCAGTAGACTGCCGGCAAAACGATGGGAATGGTGTAGCGGAAATCCAAGCCATGCAAGCAGCATGAGGAGGACTAAGCCCGTGACGACTATCTTTTCACGTTCTTTCATGCCTCCACGCTCACGTTCTCTTTCGACTTCGCTTGGCAAGCCAAAATCATTCCCGCTTCCTTCTGTTCCGGTTCCAAACCATCGTCGACTTCCATCGTCACCTGACCCGAAAGTAATTTCGCAATACACTCGCCGCATGTCCCAACGCGACAGGAGTAGTCGATATCGACGTCGATGCGTTCGGATGCCTCTAAGATCGTTTCGTCCGCTTGAAGTTGCGTCGACTTACTCGACGCGGTAAACGTTACCTTCGCGCCCGTTGCTTTTTCTTCGTGCGACTCTTGCTTTTCGGCAACCTTGGCTTTGGGTTTCTGGGTGGATCCAAAGCTCTCGGTGTGAATGTTCTCGGGTGGAACCTTCAGTTCAGCGAGCATCTCCTTGGTCGCTTCCATCATCGCCGGCGCGCCACAAATATGGATGCGTTTCCCAGCAATATCGGGTACCCATTCACTCAGCATCTCTTTGCTCAAGCGACCTTTGCGGTAGCTTCCCATGCCGTTGTCGATCCGGCTGAGGGCAGCGAACAGATGCAGATTGTCAAACCGCTCGGCCAGAAGTTCGAGTTCTGACCTGAAGATAAAGTGTTCAGGGTCGCGACAGGCTGCGATAAAGTCGATCTCTCCCGGCCAGCACATGTCAGTCAACGCTCGGGTCACGCTCATCATCGGCGTGATGCCAACACCACCCGAAATCAGTACGACGCTGTCCGCCTCTTTGCCAGTGAAAATGAAGCGACCGCTTGGTGCTTTCACTTCTAAAGTATCACCGACCTTGACTTGGTCACTGAGATAGCGTGACCCTGCTCCGTTCTCTTCACGCTTGATCGACACTTCACAGTAGTACGCTTGCGTCGGAGAAGACGAGATGGTGTAGCTTCGACGGATTGGCTTCTCACCGACTGGCAACGTGAATGTTAGGAACTGCCCTGGCAAATAGCTGAACGGAATGCATCCGCTGTGGCAGGAGACTAGGCGCAACGTTTTGACATCTTCGGTCTGTTGAGAGATGTTCGCAACTCGCAAACGGCAAAGCTTCTTGTTTGCCACCGGAATCAGCCCAGTAGAAAATGTTTCTCCATCAGCGTTTGCCTCTTCGGTAGGACAGGCGTCGTCACCGTCGCAGCAATCCGCGTTTGGAGTAGGGGAGTTGGGAGAAACGGAGTCCGCTAACAGTGACTCCCCCTCTCCCGATCTCCCCATTTCTTCACTCCCAACTCCCCCACTCCCGGCAACGGACAACTTCTCAAGTAGCGACGCAGCTCGCCGCATCTTGAAGAAGTACATCCAAATCATTGCTGCGGTAAAGAGGACTAGCACAGCCATGACACTGGTGTGAAACGGCGTCATTCCCCAAAGCAAAGCGTGAGACGGGCGGATGTTAGCGGCGTTGGGAAGGTTCAATTCTCGTTTGAACCACTGAAGTGCAACATCGCGAGGAGCCAGGCCTTCTCGCAGCGCACGATGAGCTGCCAATCCGCTCTCAAAGTCGCCGAGTCCTTCACGAATTTTTTCGGTCGCCTGCTGCATTGCAGCAAAATCGTTGCCACTGGCAGAACGGGATAGTTCGTCAAAAGCTTCGCTCAGTACCCTTGTCCCCGACATCATTCTCTGGTGGGCTTCTTGCTCCAGTTCCGCTTTACGTTCGATCGGCAAATCGGGCAATTCCATCAGCGATGGATACAAGTCTTTCGGCTTGGGCGCGCCCATTTTCTCCATCATCCCGCCCATACCACCACCGCCGCCCATCATGCCGCCAGCACCATCAGGCGGCCCACCGCCGACGCCCTCTGGCGGGCCTCCCATGGCGGATGTCGAGCTACCAGCGTTACCCGCAGCTTGGTCAGGGTGATGGCTAGCGTGTTCCTCAGGACTGATTTGTGCATGCAGCGGAGACACCGATAACGCTGTCGCAAGAATGATCAAGTGAAGGAGTCGAAACATTTGCATTTTCGGTTCTTGCTCTTTGTTCAGCGGATTCGTGTAGCCAACAGGACGCTTGTAGCTACGCCCAGCCAACGCGTGGATTCAGACCGTGTCTTCAGCAGGGACTTAGATGCAACCAAGTGATCGATTCTTCATGGAAAGCTGGGAATAATACGGGCGAAGGCACCCTGCGTACCAACTTTGCAAAATCCGTTTTGGAAAAAACTTTTCCTGGCATGTGAAGAAGCGTGCGGGTTGGTGCATCTAAACTTGCAACTGCCTGAACTCCATTTCGGCCAATCGCTCCCGTAGCAACGCTCAACGGAGCGTGGATTCTGCCGTCTAGCGAGGATAGCGACTGTTCAATTCCCAAAGCAAGGAAGGTGATTCAAGATGGATAATCCAAAACACAGTTCATTAGGTGCGATCGCATTTGTCGTGGAACCATCCAATGCGATTTCAGCACATTTGACTGCTGACCTCACCCGAGCGGGTTATCGTGCGGGTCGTGTTTCTTCCGTGAACGAAGCGATGACGTTGTGTAGTAAGTTTGGTCCCGAGCTAATTCTCGCCAACCTTTCACTACCGAACCAAACGGCATGGCAATTGGCATCGACGCTGGCGCTACACGACAGCGGCACACGCTTACTACTCTATGGTCACGATATCGCGGTGCATCACTATGCAATGGCAGATTTCCTAGGAATCGAACGGTTGATCGAATACAGCAATGATCTTTCTGCTCTATCAGCGACATTGCAACCACTATTCGACAATCGACGCGACAAGGCGGCACGAAAACGGCCTTCACTTGTCGCGTAGCAAGCAGCCACGGCCGCCAGAGCGCGCGAGCTCAACGTAAACCGGCAATCCGATACCGCTCGTTCGGTTTTGGAACGCAAATTGCGTACCAATATGAGGTATCAAAGAAACTGTTAGGATGGCTGCATTCCCAATTGTGCCCAGCTTTCAGTTATGAAATCACACAGCCTGAGGAGTTCAAGTCGCATGCCTACAACCCAAAATACCGCCACCGATCCCGCGTGCGGAATGCAAGTCACACCTGGTGAGGCTCTGCAAAGTTCGCACGAGGGAAAGCACTACTATTTTTGCAGCGAGAGTTGTCAAGAGAAGTTCGAGGCCGATCCGGCTGGCGTGATCGCTGCGCGAGCGAAGAAAGAAGAGGAGAAGGGGAGTAAGGGAGACGGGGAGCATTCATGTTGTGGTGGATCGTCGAACAAAGCGACTGCTGAACCCTCAAGCTGCTGTTCTCCTAACTCTCAAACTCCCGGACTCCCCCTCTCCCAGACTCCCCCTCTTTCTGACTCCCAATCTATCTACACCTGTCCAATGCACCCTGAGATTGAGCAGGTTGGGCCGGGGGATTGTCCGATCTGCGGCATGGACTTGGAGCCTAAGGTTGTTGACATGGCAGCCGAGGAGGACGGTGAGCAGTATGCGGATATGAAACGCCGGTTCTGGGTCGGCGTTGTCTTGTCAGTGCCGCTGCTCATTTTAGCGATGGGGCCGATGGTAGGATTGCGGTTGGCTGAATTGATGTCAGACAGCGTCTTCGGTTGGTTGCAACTTGCGTTAGCAACTCCGGTGGTGTTCTGGTGCGGATGGCCATTGCTCGTTCGCGGAGCAAAATCGTTTCGCTCGATGAACTTGAACATGTTCTCGTTGATCGCTCTCGGTACGCTCGCCGCGTTTGGCTTCAGCTTGGTGGTGGTTCTGTTCCCATCGCTGATCCCCGAGGCGTTCTTCGAGAACGGCAAACCACCACTGTACTTTGAAGCGGCCGCAGCCATTATCACGCTGGTTTTGTTGGGACAAGTGCTAGAACTACGGGCACGCCAACAGACCAGTGGTGCCATTCGAGAGCTGATGCAATTGGCTCCCGACATCGCTCATCGCATCACTGATGATGGGGAAGAAGACGTTTCGCTCGATGCGGTTGTCAAGGGAGACCGGTTACGGGTGCGCCCTGGTGAAAAGGTGCCAGTGGATGGGCGAGTGCTGAGTGGATCAAGCCGTGTGGATGAATCGATGTTGACTGGCGAGCCGGTGCCGGTGGCGAAGGAAGAAGGTGATGAAGTCACTGGCGGTACGCTGAACCAAACCGGTGCGTTGGTGGTCGAAGCAGTGAGCGTAGGCAACGAATCGGTACTCAGCCGAATCGTGCAAATGGTTGCGGATGCACAACGCAGTCGCGCTCCGATCCAAAAATTGGTCGATGTGGTTGCTCGCTACTTTGTCCCGGCAGTGATCGCGTGTTCGATTCTAGCGTTTATCGGTTGGGCCGTTTTTGGTCCAGAGCCAAAACTTGCACACGCATTCGTCGCAGCGGTCGCCGTGTTGATTATCGCGTGCCCGTGTGCTCTCGGTTTAGCAACTCCCATGTCGGTGATGGTCGGCGTCGGGCGTGGAGCGAAGGAAGGCGTTTTGATTAAGAACGCTGAAGTCCTCGAAGTAATGGAGAAGGTCGATACGATCGTCGTGGACAAAACAGGAACACTGACGCAAGGACGTCCCGAAGTCACCTCGATTGAAACTTTCTCCGATTGGCAGCAGGCCGACGTTTTGACGCTTGCTGCGGCGGTCGAGGGTCAAAGCGAGCATCCATTGGCACAAGCAGTGGTGCGTCGTGCGAAGGCAGACGGCTTGACGGTACCGCCGTCGCATGACTTCGAAAGTATCACGGGTGGCGGAGTGAAGGCGAAAGTTGACCAGCACAACTTGCTGATCGGAAAAGCGGATTTGCTTGCCCAAGAAGGGGTGGAAGGAGTCGAGCAGGCGAAAGCTCGTGCGGTGGAGCATCAGGAGTCGGGCAGTACCGCGATCTTTATCGCAGTCGATGGAAACGTGGCCGCAGTTTTTGCCATTGCCGATCCAATTAAAGAGAGTACGCCTGCGGCACTAAAAACGCTGCATGAGCTTGGGCTCAAAGTGGTGATGCTGACGGGTGATGCTCAGGCTACGGCGCAAGCGGTTGCAACCAAGCTTGGCATTGATGAATTTCATGCAGGCGTGTCGCCGCAAGAAAAACACGAGTTTGTAGCGAAGCTGAAGAAGGAAGGGCACATCGTGGCGATGGCGGGTGACGGCATCAATGATGCACCCGCGTTAGCCGAGGCGAATGTCGGGATAGCGATGGGAACAGGGACGGGAGTCGCGATCGAGTCGGCCGGCGTAACATTGGTCGGCGGCGATTTGCGTGGCGTCGCGGCGGCTGGGAACTTGAGCCGCAAGACGATGAGGAACATCCGCCAAAATCTATTCTTCGCGTTCATCTACAATGCATTGGGAATTCCCGTCGCGGCTGGTTTGTTGTATCCGCTGTTTGGTGTTCTGTTGAGTCCCATGATTGCGGCAGCGGCGATGAGTTTCAGCAGCGTGTCGGTAATCGGAAATGCGCTGCGATTAAGAGCCGCAAAGCTGTAGCCCAGAATGTGTTCCGGCACCGAATCATGAAGAAACGACAGCGACTCTTGCTGGCGACAATCAACGGTTTACTTCAACATATCGATCCTCTCGGTCCAACGACGCCGTCAGGTTCTGTAGTGTTTAGATGCGAGTTTGACGCGAATCCTTCACGCAAACCACTGACTTATGCCTATCAAATCTCGCGAAGAAGTCAGAATCCAGGATTGCAACGCTTCTCCCGGCCACACTTTGGCGGCATTGATGTTTGTCAGTGTTTGTGATGTGGGTTGTGCATCATCGGGCGGTGGTGGAGGCTACGATGGTCACACTGGCCGTCGCACGGGGAAGCTTGCAGGAATACCTCGTTCTGTAAGCTGCCTCAAGACGATGCAAACGACTTAGTTGGCCGCCAGCAGCAATTGGTCCACTTCATTCAGATCACGCAATCCGAACGCCGTCATCCGGCCTCGAGTTGCCTTCCACGTGACTGCGAATCCCTTGTCGCTTTCGCTGACCTGCAACTCATGCTCGCCACGACGAACAAGTTGTACGGGCAGATCGCCAAAGTTAACCTTCTGGCCACGGCATTGTTCGACAACCAGGAACGTCGATCCATCGGGCCGCTCACAAACGCAAGCGACGCAATTGCACTGGCCTGGTCCGCAAGTGCATTCACCGTCGACGCAATTGCACTGCGGCATTTGCAAAAGCTGTGTCGACACGAGTCTCGCCCCACCAGCCAACGACGACTCAACAATCGGTTTGTTGCCCATGTCGAATTCCACTTGCTCAAGCGAAGCTTCCTTACCGTGATAGGTCTTCGACAGCGACTGCATCGCCACGAGCGTGTCCTGACGCTGTAGTGAAACGGTGTCCTGGAAGTTGATTTCCGAGGCGCTCGCCGCGTCGCCACCCTGGTGTGAGTGAGAATGTGATTGCCCCGAATGAGCCATCAGCGACGAATGCTCGGCCGGTCGCCGGACCCAGGCAAGGATCAGGACCGAAGCTGCGATCGAAGCGGCAATCACGACCAGATCTCGAGCTCGCGAGGATTTACGATTGGCATGACGCGAAGGATCAGTCGGGGTGACGGGGGACTGAGCCTCTTGCAAGCGAGTCTCCATCACGGACCACGGAGGTGCTTTTGAGTCCCCCGAGCGGACATTCCAAGCCAAGCCGCGAATTCGCTCAAAGTCCGCTATCACCGATCGGCAAGACTCACATCGCTGCAGATGCGAGCGTATCTCTTCGGACACCGTCTCCGAAAGTTCGCCATCGAAGTAGTCAGACAGTTGTTCTTCAATCGTTTTGCAGCACATGCTCGATGATCCTAACCCATTTCCATCAGGTTGATTTGGTTTGGTAGTTACTTTCGCGGCGAGTTCCTTCGCTAGCCGAATATCAATGCAGAATAGCGACGTAAGTGATTAGATGCACGCCCAGTCAGGTTTCTTCACGATTGTGAGTATTTTTCTGCAAAAAAACAATTTGACTCGGCTTCGCTGCTCGACCGCAGTGTTTTGGCGATTCCGGCAGAATCCGTGAAGGATGGCGAGCAAGCAAGCATCCAAGTAATCCCCGCGTTTGGTGTTATCTTGCAGTGAATTCTGTAGCAAAACTCGCCAAGAGTTTCCGCTGGGGGAGCGAAAGTCTTGGCGACTTTCGCTACGATTTTGCGGCTTCGCAGCCTTAAGGAACCATTACCAGATGTCAATCGAAAAAAGAATCATCCGCGGACTTCAAAGGTTGGAGTGCAACGATATTCAAGTGATTCATCACGGCGGTGGGCGGATTACACTTGTATGGAGTAACAAGAGCGCAAACGAACGTGCACTTGTAGTCGCAGCGACGAAAACGGTGCCGGGCGTTACCGAGGTTAATGTTGAAAATGGGAAACCTTAGCGGGTTGATACCTGAATGTTTTCTGAATCAGCTTGGAGTCGCAAGACGATCGGTGATGTTGGTGTCCTTTTTCACGAAGGTCTCTATCACGTGTTTCATCTGGTCTTGCCCAACCATGACTAGGTTGCCCACGCGAACAGTGACAACGGGCTGAATTGGCGCCGCGTCGATAATGCTCTGTTTATTGGCCATCCCGGCAGCTCGGATGACCTGATGTTATGGAGCATGTACGTGTCCCCCGATCCTTGCAAACGTGGTCGTTGGCCGTTGTTTTACACGGGGCTTTCACGCCGTGATCAAGGATTGGAAGGTCGGATTTTGTGTCGAGACGGCTGAACTGAGGATTGAAGACCTAAGCGTAATAGGCTTTCAACACGTACTGCTGCACCATTCGTTGCGTATTGAAATAGGAAGCATTCAGCGAAATCGCGTGTAACATGATCCGCGTCCATTCTTTTCGCTGCTCGTAATACTTCGGAATCACCGAGTTTTCCAGAGTTTGGTACATCGAGGATGCGTCATGACTGTCGCGGTCAGAATCGTCTGACAAAGTCGAATCGAGGTTGCCAATCGCCCAGCCCGTCGTATCTTCCACACAACCTTCGATCCACCATCCGTCCAGGCTGCTCAAACTCGGCACACCGTTGAGAGCCGCTTTCATTCCACTGGTTCCTGACGCCTCCATCGGTGGCTGAGGTGTATTGAGCCAAACGTCAACGCCTGCGGTCAGAACCCGTCCAAGGTCCCAATCATAGTTTTCCAAGAAGACAATTTTCACTTCGGGCAGCATCGTTTCTTTTCGTTCGACAATTTGCCGAATCAACTGCTTTCCTTGCTCATCATCAGGATGTGCTTTTCCAGCAAATACAACCTGGATTGGTCCCGCTTTCCTTGCGATTTCTCGTAAGCGTTCGGAGTCGTGCAGAAGCAAACCGGATCGTTTGTAAGCGGTCGCTCGTCGCGCAAATCCGATCGTGAAAGTGTTCACGTCGAAGCTGGCCATCGCGCGAACGGTAATCTCATCAACCAATCGTTGCTTCGCTGCTTGGTGTGCCTTCCACGCTTCTGCTGCTGGAATCGCCAACGCTCCGCGGAGACTGGCGTTGTCTTCACGCCAGCCGGGAACGTAGCGGTCAAATAGAGTCGCGATTGGCCTCGCCGCCCATGTTCCTAGGTGAACTCCGTTAGTGATATGGTCGATCGAGTAATGGTGCTCGGAATCTTTCGGAACCAGCATCTTGCGAGAAACCTCACCGTGCTTTTTCGCAACTCCGTTGACATAATGGCTCAGATTGAGTGCCAGATAGGTCATGTTCAACTCACCAGCACAGCAGAACACTTGATGGTTTTCCAAAATGTCATCGCGTCCGAGAATGCGTCGGACTTGATCAAACGGAAATCGGTCGTGCCCAGCTGGGACTGGGGTATGGGTTGTGAAGACGCACTTTTGTTGGACGAGTTGGACGTCTTCACCATTAAACGATGACCTGCCGGCGAATCTGGCACTCTCATCTAGCAGTTCCAAACCCAGCAGTGCGGCGTGCCCTTCGTTCATATGAAAGCGTGCTAGGTTGTCGAAACCGAGAGCACGAAGAATGCGAACGCCACCGATTCCCAAAACGACTTCTTGGCACAATCGATAATCACTGTCACCGCCATACAGATGGTCCGTCAAAGTACGGTCCCACGAAGAGTTTTCCGGCAAATCGGTATCCAGCAACAGTACAGCTATCGAATCACCGGTTGCTCCGGAAACCATGTATCGCCAGGCTTTGACAAACACGGGCCGACCATCAACATAAATCTCAACGCATGCTGGAAGTTCTTCGCAATGCTTCTCGACCTCCCACGGCATTTCGGCTTCATGTTGCCAACCGTCAGAATCGATGGCTTGGGCAAAGTAGCCTTTTCGGTGCAGCAATGTTACCGCGACCATTGGAACACGCAAATCCGCAGCCGAGCGAATAGTATCGCCCGCCAATATCCCCAAACCGCCACTGTAAGTTGGGATTTTGGGATCGAGAGCGATCTCCATTGAGAAATAGGCAACCGTTGATCCATTCTTCTGATTCATTGTTTCTCAACTTCAATCTTGCTGACAATCCGGCTGACGCCCTGGATCGAGCGAACAGTCTCCTGAGCCATCTGTTTCAGGAAGTAACTTGGCACGGTTCCGTTAAGAACGATAACGCCATTTTGCTCGTCACACCGAACCAGCCGGGCCAACGAGTAACCCCGCACATGCAAACGCTGCCTCGCTATCTCAGCGATGCAGCGTTCGGGTTCGTCGGGCCGTGTGTCATCAGTATCCATCGGACCATCGACTTACTGCGATGGGGTTGCTGTGATACCGCCACAACAAGATCGCTGTACCTTGCAGCAGTAGGCTTGTTTGATGCAGCAGGTGTTTCCAGCGAACTCTTGCGTTGCGACCGCCTGATCGCTTTGCACCATTGGGCTTTCCGAATTGGAAATACCAAATGAAGCACTGCCCAGAAGGCCAAGGGCGAGAACGCCGACACCAATTGATTTCAATAACATGACTCTCTCCTTCATGTACGTTGGGGTTGAACAAGCATTTCTTAAGCAAAGCCTCACAACGCGTGCTGCTCTTGCTTGTCTGTTCTTTTGATGATTGATGCGAGCGACTTCTTCACGAGATTTTTCACCGTAGATCGGAAATTACTCCGATATCGCGAACCTTGACGCTAAGCCAACGGAATAAATCTCGTTCTACGCACAACCGAGTGAAGAAAACCTTGCGTCGGTGCATCAAAGAGGATGAAGCGACTTTGAGCCGCGAAAAACCACATTGCTCACTTGCTCGTCAGGGGTCAACAATCATGAATTGCACGGAATCACAAACGTTACTCTCCGCTTTCTACGATGACGAACTCGATCAGACCGTTCGTGTTCAGGTCGAACTGCACTCCAAAGAGTGCTCTCTATGTTCAACCGACCTGCGATGGATGGGGGAACTCACGGCTGCGGTTCATAGGTTGCCACAACCAAGTGCGTCAGACGATATCTGGAACCGAATCGAAAATGTGCTCGACGCAAAAATGACAAAGCAGTCGATGAATCACATCGACCCCAAGCAGAAAGTAAAACGCAAGGAGCGATCGGAAAAGTTTCCTTGGAATCGACGTGGATTCATTGTTTCGGTTAGCTGGGTCACGGCAGCAACCTTGCTTTTCGGGCTTGGCGTTGCCTGGCACAGCGATTGGCATTCGTCCGCCGACCACGAGCCGTTGGAAAAGTATGTTCAACAATTCACATCCAGTCCGACGCTCGCTCAACGGGAATTGACTGAGGCATATTCGGGGCGCAAAGTTACCGCTGACGAGGCGGTCCAACTCGTTGGCTATCACGGTGCGAATATCCAAACGCCGCCCAGTGGCTTTACGCAAGACAGCTTGTATGTGCTCGATATGCCCTGTTGCAAGTGTATCCAAGCGAACTGGCGGCGCGCCGATGGTTCGTGCATCGCGATCTTTGAACATAAGAAAACGAGCGAACCGTGGTTCGGGAATCAACCAAGCCGCAGCATTGACTGCGCGGGGCGATCTTGCCGAATTGTCGAAACAGGAACCCAATTTGCAGCAACTTGGAGTATTGGCGACCGAATGGTCACGGTTGTCGGCCTCCACAATACCGACGAACTGAACAAGATCGTGGAAACGTTGTCGTAACAAAGGCAGCCGTTGAATGAAGAAATCACGGTAGTGGAGCATCTAACAGAATAGGCGACCGATAAATAGGAAACCCTGATACTCGAACGAGGAGATGACTCGATGCCTAATTTACGAACCCTGACCGCCCGTAGCGTGCTGATGCTTGCTTTGACATTGTCACCTGCTGGTCTTGCTGTCTCACAGGACAGCAGTGACAAAAAGAGCGACGTTGACGTCCGCTACTTCCAAAAGAAACTCGAGCTTGCTCAGCATGATTTGGAAGCGGCATTGGACGCCAATCGCGATATTCCCAATCTCAATTCCAAGCTGACCTTGCTGCGACTGCAAAACCAAGTGGAGTATTCGAAAAAACTGCTCGATCACGCGACAAATCATGGCGAGCATGATTTGCACTCGACCCACCTGCAAAACCTGAAAAACGATTTGGCATTAGCGGAGCAGCAGTATCGTTGGTCCAAGGAGGCGAATCAGAAATACGCCGGCGTAGTCAGTACCACGGACGTGAAGCGTTTGAAGCTCGCCGTCGAGCTTGCGCGTTTAGCTTTGGAGCGAGCCGAGCAACCGGAGATCACTGAAGATCCGACGAGTCATCTACAGTGGCAGGTTGATCGGCTGCGTTCGGAGCTATTGAAGTTAACCGTCGAGTTTGAACGGGTACGCTCAGGGCATTAGCTCGCAACGAGTCCGTAGAACGGAATTTATTCCGTTGCGGCCGTCCCTATCTATACTAAGAGATACGAGCTTGCCGGAATAAATTCCGAGCTACTATCAAAAGTTTTTCCATGTCACACACCAATATCCAGAGTCTTTGTCGTCACTGCGGCATGACTGTCGTTAGCGAACTGACGGCAGGTGAACGAGTTCAACGTCCCCGATGGGAAACGAACGAGGGGACGCCGCTCCCGCTGGGTGCGACTTGGCTCGAATCGCAGCAAGCATATAACTTTGCGATCGATGCCCCCAACGCCTCGCACGTCACACTACTGATGTACATGGAGGATGAGATTCGCGTCCCTTGGCACTCGGTACCACTTGACCCTGCTGGCAACAAGTCAGGCTCGGTTTGGCATTGTCGTGTACCGATTGAAGAGGCGGGCGACGCGATCTACTATGTTTACCGAGTCGATGGACCGGCCGAGCAAGCTGGCGGGAACTGGCATGCGTTCGATCCTGAAAAGATCCTGCTTGATCCCTACGCGCGAAGCGTCTATTTCCCGGATTCTTTCGACCGCGACGCTTCGCGGACGCCTGGCTCCAACGCATGTGTCGCACCGTTGGGGCGACTCGATATTTGTCGTTGCCCGTTTGATTGGGGTGATGAGCAGCGCATCTACCACGGCAGCGATCTGGTGATCTACGAAATGCACGTGCGCGGTTTTACCCAAGACGCCAGTTCAGGAGTGGACAAAGCAACTCGTGGTACGTTCGCGGGCGTCGTTGAAAAGATCCCCTATTTGAAAGAACTTGGAATTACCGTTGTGGAATTGATGCCCGTATTCCAGTTCGATCCAGCCGACGGGAATTACTGGGGCTACATGCCGCTGAGTTTCTTTGCACCGCATCACCGCTACTCGACCGATCCGTCGTCGTGCAATCAACGAAGCCAGTTTCGCAAAATGGTGCGAGAGCTTCATACCGCAGGAATCGAAGTCATCTTGGATGTGGTTTTCAACCATACCTGCGAAGGTGACACACGAGGTCCAACCTACAGTTACCGAGGCATCGACAATGCAGCTTATTACATCGCGTCGGGTGACCCCGGATCACCGTATGCGAACTTTAGCGGGACAGGCAACACACTCAACACGGCCAACCCGACGGTTCGTCGCTTGATATTGGACAGTCTGCGGTTCTGGGTGAAGGAAATGCACGTCGATGGTTTTCGCTTTGACTTGGCATCGGTGTTTTCGCGTGCATCGGATGGCAGTGTCGATTTGCATGGGCCTCCGCTCTTTGACCAAATCGACAGTGACCCTGAGCTAGCGAACATTCGTTTAATTGCCGAGCCATGGGACGCATCGGGGCTTTACCAACTCGGAGCTTCTTTTCCTGGCAGGACGTGGATGCAGTGGAACGGACGATTTCGTGATTGCCTTCAGCGTTTTGTCAGAGGGGATCGGGGATTGGTCAGCGACTTGATGACACGAGTTTACGGCAGTAGTCATCTCTTTCCCGATGATACGTTTCACGCGAATCGCCCGTTTCAAAGTGTGAATTTCATCGCGTCCCATGACGGGTTCACGATGTATGACTTGGTGTCGTTCGACCACAAGCACAATGAAGCAAATGGACACGATAATTCGGATGGGCCGAACGAGTTTAGCGGCAATGGTGGTTACGAAGGTGATCTGAACACGCCACACGATGTGATGAATTTGCGAAAACGGCAGATGAAAAACTTTTGCTGTTTGCTGATGCTATCCGCAGGCACACCGATGTTCCGCATGGGCGATGAATTCATGCAGACTCAGTACGGCAACAACAACCCTTACAACCAAGATAACGAAACAACCTGGCTCGACTGGCGACGACTTGAGAAGTTCCCCGATGTGTTCCGGTTCTTCAAGCAGATGATCGCATTTCGAAAAGCCCATCCTTCGCTCGGACGATCCACGTTCTGGCGCGACGACATAAGCTGGTTCGGTGCCGAGAAAGCGGAAGTTGACATGTCCCCTGACTCGCAAGCATTAGCGTATTGCTTAAAAGGCATTGAAACTTCCGATCGTGATTTGTATGTGATGATTAATGGATCGGATGACGCGCGAAGCTTCACGATTCATGCTGAACCAGCACGGGATTGGAGCCGCGTGATCGATACATCGCTACCCAGTCCATTGGACATTGCATGCCCCGATTCGGACCCTGATTTTGAAAAGGGAGCGTACCGAGTCAACCCACGAAGCGTCGTCGTCTTGGAACAAACGTAGAACGGAATTCATTCCGTTATCCGCGTCTTAACTCTATCGCTAGACAGTGGGCAAACCGGTAGCCTCGTCGCATGACGGTTGTCGAGTCCACTGTCTGGCAAACCTTACCATTTTCTCGACCCACTTGGAGAAATCCCAATGCACAAAACACGACTCTTGTTTCTATTGGTCGCCGTAAGTCTCACGTCAACCAGCTTTGGTCGTGACTGGTCGGACGAGACCGGCAACTACACCGTTTCGGCTGACTTGATTGCGTATAGCGACACCACGGTCGTTCTGAAAAAGGAGGACGACAATCTCGTCTCTGTTCCAATCAAGCAACTTTCCGGACCTGATCGTGCATTTGTCAAGTCACAGGCTACCGCGCCAGCGACCAACCAATCGAGATCGGCTCAAACTTGGACCCTGAAGTCAGGACTAACACTTCCTGGACGGATCATTGGCTACCACGAACATGACGTCGTCGTTCAACGAAAATTGGGCCGTGTTTATGTCAACAACGCGCGTTTTGAAAACCTGCCGGCAGTATACCGGGAAACGGTCCCGAAGATCGTCGAGTACTTTACATCCGAAAAGCTCGATGGTGAGAAGGGACTTGAAGAATGGGCAAGGGAGCAGAAAGGCGAACCACGCAAGTTTAAGTGCTCTGGGGTTTTAATCGAATTAGAAGATGACAATCTTTATTGCTTTCCCTTCTTTCTGTTTTCAGACGAAACCTATGCGACGTTGAAACCGGGGTGGGACCGCTGGCTAGCTGCGAAAGAGAATTACGAGGAAAAGGAACAGGAATCGTTCTTGTTGCAAGCGCAAGCCGAGGCGTATGAGAAACAGCAACAGCAGATGCGTCAAGTTCAGCAGCTTCAGCTCAACTTGCAAGCCTATGATGCAGGATTGTTCGATTTATGGGAAGTCGCGATGTATCCGCAAGCAGGCAACTTCGGCACCCCACTGAGTGTCGTGGTGCCCGCCAACGACAGCCAAAAGGCGGCAATCGCTGCCCAACGTCAAAACCCTGGCTACGTCGTCGGTCCCATGCGGATTGTACGAAGACGCTAGCTGGACAGCGCCACGTTACGGAGAACGGAACTTTTTCCGTTTTCCATTCGCGCTTAACGGAATAAATTCCATTCTACTTTTAGGGAGTAAATCTTACCTGCAACGTAGTGAGCTTTGCATCCTGTTGATACGCGAACTGTTTCCATTGCTTCTCTAGTTCGCCGACGCTCGCAATTGCATAGTGAGTTTGCAACGCGTGTTCGTATCCTCGCGCTGTCGCGTCAAGGCTGAACTGAGTCGCTTTTGTGATCTCGCCTCGGTCGCACAGGAAACGCAATAGTGAGGCACTCTGTCCATAGAACGCTGGCATTTGTTCTGCTGACGTGAACTGATCCAGATGAAGTAATTGATGGAGCGGCAAAACGGTTCCGGTTTGTAGCGCATAGCGGCAATCTCTTTCATGCAAAGCCTGTTTTTCGTCGGTGTCGGCGAGCATGGCCGCGCCTTCGTCAAACCAATGTGGCGGTTGGCGACCTTGAAAGCGATCAGCAAGAACTACGTGGGTCAGTTCATGCGGTAGCGCTGGCAGGTTACCCTGGGGACCGACGATTAAATCGATGCGTCGGGAAACGACACACTGAGAATCCAACTCGATCAAACTGGTTCCCATCGTTTGAGCCGCGCCAGAGCCGACTACCCGCAGGTAACTGGTGAGTGAATCGTGAACAACTATTTCGCATTTGGGTTGCCACAGCGTCGTGGATTCGCTGCCGCACCAGGCGACCGTCAGGCTGCGGCGGAGACTTCGGCAGAGCGATAAAACTCGATCAGGTGGCAGATCAGCGACTGCCGAATGGACGACGAAATTATCGCCCGTCACGCTAGCCCATTTTTGGCCATAAACCTCAGTGGGTAACCAGAAACATAATACAACAGCGATAGCCAGCAGACGTGACAAGATATTCCTCCCGTTTGAACAAAAGCGAATCAGACCTTCATGGCCTTCCCTGTTTTTTTGGAGGCAATGTTTTCTTGACATCGCTTAAATTCAAATCACGTGCCGCTCAGCGATTCCCCTTGACGCCGAAGCCAAAGTCGCGTCGTAAGTTTTTTCTGAGAAAGAGTTTACGAATTTGAGTTTGATCGTGACTGTCAACGGGGCTAATTGCCGGATGCCTGTGACGTAAGCAGCCGGGTGCTGACGGTTTAAGCAGACTCGCTAGCGGTTCCATTTCGTTTGCATCAGACTAGCGTAAAATTTGCAAACAATTCTGTGAAGAAAAACTTCTCTAGGAGCATCGAAGTATCATCGCGGCAAAGGGCGGACAACGCCGCGATGGTTTACCCCATCTGTCCGTGATGCCACGTTTTGGGGCCAGTCCCCAGGAAGGTTTTTAGAATGTTAAAACAAGCTTTGATGAGTATTGCTGCTGCTGGTATGTTAGGTCTTCCCGCTACGGAGGCAGTCGCCCAGTGCGGATGCGGAGCTGGCACGGTTACGTCGCCAACCGTGCAGTCGGTTGTGCCGACTTACGAGAGTTCATCACCTGTCAATTCCAACAACACGGTTGTTTCGCCGGTACAGTCCTACCAACGATATTCGTATTTGCCATCGGCGACTGCTGAACCTATGGCGTCGATCGCCACAGTTCCTTCGGCTCCGATCGTCTCTTCGGTTCCGATGAATGTCAGTTCAACGATCCAAGCTGCTCCTTCGGTGTATCCTAGTTACGGCCTGTCGCAACCTCAAAGTTACCGACGATACTCTTATCAACCGGCGGTTCCAAGTCAGTCATCGAGCAAGTCGGTGAAACGGCCTTGGCAGTACCAAAAAACCGACCCGCGTCGGTACCAGCACTAACATTGTTCTCCAAAATGATGTTTTGAATTGCATGGCGGGATGACTTTCGGCATGGGTGAAGCGCAGTCACTCCGGTGGCTGCGTCTGCGTTTATTTATTGAAACTGCACGTTCGCTAATTACACTCAAAATACCAAGCGGGCGGATTGGCAGCGGGTTTTTTTTTCAGGCAAAGCGTCCGCTGCGCCACCGCTACCGACCGATCCCGACGCTCCGCCGCCGATTGGGAGCAAGTCTGCTGAGCCCAATATTCCGGCCGGTTCGGATGTGGAGATGGAGGGGTTCAGTCGCTTTCGCCCTTCTCGCGGCAACTCGATTGACTCGGGGGTCTTCGGATGTGATCGGTTTCGGGCATTCTTGTCGTTAGCGTTTGCGAGACTGTCGCAATTAAAGATGGCTGAAATATCAGCCATCAAATTAGACGGAGAAATTGTTGCGGTTGAATTTGAATTGATCGGCCCCACAACGGTTTACGCTTATCAAGCTGGCATCTCGGAAACCGGTTTGCAGCACAGTGCGGGATCGCTATCAGCGATGGTGAGAATCCGTACTGCTATTGAGAGAGGGAAAACGAAATTCGACTTCTTACGTGGTGACGAACCGTACAAGTTCCGCTGGGGGGCGCAAACCATGCAAACCTGCCGTTTACGTTTGCGCCGTCGATCCACCCTGGGGTTGCTAGCCCATCATGCCAACATCTTTTTGCGTTTTCGCATCATGTATTGCGAGAACCGTGATTACGCTCAACCATGCCCTCACGAGCGTATTGCAATCTACGCCGTCTCGCGTTTGCCGACAAAATAGTCGCTCGTCCCCAATGACTCGATCGCTTCACCGATTCGGGTCAGGGCAATCGCATAAGCGGCGGTTCGCATGTCAGTTTGCTTGGACGCCATTAAGTCATAGATCGCATTGAATTCGCGAGTCATGATCTGCCGCAGGCGTTCGTGTACTTCGTCTAAGGCCCAATAGTATCCGGCTCGATTTTGTGTCCACTCGAAATAGCTTACTGTCACGCCGCCGGCATTGGCCAGAATGTCGGGGACAACCAATGTCCCGTTTGCGATGAGAATTTCATCCGCTTCGCTTGTCGTTGGACCATTGGCAACTTCAATGACCACGGGCGCAACAATGCGTGCCGCGTTCTCCGATGTGATCTGGTCTTCCAACGCGGCGGGAATCAGAATATCTACATCGAGTTCCAATAGCTCTTCATTCGTGATGACGCTTCCCGTGCCAGCGTCATCTGGTTTGCAGTGACACTCGACACAACCACATTCCGGACAATCACAAACACTTCTCACCGCGTAGACATCGGACAACGATTGCCGTTGTTGTTTCAGTTCGATTGCCCGCAAGATATCCAATCCTTGCTCACGGAAGATGCCGCCACGAGAGTCGCTGATTGCGACGATTCGATAACCATCGCCATGTAGCAAGCGAGCCACATGTTGACCCGCGTTGCCAAAACCTTGGACTGCGACCCGCATTTGGCGAGGTTCCCACTTTTTCAAGCGTTCCAGTTCTTTGATGCAGTAGTATGCACCGCGTCCGGTGGCATCGTCACGCCCCAGGTAGTTACTTATTTCAATCCTCTGTAGCGGCATCGGATGACGCAGCCATTCCAACGAGCGTTTGACGCTGTTGTTCATTCAATACGTTTGCAGCCTCGCCAACGGAACGGATAAAGGCGACACGATTCTCGGCTCGCAGTTTTCCGATCTCATTCGCTTTGGCTTCGATCTTGTTGATTTCGGGCTGTGCTTCAGCTGTCAACGTCCAAAGCTCTTGTTCCGCTTCGTCAATCTTGCGTTCTGCGGTGGATGTCGCCAACAACGCGGCTTCCTTAATCTGATTGAGCTTTAGCTGCTGGTCATCCGTCAGGGTGATATGCTTTGGATGGTCTAGAAAGAACCCTGTCTGGCCAATGTGGTACAGATGCGAGGCACCTGCGAAGCCAGGCAGAGCGGAAGACATGGTCATGCCGCCCATGAATGAATTCATCGCGGGATTGCGGCCCATCATTCCCATACCCTTCAGCATTCCCATGCCGCTGTAGTCATTCGACATTTTTCCCATTCCCATTCCGCCAGACATCATGCCCATGCCCATTTTCTTGTCACCCATGCCGCTCATTTGCTTCTTGTCACCCATTTGCATTGCATCCTGGGATGGATCCGCAGCATCAGTGGACATTGACATGTTGTTCATCGACCCTTGCGGTGTGTCAGCAGTCGCCCCATAACGAGCTTGATGCTGAGCCGCCAGGGCAGACTCCAGTTGCGACACTTTGGCTCGTAACTGCTCTAGCTCGGCGGCCAGATCGTTGTTTGAAGTGCTCGGCGATTGTGCGATTGCCATCGCACTGGTCAACGTCATAACCAGTAAAAAAACGGAAAGTCGAGCGAACAAGGTTTTTAAATGATTGGGCATCGTAGGGTCCAAGGAGATTTCTGATTCGATTGCGTTGTGCAATTGATTCTTTTGATGCTTTACCAAGTCAATTTCTTCACGGGTCTTCACTTGAAAGCGTGAAGTCGAGTAGTGAACAAAATGACGGGTGTAGAAAATTCTGAAAAGACCGTGAAGAAAGCGAATAACCGCTGCATCTAACCATCACGTGCGGCAAACGGCGACAGATCACTGCGATTGTCCAGTGCTTTTGTTCAGTATGGAAACGACAGGAAGTTGCTTCTTTTCAAGGAATATCAGGGCTGATTTATGGCTACCTTGCTTTTCCATTGCCCATTCAATTGGCAACATTTTCCCACGTCAGGAATTATGAAAACGACGTGCATGGAAGGAGAGAATGACACAATGCTTTTACAGGACTCAAAGATGATCGTTAACTGCCCCGTTTGCGGACGTCCAGCAAAGGTTCAACCTCAGTTTATCGACGAAGAACTCGCCTGTGCTCATTGCTGCGGTCACTTCGTTGTGGAAGAATCATCTCACGGATGGATGGCAGTCAAGTCGGATTCAACCAGTGGATACGAAAGGCAACTTCGCGTTGACAACCAACGTTTCAGCACCCCAACAGCGACTCAACCTGAACGAGAGCCTTCGCCGGAGTGTCAACCGGTGACATTTGTGGTTGAGCATCGGGATGAGATCTTTGCCAGGATTGCGACCGACGTCGCGGAAGCTGGCTACCGCGTCATTCGGGCAAAGTCAACAATCGATGCACTGAAAGCATGTGGCCATTTCGAACCGACGCTTGTCGTCGCTAGTGCAAATTTGCCTGACCAAAACGGTTGGTTGTTGGCCTGTAAACTTGCGCTGGTCGATTCCAACGTCCGAATTTGGTTGTACGATTCACACGCAACGGACTACGATCAATCGATCGCTCGCTACTTGCATGTGGAAACGCTGATCCGCTATGACGGCGACTTGCTTGGCCTGTCGCATATGATTGTTGAACGTTTGAACGAACACGCAGTTGGGTTTCAAGACGCAGTGGTAGCGACCGCAACGATGCGACGAACGGGCGGATGCGATTCAGGAGTGGATGGCTCAGGTTTTGCGCGACACCGCCCGATTCCCGTAAACTATTCGATGCGCGATCGGGCGACCGCTTAGCGATTGTCTCAGCGACGAAACGACAGTCGCCAAGACGGTGGATTCTGAACGGCCACACTCTGGTGAGCGTAGCTATCGCTAAGAGGTTGGCAGTGAACATGGATCGCGTGTTCTGAAGTGTGGAAGAGTGTTGTCAATTCCCAACGGGGTTGGCATCACTTTGGATTTCTGCTTATCATTGAGCCGATAGCGATTTTGCCCTTTGGCGGACTGGTTCCATTTTTGGCCATTGCTGAGTCATGACGAGTTTGTATCTCCATTTATCGAAACCCCTTGCACTACTGGCAATGCTATTGCTCGTCGCGCAACCATCGTTGGCGGCTCCTTGCTGCTGTCGGTCGGGGCACGATGTTGGAAGTCAAACGTCACAGACTCGGGCTGGGCAGTTTTGTTGCTGCTGTTCACAGGCTGAGGCAAGCTGCTGTGCTGGCGACAACAATTCGGTGGGTTCATGTTGTTTAAAAACATTCCCCAACTCGAAATCCACATCAAAACCTTGCAAATGTCCTTGTGGATGCAGTCAACAAAAGGTTCCGCCAGCGTTGGAGCCAGTGGTTGGCAGTTTGCCGTCCGATGATGGGGGCGTCATCGCAGTCGTTGAAGTCCCTTTTCTATTCGCCATTAAGCCTGCGTGCCCAATCATCCTGAAAAGTGATGTCGGTCTTGATGTCATTAGCAGTGCACAACGCTGCGTCCGACTGTGCCGTTTCCGGTTGTAGTCGCTTCTAAAACTGGCCCGAATTCTATACGGGCTATCTCTTTGTAGGACGGATTCACTGCGTCACTCGTAGTCGTATCCGATATCTGTGTCGCAAACTGCGTTTCGCAGCGAATTCCGACCGACGTGTTTAGCTTGACTCTTTGCCACAACGCTTACAAACCAACCCGCACGCAGCGGTTTTCATGGAAGGGAATCAATATGATCCAACAAAACACTACGCCCGCCAGCGACTACGATCGTACTGCCTTAATCGTCGAGCCATCGGATGCGATCTATTTCCAAATTGCAACTAGCTTGATCAAGAGTGGTTATCGAGTCATTCGAGCGAAGACTGGATGGAGTGCTGTGAATGCAGCTCTCATGCAGGCTCCCTCGCTGCTGATTGCCAATGCAACACTGCCGGACCAGAGTGGATGGCTGATGACCAAGAAGCTACAACTGACCGACCGGACCTGCTGCGTTTGGATCTACAAGCCATTTTGCGATGCTCGTGATCGTGCGATGGCAAAATTCTTGGAACTCGGATGGCTACTTGACTATGGTGATGATGTAGGCGAATTAAGCGAGATAATAGAAACGCGATTGGTGAACGATCAAACACGCACCCTTCGTTTTACTGCACCGAATCTGCGTGATATTCCATCGCCAGACGACGGTAGCTACGCGGGGCTTGATGGGAACCGATTGGGGCAACCTGCCACGGAGGTAGCGTGATGGACGCCGAGTCAAGACAGTGCCCACTTGATACCCGCGATGGGTATGATAATCTAACGGGCCGCATTATGAACAACTTAAACCCTCGCGAAGACGACGGCTCGAAACCAGATCGTTTCGGGCTTCCTGATGCCGCTGTCACCAGTGAGTTGATTCGTGGTTGCGCGGCGGGTGATCGTGCTGCGATGCAAGAGATTTACGAGTTGTGCAGCGACCGTGTCTATTCGTTGATGGTTCGGATGGTGGGGCAACAAGATGCGGACGACGTAACTCAACAGGTCTTTATGCAGATGTTTCGCAAGCTGGACCAATTCAGCGGCGAATCGAAATTGGAGACTTGGCTGTACCGTTTAGCGACTAACGAAGCGTTACAGTTCATCCGAAAGAGGAAACGACAAACGCTTGAGCCGATCGTGTCAGAGCCAGTTTCCACCGCCCCGGACCGTCGTCTGAAATCCGAAGATATTGAGATGTTAGAGATGGGGCTATCTCGGCTCGATCCCGAGTTGCGAGCGATTCTATCGCTGAAGGAAGAGCAAGGTCTTTCGTACAACGAGATTGCCCACGCATTAGAAATCCCCGAAGGAACAGTGGGCTCAAGGTTGAATCGCGCCAGAAAGGAGCTCCGAGAGGAGTTGTTGAAACTTGGTTGGGAGTGAAGGAGTCTGATGATTCTCCCAGACTCCTTCACTCCCAAACTCCTTCACTTTCCTAAGGGCATCCAACGGTTCGGTCTATTTTCGCTACCGTTCCGGCTAACGATGCCTTGAATCGTGCGAGTTGGGTTTCGTACGCCAGAAGTTGCCGATATGTTTCGATCAAGGTGAAGAAGTCAGTTCGTTTTCCTCGGTAGTCCGCGATCGCAAGCTTTAAGGTGTCTTCGGTGCGAGGCACAATTCGGTCTTCGTAGATTTCCGTTTGCTCAACCAAGGCGTCCGCTTCGGCTAGCAAACCTCGCAACCGACCATAGATGGAATCCCGCTGTGCTTCCAGCCGTTCAGTCGTACTGCTGCGCCGAAAAGCTGCTTCACGAATGCCAGCGTTGATCTTGTCTCGCCAAATTGGAAGTGTTGTTCCTACGGTAAAACTGATGTTGTCGTGGCCATTGGCCACAGGACTAATTACGTTGACGTTATCGTTAATGATCGAATAGTTAAGTCCAACTTGAAGATCAGGATACTTCTGTAAGCAAGCCAATTTCTCTTTTTGGCGATCACGTTGGATTTCCCAGGTCAGTCCGCGAAGCTCAGGGTTGCATTGCTCAGCTAAGTTGACAAGTGCATCGAGTTGTTCGGGCACATTCGTCAAGCCCAATTCCTTTGTCGCTTGTGGCAGAAGTGATATCGGTTGCTGAAGTAGAGTGGCGAGGTTCGCTTGGGCTACTTCTTTCTGTCTTGTTAGGACGACCAATTGATCGTCAAGCCGGTCCGATTCGAGCTGTGCTCGCAAAACGTCCTGCTGCGTACCGCCACTTCGGTATCTTGCTTCCGCAACCTTGGTCAGATCCTCGATCAAGTCTCGTGTTTCCTCGATGATCTCGATTGCTCGATCGGCAAACCAAACTTCGTAGTATGCCAACCGCACCGACTCGGTGATCTCTCGTTCGATCCGGTCGACTTCGGCTTGCGCCATTTGAACTTCTCGGCTGGCGATCGCTCCTTTGGTCCGCAGTTTTTCGGGCCAAGGGACACCCTGCGACAATGCCATTTGGTGGCCAACTCGACCGCCGGCGGTTTGCAGGGCTTGATCTTGGATTGGCCAGAATTGGTTCGTAAAAACAGGATCTGGTAAAGCGGTAACCTGGGGGATCACGTACGTCGCTGCCGCAACTCTTTGACGGGCAGCCGCAATTTGTGGATGCTGGGTTAACGCGATCGAGAGAAAGTACTCAACGGGTTGCTGAGCCCCGACGACTGGTGGCGGAACAGTCGCAGCAGCTTCATCGGATTGGGCATCATCCGATTTTGAATCGCTCTTTTTGTTATTCTCGTCGTCGTCCTTGTCTTCTCCCGTCTCCTCCTCGTCGACTGCAGCCAACAGCGCAGAGAAGGTTGGGGCCGCCAAAACTACGTTATCATTGTAGACGACCGGCTGCACCTCTTGATTTCCGACGGATACCGGCGAATCAACGACGCCTGGAGCAACAGCATCGGCGGCGATACTCAGTGGAGCCTGCTCCGTGGGGCTGGCGTCGCGATTTACCGCCAAGGGTGATCGCTGCCTTGCTGGCATTGAGCAGCCAACGGAAGATGCGGCAACTAACGATGCTGCTAAAAGGTGCCGTTTCAGTTGATTTTGACGTTTTTTTGATTGAGCCGGTCGCATGATGCTCTCACTCCGTTAAGCTATACTGCAGAAGAAATTCGGGTTAGGTGGCATATTAGGCTTGAACTTTTTCGCCGGATCACCGATATACCAAGCATACCAGCCCTGGGTATACACAACATCGGAAACATAACGTGTTTAACTTCCCTCTAATTCGCATCGTCGTTAATCTTTCGCTGATCGTCGCTTTGACGGTTCAGCCGATGGTTGCGCTAGCTGCTGAGGGCAACTGTTCTTCCGGTTCGGTATGCTGTGCGGCTGGGGAGAAGACTTACCAATGTGCCGGATGTGACTGTTGTCGCGTCACTGAGCCTGGTGGTCTTTGTGGTTGCTGTGGTGGGGACGGCGAAGGCGGTTGTTGTCAATCCCAATCGAATGAGATAACGGACCAGCAGCCTAGTGATTGCGATCTGGCTGTCACCGTCGAGGTGATCGTGATCTCGACTGCGTCAATTGAAGAAGCTGACGCCATCGACGGCGAACAAGCGAAAACGAAAGAAGTTGCGATAGCTCCCGAGCTTCGTTCGCGTTGTTTATGTGGGCAGGAGTCGCCGCCATTGGGCAGTACGGCTCCGAGCCGCCCAGACACGCAAGTTCGCAATAGTGTTGCGATTGCGTTCGTATGCACCGATGCATTCGATACCAGTGAGCGTCTTTCCCTGGCTATCGCTCATCGCCTTGCAGGTGAGTTGGTTCCGCCACGATTCTCTCAACGTCAGCTCTGTATCTGGCGTCTCTAACGACGTCGTTTCTCTGCGCGCACGCTGCGCGCTTTTGGGCATCTGCTTGACGTGGATTGCAAAAGAAATTAGTCCCGATAGGGACGATAGCTCTCTGCCCGGGGACGTCAGTCGCCAGCTGAAAGCAAATCGTCATGTAGCTCCGTAGGTGCGGTTGCAAACATTCAGTTATTGGCGGCAAGAAACCACCACTATGTGAATGTCTCGCCACCAGCATTGCGCTGCCGTCCCTATCAGGACTTCAAGGTAACGGATGAACTCCGTTCTAGGACCCACTAAAAGAACCACAGCCTGGAGGCAAGTGACGGGTCGGCGATGCGACTCCCCAAGCCATCGCCGACCTTGTCACTTTCTTCAATCACTGTGTTTATCAAATCACAATCAATCAGAATTTCGCATTCGATCGGCGCATCTATTCCCGCTGCTACGTTTGAAAGAGTAAACGATGAAACCCAACGAAAACTCAAATACGCCTGACGAGACAAAACAACCAATCAACCCGAGCCCCACCGCTCCGAAGCCAATCGACCCAAGTGGTGGTGTGGATCAGCCTTCTGCAAAGCAGACGCCAAGGAAGGTCGTTGAAACAGTCGAGAATGAACCGCTTCAAGACGCTGTCAGCGCGGAGGACGTTTCGGTAACCGAGGCCTCCGAACCACAGGAAACCTCGTCATCGGTACCGACCGAGGCGGGATCAAAACTTGGCGGCGTCGGCTGGCTCCTTCGCGTCGCGATTCAATCCGCAGCAGTGATCGCTGTGATTGCGGTCGCCTTGGTCATGCTCGGAGTTGCTCAGCGTACCGATTGGATTACGGCAGGTGGATTTAGCGCCGGTGGTGACGACGCAGCCGCACATAGCGGAGAAGCCAGCGAAGCTGGCGAACCAAAACGATACATCTGTCCCATGATGTGTACGCCACCGTCCACCGAGCCGGGGCGATGCCCGGTTTGTGCCATGGAGCTTGTCGAGGCAACCGGCGGCGGTGGTGGTGATGGTATCTCGGTCACGATTGAAGCGTCAGCTCGTCGATTGATTGGCATTCAAACGGCCATGTCAAAAATGGGCAGTGCAACGCGAACGATTCGTACCATTGGTTCAATCGATTTTGATGAGAGTCGACTCTCGACGATCTCCGCTTACATCGACGGTCGTTTAGAAAAACTGTACGCCGACTATGTTGGCGTTCGTGTCGAAAAGGGAAGCGATCTGGCCATGATCTATAGCCCGCAGCTCTATACGGCTCAAACCGAATTCGTATCCAGTTTGGATAGTAGCGCAAGTGTTGGTCGATTCAGCGTCGGCGATTTGGATCTAAGTGCGATGGCTCGTGAGAACCTAAGTGAACTCGGGATGACCGATGATCAAGTCGCGCAGCTCAAAAAGTCCGGTAAGCCGCAGTCACGAATCCGCATCAAGTCACCACAAAGTGGAACCGTGATTGAAAAGACCGCAGTCGAAGGAGATTACGTGAAAACGGGGCAAAAGATCTATCGAATTGCGGATCTTAGTTCCGTTTGGATGATGTTGGACTTGTACCCTGACGATGCCTCCCTTGTCCGTTTTGGGCAACAAGTTGAAGCAGAAATTCAGTCGATGCCAGGTGAAGTCTTTACGGGGCGAGTGGCTTTCATTGATCCGACGGTTGACTCAAAAACACGAACGGTACGTGTGCGTGTCGAGGTAATGAATTTTGACGGCAAGTTACGTCCGGGCGACTATGCGACTGCCCGGATCACAGTTCCATCGATTCCAACGGACTACGTCTACGATCCTGCGCTTTCGGGCAAGTATATCAGCCCCATGCATCCACAAGTAATCCGGGACGAGCCTGGAAAATGTCCGCTTTGTGGGTTTGATTTGGTACCGACACGAGAGCTCGGTTATGCACCGAAGCCGCAGCCAGATCAACGAGTGGTAACGGTGCCTCGCGATGCAGTGCTGCTAACGGGTGAAAACGGAGTCATTTACGTCGAGACGGAACCTGGGCGATTTGAAATCCGCCGTGTCTCGGTTGGCTCGATGAACGATACCGACGCTGTCATTATTGAGGGGTTGGCTCCTGGAGAAACGGTTGCCACGGCAGGCAACTTCTTAATTGATTCGCAAATGCAGCTCGCCGGAAACCCGTCACTGATGGACCCGTCGAAGGCCCCAAGTTTTTCCCCTGGACCGCTTGAACTTCCCAAGCGTAGTCCTGTGATGCTTGCGGGATCGGCGGCCGAACAATTTGATCGAACTTATGCCGCGTACTTTGAGATTCAATGTGCCATGGCTGCTGACATGAGCCCACCACCCGTGGCGCTTAACACAATGCTCGATGGACTTTCGCGGCTAGAGATGTCAACTGATGTGCCCGACGAGGCACAAAAGCAGATTGGAGTAGCTCGTCTGGCTTCCACTCGTATGGATGGTTCCTTGGAAACGGCTCGCGAGGCGTTTCGAGGTGTCAGTCATGCACTACTGAAGACAGCAACCATGGCACGAGGTCCAAAAACATCAACGGCTCTAACTCATTTTTACTGCCCCATGGTTCCTGGTGGCGGGGGTGACTGGATGCAACCAGGTGGCGAACTCGCAAATCCGTACTGGGGCGAAGAAATGCTCCGTTGTGGCGAGGTTGTCCGCGACTTAGCCACATCCTCCAATTCTGTTCCCACCATCGCACGTACGCAAAACTAGGAGAAGCAAAATGCTTAATATGGTCATTCGTTTTTGCGTGAAAGAGCCTTGGCTAGTTGTACTGCTGACGATCGTCCTATCGATCGGTGGCTGGTTCGCCTATCAAGCCGTCCCCATCGATGCGATTCCCAATGTCGGCGAAAATCAAGTCATCGTACTCACACCGTGGCCTGGACGTTCACCGAAAGACATCGAGGATCAAGTCACTTATCCACTGAGTGTCTCACTCTTGGCAGTCCCAGGTGCGGAGTCGGTTCGCGGCAAGAGTTTGTTCGGCTACAGCTTTGTCCAGGTTACCTTCAAGGATGAAATCGACTTTTACTGGGCTCGCAGCCGTGTCTCGGAGCAACTTGGTACGGCGGCTTCTCAGTTGCCTGACGGCGTGGTGCCACAACTCGGTCCCGATGCGACCGGATTGGGGCAGGTTTACTATTACACCCTACAGCCACCTGAAGACGGCATGAGTCTGGCCGAGCTTCGTAGCTTGCAAGACTTCGTCGTGAAGTTTGAACTGCAAGCGGTTGAAGGTGTCAGCGAAGTGGCGTCCATCGGAGGCTACGTTCGACAATATCAAATTGAAGTTGATCCTGACAAACTACGCTTTCACGACATACCGCTCGATCAGTTGGCGATGGCGATCAAGGGATCCAACTTAGATGTGGGTGCGAAAACCGTGGAATCAACGGGGATGGAATACATCGTCCGTGGCAAGGGATTCTTGGGTACCGATGGAGAAAAAGAAAAGGTCATTAAGGACATCGAAGAAACAGTCATCCTGCAGCGTAATGGCGTGCCAGTGCATGTCCGTGATATCGCTCGCGTACAACTCGGTCCCGACTTTCGTCGTGGGGCACTCGATTACAACGGCACGGAAGCCGTTGGCGGCGTGGTGGTGATGCGTTTCGGCGAAAATCCGCGAGTGGTGATCGATCGCGTGAAAGAAAAGATTGCTCAAATCGAGCCTGCTTTGAAAGGCGTCAAAATTCACGGCGTTTATGATCGCAGTGGCCTGATTGACGAGACAGTCGCAACGCTGACACACGCACTTCGTGATGAAATTATCATTACGGCAATCATCATTCTATTGTTTCTAATGCACATCCGCAGCAGCTTCGTTGTTGCGATTTGTTTGCCCGCTGCCGTGTTGATGTCGTTCATTGCGATGCACTTTGTCGGTGTTGGGGCAAACATCATGTCGTTGGCCGGGATCGCAATCGCGATTGGAACGATGGTCGACATGGGAATTATTGTTTCGGAGAACATCTATCAGCATTTGGCTGATTGGGAGAAAGAGGAAGAAGATGAGGTGGGAGCGGGGCGTAACACACAGAGGATCGAGAACAGGAATCGGACCGAAGTCGTTTACGAAGCAACGATCGAAGTTGCTCCGGCAGTCGTGACGGCAGTTGCGACGACCATTGTTAGCTTCCTGCCGGTGTTTTTCCTGACGGGCCGCGATTATCGCCTGTTTTCACCTTTGGCGTACACCAAGACGTTCGCAATTGCAGCGGCGATGATCACTGCGGTGACAATCGTTCCCGCTCTAAGCCGGCTGATGCTGCGAAGTGCTAACTATCGCAAACGAACCGCTTTGATGGGCGGTATCGCAGTGGCTGCTTTGTTTGGTGCAACCGCTCATTATCTTTGGGCTGACCGATTTGCCGAAATGTTCTCCGTGTCACAGTGGATCATTACTGCAACCGCTGCCATCGGAGGATTTATCACTGGATGGCAATTGCTGCAGGAACGCATTCGACCGATTGAGGAAATACCTTCGAGCCGATTCGTTCGCTGGATCTACGCTGCACGTTTACGTCATGCACTCAACAACAAAGCATTTGCTTTGTCTTTTCCAGCAATGTTGTTGGTACTCGGCGTCGGAGCCTATTTTGGTATGCCAACGGTTCTGAAACCCGTTGAAAAAGTAGCTAACTTTTTCGGTGCTGACTTAAACGAGTTCCCTGGCTACATCGACGCGAAACATGTTTTCACGGGACTGCAAAGTGATGACTGGATCGCGCTGGACGAAGGCAGTTGGTTCTATATGCCGACGTTTTATCCTGCCGCCAGCTTTTCACAAGCGATGCAGGTTCTGCAAACCCAGGATGTTTTGATTGGCCAAATCCCTGAAGTCAAGGATGTGCTGGGCAAGATCGGGCGAGTTGAGTCTGCACTCGATCCGGCACCGGCGGCGATGGTCGAGACATATATCATGCTCAAGCCCGAAAGCGAGTGGCGAGAAGGAGTCACGCCACGCGATGTTTGGGATGAAATCAACCGTGTCGCGACCTTGCCGGGAGTCACGCCAGCATCGCCGCTGCAACCGATCGAAGGCCGGGTCGTGATGCTGCAAAGTGGCATTAAGGCTCCCATGGCGATTCGTGTCTATGGCGATGATTTGCAGACGCTCGCTGACGCCGCTGTCGACGTGGCAAAGCAGTTAAAGCAGTCGCCCTTTATCAACGCTGGCACCGTCAATCCGGACATCGTACTCGGAAAACCGTATATCGAATTCACCGTCAATCGTGAAGCAGCATCGCGTTACGGAATGAGTGCTTCGATGGTGAACCAAGTGATTGAAACGGCACTCGGTGGCATGAATTTGATTAAGACGGTCGAAGGTCGTGAGCGATACCCTGTACGTCTTCGCTACAATCGCGATTTGCGAGAACGAATCGACCAATTGAGCCGGTTGCCGGTCGTGACGCATAGCGGAGCTGTTGTGCCACTTGAGGAACTCGCGACGTTGGAAACGACATGGGGGCCAGGGGCGATCAATAGTGAGAACGCTCGACTGGTTGCTCATGTTGCTTTTGCGACTAATGGTGCAGCGGGAGACCTGGAGTCGGTCGCGAAGATTGAAGAACAGCTACGACAGGCTCAAATTCTTCCGCCATCGAATCCACTGCACCTGAATCTACCGCCAGGCTATTCGCTTGAAGCTGTAGGAAGCTTTCGCAATCAGATTGAAGCGAATCTTCGCTTGTTGTGGATTATTCCGTTCGTGATTCTGATCAACTTGTTCTTGATCTACATGGAGTTCCGCAATTTACCGATCGCAATCGCGGTGTTCTCAGGCATTCCCGTAGCGTTTGCCGGCGGTATGACCCTGGTTGCTTGGATGGGCGTCGAATTGAACACCGCCGTTTGGGTTGGTTTCATTGCATTGTTTGGTTTGGCGGTGGACGATGGCGTCGTGATGGCGACCTACATTCACCAGCTCTTGCAAAAGCGAAAAATCAATAGCGGCCAAGATATCCGCGACACGGTTTACGAAGCAGGACTGAAACGAATTCGCCCGTGCATGATGACAACCGTCACAACACTGGCCGCACTGATCCCTGTGTTGATCGCGACAGGACGAGGGGCCGATGTGGCTCGTGCGATGGCGATACCGGTCTTTGGCGGCATGTTGGTCGAGCCGTTAACGTCGTTTATCGTTCCTACGCTCTATTCTGCGTATCTGGAATTGAAGATGCGGTTTGGAATGAGCGATCCATTGTGGGAAGGAACCGAAGCCGTGCCGACCAGCGAAAAGGAGGAAGTGATGACCGCAGCCTAATCTTTTTTGATTTACCGTGAAGAAACCAATTTCCAAAGCATCTAACAAACTGTAGGTCGGAACTCATTCCGACATCGACATGGAAGTCCCGCGAGGGGCGAAGAGTGCTAGCCTCCTCTACTGAACGGCGAAATGAATTTCGCTGCTACAACTTTAAGGAAACGAGTATGAAAACCAAATTTACCATTGCCGCTTTGATCGCGATCATCTTTCCCACGCTTGCATTTGCACAGACTTCGCATGAAGCTCAGGGCCACTCGCACACGATGCCCGGTCAAGTTACTGCGGTCGAAAGAGCGCAGCCACTGAGTGGCCCACACGGAGGATCGCTACGGCAAGCTGAAGGAGTACAACTGGAAACGGTTGTCGCGACAGGCGGTATTGCATTGTTTTTCTACGATCGAGCAGGCAAGACCATTTCAGTTGACCAAGGCCGTGGTGCTGCATCGGTTCGTGTCGAAGGCAATGCGAAACGGTATCGCTACGATCTACTGCCTGACGGCAAAGGTGCATTGGTTGCTCCAGTAAACCTTTCCGTGATCGCAGGTCGCCAAATTGAAATCGACGTTCAATTGGTAGGTATTCCCGCAGTCGGTGGGCAAGGTGTGAAATTCCAAGAGATTGCGATGGTTCCAGCAAACGAGCTACAGCTTGCTACCGCTGCAATCTCTCGCCAAAAAATTTGTCCAGTTAGCGGGAAACCGCTCGGTAGTATGGGGGATCCCGTTGCAGTGGACGTGAATGGTCAACAGGTTTTCGTTTGCTGTGCCGGTTGCGTAGCCGCGGTGAAATCCAATCCAGCGAAGTACGCGAGCGGACGGCCAGAGATTACGGTGACCACATCGACTCAGGCGGATGCAGCATTGATCGCGAAGCAAGCGAAGTGTCCTGTGATGGACGAACCACTCGGCAGTATGGGTGATCCCGTGAAAGTGATGGTTGGTGACAAGCCGATTTTCTTATGCTGTAAGGGCTGCGTTAAGAAAGTTCAAGCGGAACCAGCCAAGTATTTAGCACTTGTTTATGGCGAGGGCAGCGGAGGAAAGGGTGAACCAACCAGTGTATCAGCGAATTCGGAGCAAGTACGTCCTGGTATTTTTAAGGTGAGTGTTGAAGACGCACCTTACATCGCAGCACAGAAGCGTTGTCCCGTGATGGACGAACCGCTCGACGCAATGGGCGGCCCTTACAAGGTCAATGCAAATGGTCAAGCAATCTACATTTGCTGCCCTGGATGTGCAAAGAAAATTGCAGCTGAGCCAGGAAAGTATCTGGCGATTCTCGCCCAGCAAGGAGTTCAATCGCCAGTGATGAAGTAAGTTGGGAGTGAAGGAGTGAAAGAGACCAACTCCCAACTCCCAAATCAGTGCCTACGCGGGGGCGGTGTCCTCGCCAAATCAGTGCCTCGGCTCTGACGAAGCATCACGCCGCCCCTGCCTTTTTTTGTACGTCGGATTTGATTCCGGCATTTTGCAACCGAGTAGATCCGAACCTGTTCCGACCCATCTCAGATGAGACTACGGAGTCGATTCCGTTCTATGCCAACTGACAAGGATGTCACAGTGAAAGCTAAATACAATCGAATCGCCATAATCGTCGCCGGAGTCATGATGCTCTGCACCAGTGTCGGCTGCAACCAATTGCCTTGGTGGAGGAAAGACACGGAAGTGATGAGTGCTCAGCAATACGTCGATCAATATGCGTCGGTTTACCAAGAAAGGATTCAAAATGAACCGCCCCCACCGATAACCTACTCTGCCCCGAAAACGGCAAGCCGATCAAGTGGCGGAGGCGGAAGTAGCTCAGGCCAGTCGTGCCATTAACCGTAGATCGGAATTCATTCCGATAATCACTGTCCCGAATGGGGACGCAAGTCCCCGGTTGAAAAGAAACATAACCACTTAGCCGACGGTATGAATTCCGTTCAACGCCAACCGACAAGGAAGTCAAAATGAAACCTACAACCAATCGAATTGCGATCTTCACTGCCGTTTCAGCCGTGCTCATGTCGAGTGTTGGATGTGCTGGGTTACCGTGGCGAGCAAAGAATGAGCCGATTGCCTCGGCCGATCGTTTTGTTAATCAAGAGCTGGAAAACATTCAATACAACAGAGAAACAACGCTCGAAGAGGACTATGGAAGTCCCTCGCCTTCACGGCAAGTCTATTCCGAACCGTCGCCGGCGAGTTATTCGGACTCTGGCGGCTCGTCCGGTGGAGGATGTGGCGGTGGAGGATGCGGTGGTGGCGGTAGCAGCCGAAGTGGTGGCGGAAGTTCGTGCCACTAGATCTTTTCTAACGCATTGGTGCTTCCAGTTACCATCTTGAAACAGAGAATTGCAGGTGGCGACAAGAACTCATCGCTACTCAAACATTCCATGCGGGCTTATCGATGAATACCTTGTTGCAAATGTGCTATCTACCCTATCGCGCGATGCGTCGTATTGCGACGGCCAATATCTGCCATTTTCTTGCGGTCGAATTGGACAAACTAGAAGTCACTCCCCTATCTGAAGGGCTTACCTTTGAAGAAGTGACGCCATCGCGTTTGCCGTCCATAATTCAGGAGAACCCTGAACTATTGGATGACAATCTAATAGACTTGATTCAGAAGAGTATTGCCCATTGCTATGTTGTGCTCGAAAACAAACAGGTCGTCGCCTTCTCGTGGTTGGCAACCGGCAACGTACCGGCTGAGTTTAATCACGATGAAAATCCAAACACTCAGTTGCCATTCAAGTTGCCGTCGCACACAGCGTACATCTTCAATGCTTATGTGTCGCCACCGTACCGAGGCAAACGGCTTTACGGGGCAATGATGTCAGGGATCTCGAGTCGGATGTCAGGGAGCCGCATCCTACGACTCGTCATGACGACCGAAGCATCGAATCATCGAGCTTTGAGGAGTGTGCGTCGAATGGGATTCCGTACCATAGGGCGATCGATGCTCTTCGGTGTTGGGAAGTTCTGCGTCGCGTACTATCCACGTCATTTATCAGCGTGGGGCATTTACCTTGGGCGTTACGAAGGTGATCGACCAAAACTGATCGCGGCGTAGTTCCCTATATGTTGAAAATATGCCGCGTTGGAATCATTCTATACCCAACACTTTGTTAACTCACGCTCTAAGAAATCTCAGCGACCAAGAGCGTCGTATCGTCAAACGGTGCGCGTCCCTGCCGAAACTCCTGAAAACTTTCGGCGAACGCTGCAATCACTCGGTCGACAGATTCTCCGCTTGTCTTCTCGATCACCCTTACAACTTGCTCGGTACCAAATTGGTTCTCATCAGGGTCGAACATCTCTGTCACTCCGTCAGACACGACGACAATCTTTGTTCCTGGTGTCACGTCTAAAACCTGTTCCTCGTAGACCACGTCATTCTCGACGCCGAGCACTAAATCAGATTCGAGCAAACGGCGAATTTCTCCGCTTGGTGGTTGCAGGAATGGCGGCTCGTGCCCAGCATTGGCATAGCTCACGGTCGATTGCCTAGTATCGACAACGATCACAACCATCGTCGTCATGTAACCTGGCATGATGATCTCGTTGTAGCGGCGGTTGATCCGCGTCAGAATCTCGGCAGGGCTTTTGGAGAACTGAATCGCTTCGAGCACCAACGCTTTCACGACCGAAGCCGCCATTGCCGCTGGGACACCGTGACCAGTGACGTCCGCCAAGCAAAGTAAGTATTGGTGTTCAGAAAGTGGGACGACATCATAGTAGTCACCGCCAATCGCTTCCGCTGGCTCAAACAACTCAGCGACCTGCAAGCCGTTCAAACCGTTGTGCCTGGGCAACAAATGTTCTTGAATTTTGCGAGCCGTTTCCATGTGAACTCGGCGATCTTGCTCGACTTTGTCCAGCGATCGAGTCATCGAATTGATCTGGTCTGCCAAATAGTTCAGTTCACGGCAACTCTTCCCTTCCGCGATCACACTCAAATTGCCACCAGCGACAAGCCTGAGTGCTGCGACCAATCGATTCACGGGCTTTGAAACAACTTTGCGAAGCACGAGGTTGACGATAAAGGCTGCAAATACGACCGCTGCAAGCACAGCCAACGACTGCATCGCCAATGTCTCACGTGCAGCTTGGATGACACTTGAACGCTGTTCCGAAACATACACGCTTGAATCCGGCCCACCAAAACTACCAACGACAAGCTCGTCGGCCATAGGCACACCTTCACCGCCCTGACCGGACGCAAATTTCATCGCAGACAGCATTTCAGGCGACGCATGACCATGAGAAATCGCCTGGAATGCCTTGCCCTGCCATATGGCCGCGATATGGTGACCAGGCGATTCATCCATATTCATACGAGCACAGACACTGTCAATCAGCCGTTGAATTGTATCGGCTTGAAGTTCGCTGCGATTCTCTGGTTTTCCAGCAACGATCTGAATCGATTCGTACAGCGTCTTCGCTTCTTCGCTGAGTGATACTCGCTTTTGTGCCATCTCACGCGAGATCCGCGTCTGATAATTCAAGAACAGGTAGAGCCCAACGATCACCAGCAAGAACGAGTTGACCGAAATCAGCAGTTGGCGATTTAGCGGAAGTCGTCGCCAAAAACGGACGAGTCGTCGATACATGTAACAATGCCGTGCGAGGTCGCGGAGGGAAAGAAATCACAGAACGATGAGTACACAATGATAAACCTCATTGCACGACTCGAAACAAGAAAACGATTCGAGCGTCGGATCATTCTGTACCCATCATTTTGCAAAACCCAACGGCAAGAGGCATTGGGTTAGATGATCCGGCAGAGTTCTTTCTTCACAAAGACTTGGAAGGAATTCCGAGCTACACGTCTGCATACTTACGCAAAAGTGCGATCAGCTCTTCAATTTCCGCCTGGCGATCAGCCGGATCTCGATTATTAAGAGTTTTGGTGATACTCGCCTTCAAATGATCTTCCAGCACTATTTCGCCGATTTTCCCCAATGCCCCCGTTGCCGCAGAAAGCTGCATTAGAATATCGACACATTCATTATCAGCTTCGATCATCCGCCCCACAGCCTCCACTTGGCCGACGACCCGGCGGAGGCGATTCGTCATTTTCTTTTTATCTTCGTCGGACAGCATGGCACTCGGCAGATGGAAAATGGGGAGCATGAGGGCCGTTTTCGACCCCGAATACGGTGATTGTACCCAACCTGAGCCAAATCGACAGGCTACCAATAAGCCAGAATCCATTCCGATGGAATTCGAGGTGAAACTACGGATACACCCCGGTGAGATACAGAACCTGGACGACACTCCGCAAACAGATAACGCAGTTGCATCGGCGACAGGCGAAAACAAGGTTGTCATAAGTTGTTGCCAAATCAGGTCAAACCGTCGTGTCCGCGCAGCTTGCGGAGGCAGTCAGGCTCGTGCGAGTGTTCGAGAACGCAAGGAAAACCGTGTCATTGCTGCACCGCTTGCAAGTGATGGCGGACGCCGGTTGGGATCGTGCGGGGTATCATCTTCGTTTTTCTCGGTGGCAAAGAACATGCTCTGAATTTGGTGGTGGCCAGCGGTCTTGAAAACCAAGGTTAAAAATCTTCAAACCGGGGCCACCTGAGAGGAACGATCTGCCAAGGTTCACCGTTAAAAACGAACGGACGTTAGAACGGCTGGTCCTCTTCGTTATCATTTCTGACGTCGGTTGCAGGTGAAGCAAATGCCGAGAAAATTCTCGGAAGTCTGGTCGGGCATATAGTGAATTCGAGTCCAGCCTTTTTGCTTCGCCTCGTAGAACGTGTTCGGTCCCTCGACGTTGCAGTGAGCACAAGTCAAAGTGAACGCAACTCGCGCCGGGATGCCATCGGGATCGTCCAGAACTGCTTCGGCACGCTTCAGGGCGTACGTTGCCGCTGCCCTCGCTACTGCTGCGTGCCATTCGCTTCCGAGTTCGGGCGTGTCCGAAGTCTTGGGTGGAAAGCCGTCTCGATCTAGCCACTGAAGCAATGCTTCGGCAAGTTCAACGACATCCAGCCAACTTCGATCAGCCCACTCTTTGAGCAACGAATCCCAGGTCACTTGTGGGTCCATCAGTCTTCCTCCGATGCTTCCTCGGTCGTGGCGACAGCGCCAACGGCGAGTAGAATCTTGCGACAGACGAACTCAGCAACCATGTGATGCAAAGCATCGCCAACCGGAAGCTCTGGCAGCGTCTTGGGAACGTCATGCTGTTTCATAAGCTTTTCGACCAGTTCGCTAGCGAGACTGTCCGCCATCTGGAAATGCTCGTGGGACCATGCTTCCAGCATGCCACTCCAAAGGGTTTGTGAATCCATGATGAAGCCGCAGCTTCCTCCTTTCGTTACGGGACAAAGAACAGAGACTCGATGCGTCACACTTGCGCGTGCCGTGTCGGCTCCAGCAAAGGAACGCCAGCTTCAAGCCGGCATTGTTGACAATCGTCGCTGCCTGCTTGATAGAGCACGCAGACCGATGGCCGTGTCGTATAGATACCGCACCGATTGTCATCGCGAAGAAACACACACCTGCCGTTGCTGATGCAATTTAGGTAGCCAACTTCGCCATCAAGACCAGGTTCGCACAGCGGATACATCTGCTCCGCGATCCGTGGGTTTCTGAGTGTGTCGATCTCGTAGACATCGACCAACTTGCTGCGGCAACAGGCACCGCAGCCATCACACTCGAAGTGTTTTCTTGATATTGGCATCGTTCAAACCGCCAGTGACAGCAAGCTACCGATCTTGGCATCGAGTGCCGCCCGGTCGCCTGCGTAGTTCACCCGTTGTGACAGTTTGGTGAGCGCGTCGACTATCGAAAATATAGTGAACCCGCCCTGAGCCCGCGCGATTTCCATCGCATCTTTGATCAGATGCCGTGGAATCTTCTCCGCCGTCAAGACTTTGGTGACTTCATCCGCGTCGCTGCCCATGCGCTCCGTCATAGCCTTCTTGATCATCGCAGCGAACGAGCCTTTGCGTTGATCGCGAACGGTAACCAAGTTATCGAGCATGATGCGGATTTCAGACAAAGAATCCCGCACGTTGGCGGTGTGTTTGCGAGTGAACTCCATCACTTCAGTCGCATCCCAAACGATGTGGTTTTGGCAAACTCGCTGAAACCAAAAGGTTTGAATACCGACACTACGGCGTCCGACCTCGCTGTTCCAGATGAAGAATCCCGGCGCGAACGCTTCACCATTGATCTCTGCCCAGCCAGTCGGGTCGATCAGGAATGCAAACATATCCTGCTCGCCGCAATACAAGCCGGTGCTGACATCATCCATCGCCTTTTGCGGTGGCGTGAAGTACGAAGCGTACTCGTTGACCACATCCAGCAGTTCGACATTCCACAGCCGCGTGTAAGCGACACCATGAACGCTACGAATCTGCTTTTTCGTCGTCAAGAATTGCATCGGCTTGTCGGCCTGCGGCAGTGTTTCCTCGAACACCTTGCTGGCCGTTTTCCGCGACAGACGGTTGATCGTATCCTTGCTGATGCCCGCCGTGCGGCAGAGCTGCGAGAACGACCAATCGTTCAGCCGGTATTCCGAGCCTTCGCCATTGCAGAGCGTCAGATCGTGCGTGAGCGAAATGTCTTGCGGCCGTTCCCACAAGTCCGCTGATTGTTCACGCGATCGCGAACACTCGGCGTACAAGGTATCGAACGACTCGTAACACTCATCGGGCGTGCGTCGAAACAGTTCTTCATTTGCTTTTGTCAAAGTAGCCATCACTAAGTCTCTCCAGATAGGAGCCAAGAATCTTTGTTCAACCAACGCGGTCGAACCACCGACTACCGCATTCAGCGATACCCGATGGAACGACCGAGCCGGCTTGGACTCTCGTAACGATTCGACTTAACTTGAAAAACCTCGTAGACCGCCAGCCTCTCTAGTCGACCGAACTGGAGTCCGGTCGACGCGAGAGATGGCATTCTCAACTTCCGGTATTTGGCTTGGACAAGGAACAACTTTCTTGCTTGACACCGATTCCTTACCACGTCCCTCAAGTAATGTCACGTTTGAGATCAACTTTTCTTGGGGGGCGTCCCGTCGAAATAAGGCGGCGCTTTGGCGAATTCTCCGAGCTGCTGATGTTGCATCGACCTCAGCGTCAATGAAGGATTCACGAAATGCCATTGTCCGCTGCAACTCGTTGTCCGCACGTCCGTGCGACTTCCCTGTTTGCGCACAGCGTTTTTGCAAGAGTTGC
Organism: Novipirellula artificiosorum; assembly: GCF_007860135.1. Lineage (NCBI taxonomy): Bacteria > Pseudomonadati > Planctomycetota > Planctomycetia > Pirellulales > Pirellulaceae > Novipirellula > Novipirellula artificiosorum. Next base: position 334,573 of record NZ_SJPV01000003.1, read on the forward strand.
AAAAACACGAGAAAATCCGCGAGAGCTTGACGATTCACAAACAGGGATGTACCATCTAGAATCTTCGGTAAACACGGTGTTTTAGGCGATTTTCGGTCTAGCCTCATAACCTCGAGGTCGTCGGTTCGAATCCGGCTCCCGCAACTCTAGATTTCTCGACAAACTTCGGTTGACTGTCGGGTAAACACATTGGCCGGCGATTGTTCTTTGAACGATCGCCGGCTTTTTTTCGATATTTTCGCCCTGTTTTGCCGTGTCAAACGCTGCTTGGCGGTGTCTCGCCGGGTTCTCTGGCTCTCGGTTTGGAGAGTCTCCATCGGGGGAGGTGGGGCGACCGTTGGACCCCTCGGGACCGGAACTCTCGGCACTCTCTAGTCTCTCCGACCTTCGGCTTATTTGAATCCCACCGCCGCAGAGACTTTTTAGAGATCGGGTCTCGGACGCCATTTTCTGGGAATCCAGTCGCGCCGTTTGCATAAGTAACCCTGAGAGGAGTCGTTGAGTTCGGCTCGGTGAGTTTGGTTTCTTTTGGAGGGGAGGCGCGATGCAGGATTCGGTATTGCCGGCGGATCAGGTGAAAAGGGTGGCACGTTTGTTGGGGCGTGCGGTTCTGCGGTGGCAGCGAGAACGGGACGCCAACGCGAAAAATTCGGAAATTATCTCCGACTCTCTACCCCAGCGGCTTGAGTCTCGTCCGGTTTCCTCGCTCTCTGTGTCTGGTCGAAACGATCGGGCTAGGTCTCAAGAGAAACTTGGGGGCTCGGTCGAGACCGGTTCTCGACACGAGACGGGAGACACAGGCGTTGTGCGAAGAACAACGACAGCAAATCGCGGAGCTGATCGCCGAAGCGATCCGGCGGCATGCGGAAAAGACCGCCAGCCAGAAATCGGCAGCGGACGCAGTGAAGAACGACAAGACGGAGGCTGCCAATGAGTCCTGAAACGAAATTGAAAGTAGCGAAGCTGTCCGACTTGACGATCGGGCAACTCGCGGCGAAGTACGAAAAGCTATTTGGCGAAAAATGTCGCTCTCGAAATCGGCGGTACGTTCATCGCCGCATCGCGTGGAAGCTGCAAGCCGACGACGAAGGCGGATTGAGCGAACAGGCAATCTTGCGAGCCACCGTCGTGGCGGGCGAATCGTTGATTCGATTGACACCGCCGAAGTCACGCAAATCGAAGAAAGACGAGTCGAAGGTTCCCGAGAAATGGGATTCGCGACTGCCGTCACCAGGAAATCTGATCGAGCGACAGTACAAGGGCCAGACGCTGCACGTGCTCGTGTTGACCGAAGGGTTTGAATACGACGGCGAGCATTACAAGTCGCTGACCGCGGTGGCTCGAGCGATCACCGGAACCCACTGTAGCGGGTTTTACTTCTTCAAGCTGGGGCAGGCTAAATGAGTAGCAAGAAAACCGAAGCGAGCCAGCCCAGCATTCGCTGTGCGATCTACACTCGCAAGTCGACCGACGAGCGATTGGACTTGCAATTGAACTCGCTCGATTCACAGCGCGGTGCCGCCGAAGCGTTCATCGCCAGCCAGAAATCGGAAGGCTGGGTGTGCTTGCCCAAACTGTACGACGATGGTGGTTTCACAGGCGGCAACCTGGATCGGCCGGCGTTCAAGCAATTGATGAATGACATCGAGGCCGGTGAGATCGACTGTGTTGTCGTTTACAAAGTTGACCGGCTCAGCCGATCGTTGCTGGACTTTGCCAGAGCGATGGAAACGTTTGATGCCAACGGCGTGTCGTTCGTTTCGGTGACACAACAGTTCAACACCACTCACTCGATGGGCCGATTGACGCTGAATATCCTGCTTTCATTCGCGCAATTTGAACGCGACATCATCGGCGAACGAATCCGCGACAAGATCGCCGCTCAGCGACAAAAGGGGCTGTGGTGTGGCGGACAACCGGTTCTCGGGTACGACGTTGATCGGTCCGAGACGAGTCCGAAACTGGTCATCAATGCGGACGAAGCCGCGAAGGTTCGCGAGATCTTTGACTACTACTTGAAGCTGCGTTCGTTGTTGCCGGTGGTTCAGAAGCTCGAAGAGCTCGGATGGGCGAACAAGACATGGCTGACGCGAAAGGGACGCCAAAAGGGCGGTCGGCCGTTCGACAAGTGTTCGATTCATTCGCTTTTGACCAACGTCCTGTACGTCGGCAAGATCCGGCACAAAGAGAATGTCTACGACGGAGTTCACGAACCGATCATCCAGCCCGATGTCTTTGATGCCGTGCAAAAGATGCTCAAAGAACACGGTCAGGGCAGCGGCAAGCGTTTGATTAATCGACACAACGCGTTGCTGAAAGGTTTGCTGTATTGTCCGTCGTGCGGATACGCGATGGCGCACAGTCCGACAAAGAAGAAGGCCAGGTTGTATCGTTACTACGTTTGTCAAACGGCCATCAAGCGAGGCCACGATCAATGCGGTACTGGCTCCATCCCCGCACCGGCGATTGAGGCGGCGGTCGTCGAAGCACTGCGCTGCATCGTGGATGACGACGGATTGAAGCGAGAAGTTTACAAGCAGTCCGAAACGTTGGTGCAACAGCGACAGGAGAGGTTGGATTTGCAACTTCGGCAACTGACCAATCAACGGTCACGCGATAAAGCCGAACTCAACCGCATGGCGACCGAGGGCGTAGCCGGCGAGCTGAACGACGCGCGGCGACATGACTTGCAAACGCGTATCGAAAGAACTCGGACGCAGATCGAAGAGGTAACCGATGCACTGGCGATCGCGGGGCAACAAAGTTTCGGACGCAGCGATGTCGATGAAGCCCTGGGCGACTTCGATCGGTTGTGGAAGATGCTTAAAGCGAGGGAACGGGTTCAATTGCTGGAGCTGTTGGTTTCGCGCGTGCAATACGATCGGTCCGACGGAACACTGGCAATTTCGTATCACCCCACAGCGATCACGGCGTTGATCCAAAACGGAGAGGAGGAGACTGAATGATTACGGTGAAAACGAAAGTCGACCTAAGCGGCACGACGAGGCGCCGCAAACGAGTCGTGTGTGACGACGCGGAGATGCCAGGTCGGCTGCCGCGGATCACTCGACTGATGGCGTTAGCAATCCGCTTTGACGAGCTGTTGCGGACCGGCAAGGTTCGCGATTTGGCACACTTGGCCGACATTGGCAACGTCTCTCAGCCTCGGATCTCCCAGATTCTCAGCCTTGTTCTACTAGCCCCCGACATCCAAGAATCGTTGTTGTTCCTGCCACGTATCCATCGGGGAAAACCCAAAATTTCGGAAAAACGTCTCCGGCCGATCACGGCTCTCGTGAACTGGGATGAGCAACGGAAACGCTGGAAACAGGCAGGATTTGGCGATTTGTCCGATCAAGTCTGACCGATTGTCGTCGAGTTGTTTTTGTCTTTTTTCTTCACCTGTGACCAGACGTGTCACACGCACTCTTTATTAATAGATCACCAACGGATTTTGCTTGCACCACAGAGCCGGCCGAACTTTGCCCACGGACGAGTCCATCCATGATCTATTTTCACAGAGTACGTTATGCCCACACTTAAGCTAACCCATGTCACCAAACCGTACACGCTTAGTTCAATCCACCCACAACGACTGAATCAGTTTTTGCGTCATTTCGTTGATTATTTCAAGCGACGTGGGTTCGCGATCCCCGCAGGTGAAGGTGCGTTTACACAGGAGCAGTTCCATGAGCTGATTCGTGTTTTCAACTCCCCCAATGCCGATACGCCAACGGAATTGACCGAGGCGTTATTTCATATCGACGAGATGGCCTGTAGCAAAGGGATGGAGGCGTTGTTGTTGGCTGCGTCGAAGGCTCGCATCCAATTGCCAGAAGACGAGAAATTCACTCCGGCAGATCTGGCACTGCATCTTTGGTTGATCCGCCCGAGTCTGTTGAAGGATGCTTATGTCGAACAGATCGTCAAGAAACCTCGGTCGTTCAACTACTATCGACACCGCGATATCGTGCCGTCGCGACCACGAAAAATCACTGACAAGCTTATTGTAACACTTCAATCCAAAATTGATGAATTCAATCTTGCTCGGCGTCGTGTTGCCGTGTCGCGAGTTTCGGTTTATGAATTCGGAGACGACCTTGCTTTTTTGATTCTCCGCGGCGATCCAATGCATCGCGGAGAAGTGCTGCAACGCGGAAACTGGGTTTTTGCAACGTGGCAACCGGCTGGCTACGACCTTGTCATCTACAACCGTAAAATACCGGAGTTGCGGATTCATGCGTCGCTCAAGGGGGAGCAAGTTTTTTACTGCAAAACTTTCGGTAGACTGTTTTTCGACGACGAAGACTGTTTTCCTTCGTCACAACACTTTTCGCTTGAGCGAATCGATGAGCTGGGCGAAGATATTCAATCGCCGCTGGGCGTGGATGGGATCGAGCGAATTACGTTGATCAAGATCGCATTGCTCGAGCAAGGCGAGCCAACATTGATCACAGAGCACAAGTCGGCAAAGCTATTCGAAGCGTTGAAAGTTCGAGATCGATGTTTGCAACCGAACGCTCGCATTGTTTCGGCAACATTCCGATTCCTTATGCTCGATGATTCGGAAGTCGCGGTAACGGTCTATTCAGGCAACATCGCTACGTTCAACCGTGATCGTGATTGCCGTCCGATCGAAGACTGGATGACAGCCATTGGTATCAAGCTAGCGATGCAGGAAACTCATGCGCCCAACAAGACTTTGGAAAACGCTTTATCGAATCCCAACGCTGCAGGCCACGCAGCAAATTTGGCGACAAGAACTGCGTGAAGATTGGGAATTAAGCCACGGATTTCTAATCGCGACGCCCGAACTGGCGACATGGATGTTTGCCAGCGACGGGGTGACGCTGTGTGACATCGTCAAGCACGCCGACGGTCGTTTCGTCTGTGTCAACCGACAGCATGGTGAGACGGCGGAGGTTGATCGCCAGGACTTGATCGTTTATCGATTGAATCTTCGCACGATAGCGACTCTGCTGTTGGAACAACTCGGCGGACGAATCGATTTTGCACAACACGAGGTCAGTTCGCCGGTCTATCGTCTCGGTCGGCTTCGGAGTCGATTTGCCGCTGCGCGGTTGTATCTTTGCATTCGGTCTTGCCGAGCATCGTTGCTGGATGCGGCGATGTCGATACGTGGATCGACGCCCGTGGTTCTGTTGGTGCCAATGTTGTTCGGTACCGATACGAACGTCGATTTGATTGAAGAACAGACGGGCGTGACGATCTTTGCAGCCGATGAATTATTTCATCACCATGATGGTAGAATCACAGCAAATCCCGTAGCGATGGAGGAACTGCGTCACCGCCTCGGATGCTTGGACGCGTCACAAGCCAACACGTTTCGATTGTCAGGCGATTCACGGTCGATTCGTTATGCCAAACAAGAGATTACACTCAGCGAAACGGTGGGCCTGTGGTATCTCTCACAATTGTTGGCGCAGCCGTTTGTGCAAGTCAACGCGGTGGAGCTTGAAGCCGCCCGTACTGGCACCACCACTCGTTCCTCGAATAGTCCCACGGGCGAGATGCTTGACGAAGAGGCACGTCGCGCGTATCAGCAGCGAATCGCGGAACTGGACGAAGATATCGCCATAGCGGAAAAGAACAACGATGTTGGTGTGCTGGACAAGTTAAATGCGGAGAAACAGCAGATCATCGCGGGGATCCGGCGAGCGACGGGCCTGCACGGAAAGTCTCGCGTCACCACGGACGAGAGCAAATCACGCAAGAACATTCGGCAAGAGATGCAACGAGCGATTCGCCGCATCGCCAAATCCCACCCGGCATTGGCCAAGCATCTTAACCACGCATTCAAAGGCAACTGGCTCTGCTACCAACCGGACGAGGATCCGATGTGGGAGTTTTAAAAATAGTTCAGGGGGTGTCTGACCGCTGGCCACCCGTCGGCGGAAACTGGTCTCGCACGACTTCTGTGTATGCCAAATGAACGGTTCCTGCAACGAATGCCGCAAACGTCAATGGAACAAGCAAAACAAACGCGTAAAGCCCCATAATGAAAAACAAGGGGCAGCAAACGACAATCGTGACAGAGACCGATGCCGGAACCGTGTGGATGAATGTGCGAAATACGGGTTCGGGAGCCAGTCGATAGCGACGGTTCATTTGATTTGAACAGATATAGATGCCTGAGGGAGTCAATGGCAACGCAAAAAGCAAGCAATAAACGAATGGCATTGTATTACCGAATGCAGCGGTCGCTAAAAAGAATGCAGACGCACCTGCAAGATGATGGATAGAAAATCCAGCCAGAACTCCGATGAATTTGCGATTCATAGTTGACAACCATTCGATCCGGTGGGTAGCCCGAGCAACCTCAATGCGACAAGACTCTGTACGCGACCACGGTTACAAACCACAGTGCCGTAACGGCACCCATCGCGAACATCGCCTTTCCTGCACGACTTCCTAGAAATCGGCCAATCGCCCCCAGTACGAGCATCACCAGGACTCCGCAGGAGATGATCAAGATGCTTTGAAACCCGTGACCAATTTCTTCCGCAAACTGCTCTGTACCGTCCAAAGTTGGGTCGGCCCCAGGACCCGGTCGAGCGACATAGAACAACGCAAGCAACAGCGTGATCCCAAATCCAAGGACAGAGACGGCAAACCCGATATCGCGTTTTGTGTCAGACATGAATTTGTAAGCTACCCAGGCCCAGGGTTTTGGATTCCTGACAGATTCAACAGCCAGTGCATAAATGCAGCACTTGCCATCAGGAAGACATACACAGCGACTGAAATGCCGCAAGCGATGCGAGCGACCACAAACTGCTTCGAGATCCTTAACGATACCATCGAGCTGACCAATCCAGTCGGGAGTAAAGCAAGCCACGCTACGAAGAGGTCGTCCCGAACCGGCCCTCGCGTTCCCAAAACCTGCAGCATGTACAGCAGACAAACGAGAAAGCCGCATGAAGCCGCCGCAAACAGCCACGCATTCCGCTGAGATTTTGTTGGTGCAAGTTGAATTCGCAGAACAGGCATTGGATCACATCTTCGGGTTGTGAATCGTGTCTTTTGCGGACCATCTTGCCCCATCCGTCAGTCTTCCATAACCAGAACGAAGCGTGCGGTGATGAGTTCGTTCAAGCCATCGTCGGCATCCGCGTTGCCTTTCGTCCACCAATCGCAACGGCAGTCGGGTGGAGGCGGAGTACTCGTTGGACGACCGTGACGGCCGAAGAAAAGGCCTGGGATATCGCAACACTCGACATTACCGTTGTTCAAGCCAAATACGCCAAACTTATTGGGTGCGTCGCCATCTGTGTTTGCCGGTCCATAGCTTCTGACAAAGTCAGGGCACGTTTGATCATAGCCATCCTTACAGGCAAAAGTTAGTTCTTGCAAGGTTGGTAGACGATAGTCAAATTGAGCGTCAAATTTGGACAAAGCTTCGGCGTAATAAAAAACGTCCCTCCACTCACCGGGGTAACCACTGTTGAAGTACCAATCAATAGTCCCATAGGTTCCATCCCCAAAGGCAGCCTGCCGAAACTGTTCGTGCTGTTCGTACCGCAGTTCCGTTTCTTGTCCGGTGCCAGCCTTAGTGGGCTTCATTTCGCTGTCCGTGATCACGGCAACGTACTTACCAGCTGGAATCGGTTCGAGTGAGTTGGTGGGCTCGACTTGGTTGGCGTCAAAATTGAGTGCAGCCATTGCGTTTTCCTTGGGTTTGAAACGGGATAGAAAGGAGTTGGAAAGTTCAGTTGTTTGACATGGCGTTGATGAACGCCGACCACGCAAGTGGCAGTTCTTCAGCGATGCCGTAGCGGTTCTTCGCAACACAGGTCGGCGAACCGTAAGCACGGATGACGCGTTCGCCGCCGTCTTTGCCGATGGCGTGAGCGATGGTTCGTTTGCGGTTGAAGCCACCGTCTTCGCTTTGCGTTCGCATCTTGCGAGTCGCGAACAGCACTGCGTCGCACCATTCCTTGACGAGGGCTGCAGCGTGCTTGTGAAGCCGCGGTGAGTATCGGTCATAGGGCGAGCTTTCCGGATCCTCGAATCGCTCGACTTTGGAATGGGCGATCAAGACGATCACCATGCCGCGGGAACGAAGCACATTGAGAAGATCGAGCACTTCACGCCACTGGGAGAGGGCGTGTGTGTAACCGCGAGCGTACCCGCCGTCGACCTTTTGAAATCAACTTGAGCGACGAACCGCTGTTCGGCTCCAAGTTGCTTACGGAGCGATTTGCACGCTCCGGTAAAGTCACGCGACGCCTCGTTAAAGCGGTCGGCAGACCGTAGATACCGTCCGACCGCTAATCGAACGCATCGAAGAAGCCGTCGTTCGCGGCGGGTTGTTCTCGTTGGCAATGGCACGCGGTAGTGGCAAGAGTTCGCTTGCGGAGGTCGCGTGTATCTGGGCGGTGTTCATCTATTCACCACAAAACTGCCTCTCACAGGGCGCGACCTGGCCAGAGCCAAACGACACACCTGGAGCTAAACCATGGCGTTTGAAATTCTCGATAGCGAATCCACGAGCCTCGACCTTGCAGCCGGTGCAACCGTCTTGACGCACGTTGTTCCGGAGACTCGAGTCTGCTCCGTCTCGATCCGCCTCGGGGACGGCGTCAAGGATCTCGATGGCAACGGTGGTGATTTTGAAGTCACTGTTTTCATTGACGACAATGCATGGTTGGGTGGCCCGGATCTGCAAGAACTCGGTAGCGAACCGCGTGCCCTCCTGCAAACCCAATCGTTCGTCGTCCTGGCAGGCGAAGAGGTTTCGGTCCAAATCAAGAGCCCCAACGTCGCAGACACGGATGTCGCCGTGGCGGTGTCATTGGTCAGTGAAGAAACCGCGAGTGTCCTGGACGTTACGGCGGCCCGCAACGACATCATCGCCCATGGCGACATCACCTGGCTAACGCCCATCTATGATGACTCGTCCGTCCTCGAGGCCATTGGCAGCATCGACGCGAAACTGGTTGGCCGAGTTGTTACCTCGCAGCCAGTGGTCGGTGACGGTGAAATCTCGAGCCCTGTCATCATTGGCGACGACTATCTCTCACGTCACGCTCGCCATTTTCGCTGGAGTGTCACTCCACCACCGAATGTTGACGTCGCCGATGCCTCATGCCAATTCGGTGCAAGACACCAATCCTTGGGGGATTCCTTCTTGGTGGAAGGAACCGTGAGCGAAGAAGCAGATCATTGGGTTCTTGCTTTTGATCTGCCTCGCGTCGAAACCGATGGCATGCGTTCGGGCCAGTACGACTGGTCAGTGCAATTGAAAGATGAACAAGGAGCCGAGATCACGACGATCCGAGGCAAGTTGGAAATGAGGAGCAAACAAACGTGATCACGGAAGTCGAATCAAGCATCACCACAAGTCACCTGTCTCCACCGGCAATCGTCGATCGATGTTTTCTCATCAACCTCGATCGCCGGGAAGATCGTTTGCGAGAATGGATGAGGCAACTGCCCCAGCCTTGGCCATTTCCTACGCCTCAACGGTTCGCAGCGATCGATGGCCGCCGCGTCCCAACACCACCCCAGTGGCGTGCGGGCAATGGAGCATGGGGCTGTTACTGGTGCGACATTGTCATCAACGCGTTCCTCGCGAAAACCGACATTTGTCGCAGGATCCGCTGGGCCAGTGCTTTGAAAACGTGTGAACACTGGGACTTCTTCTTGCGAGCCATGTACTCGGGCACGCAAGTCGCGTTGGCAAAAGACCACGGCATCGATCATCTGCACGTCAGCAACAAAAACTACGATCCAATGCGACGCCGCAGCCATTTTCGGCAGATCGCACTCAAACGGCACAAGCTACGTGGTTTCAAGTGGGAAGGCCCACCCGACGGAGTTGTTGTGTATGACGCCAAGAGGCGGATGCTCGACGAACGAAAGGACGCAACATGATCCATTGTCGATCCCTTGAATTTCATGTCGTCCATGGTTGTAATCTCTCGTGCCAACAGTGTTCGCACTATTCAAACTTCCTTCGTGGCGGCATTGTGACCGTCGAAGAAGCCCGAGAGAATTTCGATGCTTGGTGCAAACGCATTCAGCCAAAGCGGTTCACGATTCTTGGTGGCGAGCCAACGTTGAATCCGAACCTATGCCGAATCCTCGTCATGGGACGCTGGAAGTTTCGGCGCTCGCACAGGTTGCTCGTTTCCAACGGGTTCTTCCTCCATCGGCATCCAGGACTACCAAAAGTGCTGATCAATCAAGGCTACAAGCTGGAGATCTCGCAGCATGGCACGTCACCGGCCTACCTGGAGAAGTTTGCAGCGGTTCAAGAAACAATCGCAAAATGGCGACGCGATCATCCAAGTTTACGAATCGGGATTCGCCAATCCCATTCCGGTTGGCGACGCCAGTACAACATGGCCGACGGCAAGGCACTGCCGATCCTCTCAAACCCGCGCGACGGCTGGAAAGCCTGCATCCAGAAGCGTTGCTCGCAATTGCACAAAACCATGATTTGGAAATGCCCGGCCCTAGCGTACTTTAGCCAGTTGGAACGCAAACTTAAACTCCAAGACATTCCCGCCTGGCAACTCTTCCGCGACTACAAAGCAATCCCGCCCACCGCAACCGACGCCGAACTCCGGCACTTCTTCGCCACCGAAGAAATCCTCCAATGCGGTTTGTGCCCCGACCATAAGATCCCGTTCATGCACGCTGATCCAACGATGGCTCGTTCGTGAGGTCGCATGATTTCTACTTTTGGGAGGGCGACGTGGATGTTTAGGCAACACCAGCTTCGCGGAGATTGTCTTGGAACGAACTCCAAAAGCTGCGATCTGCTAAATAGCGTACCGGGTCCATCTGGTTCTTGAAGTAATCAAGGCTAGCGATTCGATCTTGAGTTTCCTTCACAAAGGAGTATCCGTCCGCTGTGAGTGGATTTACCCAACTGGGGTCATCGAACGAGCGGAAGTGCGAGAATGATCCATCAGGAGCGTTTACCGCGTTGGCAAGCAACACCGGGACCATCATTTGAAGTTCGTACGTGATTCGATCCTTTTCAGGCACGTCTGCCGTCGCTGCATCCCAGGCCATTGTCACTTCACGTGAAGTCGTATGTCACTTCACGTGAAGTCGTACTGTCAGGAAATTTCATTCCATAGGCCGCTCCTGAACGCGTGAAACCATCGCCGTTCAAATCGACTTGCGCAGCTCGCGGAATCAACAGGTTGAGCGCACCTTCTTCTGTCAACGAATCGACGTTGATCGGCTCAGCCAGCCAGTGTGCGTTCTGGACGCTCTTTAGCTCGGCCTCGCTCAGACCTCTCAAAAACGGCTTGGGAGCAACGTAGGCACCTTGCTCGTACGCTTTCATTAAAACACTGCCGAATGCTCCACCGAGATCCGTGGGAGCTTCAGCACTGGCATACTGGCCGCCGATTCTCTCCGTCCGATACCACTGGTCCCACGTGTCCTGGATTCGCTGTTGCAGTGGCTCGGCCGATTCAACCACTCCAGCGGATGCGTAACCCTGCCGCCCAGCTTCACGAAGAACTTCACTGAACACGCTTTGCATGTTCCTGTCATTGACCACCCGAGTTTGATAATGCGTCATCACTTCGGTTTGTTGACTTTCGATTCTCACTACGAAGCTCCGTTACGACGCCAGCCAGAAAAGCCCCCTCAGTATCGGCTCCGTCGGTCCAGTTTCATGAGGCAAAAGATTCCGATTTTTCGGGTTATCGGGGCATGTTTCGCTGGTGCGTTCGCAGACGGAATCATGTTTGCTTCGTGAAATCTTTTGTCAGCACATAGTTGTTCATCCGAACGCCGCGACACTCGATCGTTTGTTCATTCACGACCACGAAACCTCGCGCCAGGAAGAACGGCTTTGCTGTGATGCTTGCTTGAGTGTGGATGCGAGGTAAGCCGTTAGTCTTTGCGGCTAATTCGATCGCGTTCATCAAGATCGTCGCGATACCTTGCCGCTCGTGATCGGCGGATACGAACAAACGGTCGAGGTAACCGTCGGGCGTCATGTCAGCGAATCCGACTATCGCTCGATTGTGCTCGATAACATATGCACAGTTGTCGTCGAAGCGTCGAATCCAAGGTTCGGGATCCAGTTCCGCTCCGGCCCACGCCTCAATTTGCATCGGAGAGTAATCACGGCAATTGACTCGTCGCACGGTATCACAAAACAGTTGGCGACAAGAATCACCATCAGCCAACACGAATTCACGAAGTTGAAATGCCGGGTTCATTCGGGATCGACCAACAAGCGACCTTCCAGGACAGTGACTGCGGTGCCCGTCAGCAAAACGCGGTCGCCAGCGACTTCGCAGCGAACCGCTCCGCCTCGTGCAGATGCCTGATAGCCGACGAGCGATGTCTTGCCGAGTTCCTCCGACCAGTACGGAGCAAGGCAACAGTGCGCCGATCCAGTGACAGGGTCCTCGTTGATGCCGCAGCGTGGTGCGAAGTAGCGCGAGATGAAGTCGACATCCGCGGTCTGGCCGGGAGCCGTCACCATCACGCCTCGCTTTTCGACTCGCTCGAGTGCGTTGAAATCCGGTCGCAGCGACTGGACGATCTGGCCTTCGTCCACCACAACGAGAAGGTCCAGTCTGGACTGTAGTACAGTACCTTCGGCAATACCAAGTGCGGCGAGCAGCGTCGTTGCAGTCGAAGCTTCCACATCGTTTCTCGCCGGCGTCGCGGGGAAGTCGAGCGTGATCCGCGATCCGGACCGTGTGCATCGCAACTCTCCGCTGCGAGTTTGAAACCGAATCGGCAAGCTGGTGTCGACACGTTTCTGCTCGATCAGAGTATGTGCGGCAGCGAGCGTCGCGTGACCGCATAGGTCAACTTCGGTTGCCGGAGTGAACCAACGCAAGTGCAAGTTGTTCGCCTCATCCGTTGGAACCACGAACGCGGTTTCGGATAGGTTTATCTCGGAAGCAACCCTCTGCATCCACTGGTCGCCTGGATAGCGTTCGAGAATGCACACGGCCGCGGGATTGCCCCCAAAAGGCCGGTCGGCAAACGCGTCGACTTGCCAGATCGGAATGCCTGTTGTGGAACTCATTCGGTACTCATTGTGGATTCGCCGATCGGACCGTTTCAAATGTTACCAGTAAAGGGAGTAATCGTAACCCATCTTGGTTCACGACAGCCGAGTATCTTCCGGACGGCAAACGATCAGTGAAGCATTTCGCCTCGTTCCAGCATTTCAACAAACTCGACGATCTTCCTTGCCTTCGTCTCGGGCTTCTTCGCGTTGTGAAGTCGGCAGTAAAATGCGAAACGCTTCGCCTTCGTGAGCGTGGCGTAAAACTTGCTGGCCTGCTTCGACTTCTTTAGGGCAGCAAGAAACTCGGGGGACTCTTCAAACGTTGAACTCGACGCATAAGCAGCTTCCCAGCGTCCATCGGCCTTGGCAAGTTCGACGGCAGCGTGACCAGCGGGCTTCATGCGACCTTCACGCGTGAGTCGCTCGATGTGAGCTTTGTTGACCTGGGACCAAACGCTCCGCTTGCCACGCGGAGTGAACTTATGAATCCACGAGGCTGCGTTGCCTTTCCGGACTGGGCCGTCGATCCAACCGTGACACAGCGCGATATCGAGTGCCTGTGCATAGGTGATACTCTTGTGGTCGCTGTCCTTCTTACAGAACTGGATCCACAGGCCTCCGTGCTCAGTGTGATGCTTGCTGAGCCACCGATCGAACATCCCGGGCGTTGAAAACGCAATAACCGGTTTTCCATCTGGCGAATCGACCGCAGCAAGCTTGCCTACCGTTTTAGTCTTCTTCTTTGCCATAGTGAACTGAGCTGGGCTTCTGAAACGACTGGAAACAACGAGGGGCTGAATGTGGAAGATTAAGAAGGTTACACTATCACCACAACTTACTTGAAGATGGTATTAGCGAATTTAGCATGAGTGACTATCCCTAAAACTTTGACGTCAAGATCACCGAGACGCTGGTCTACTTGACAGACGAATGGAAACAGCAAGAACAATCGCAGCAGCAATGATCGGACTGGCGATCTGCGAACGATTGGTATCCGCGATTGCTATCCGACTACAGTTCCTTCGAACCTCCGTCCTCGCAAACCGAGCCAAAACCATGAACCCAATCGTCCGCCTCTGTAGCTTCATCGTCATCGTCGTAACGCTATCCACCTCGATTCCTGCACAAACCATGACCAGCCTGTTCGAGTTCGCTCAGTCCAGTGACGCGGCCATGTGGCAGATCGTCAACGACGGCGTCATGGGCGGTCGATCGAGTAGCCAAGCGTCGATCGTGAGCTTGGACGCTGACGGCGAATTGAAAGGTGAAACCAGTGTGATGCGGTTCGCCGGCAACCTTTCGCTCGAGAACAACGGCGGGTTTGCCTCGGTGCGGTCGCGGCTCAGCGGCTCACTCGGCCTCGATCCCGGCGAGACAATCGTATTGCGAGTCAAAGGCGATGGACGACGTTACACGTTCAACCTTTACACACCCGATCGACGCACCGCGTTCTCGTACCAGATGGAGTTCGATACGAAAGCCGGCCAATGGACCGAAGTCAAGCTTTCCGTCGACAAGTTCGTCGCTCATTCGTTCGGCCGACCGATCCCCAACGCGAAGCTGACGCCCAGCCAAGTTCAGTCCGTTGGTATCTTGCTCGGTGACAAGAAGCCAGGGCCGTTCGAGATCCTGATCGACTGGATCAAGGTCGAGTAGCCCGTCTCGGCATTTGCGGGATACACTCTTTTCTCGCAGTTCACTCGATCCAATACTTTGGATGGTCTAAGGCTTTTGAGCAGCGAACGGTTCCCTTGCAATTCTCAATCGTTCCGGGCGTCAGTTCCGCCACCATCCAAGCGTCTGCGTTCTGCGGTGGGATTGGGTAGGTTGCTTGGAGACCTTGAACACCCGCGGGCTTGAACCCGAAGCGAGAGTAGTAGTCGGGATAGCCGAGGACAAAGACGAGGTCGACACCAGAGTCGGTCAACTGAAGTAAGCCCGCTTGAATCATCCGCCCCCCAATTCCCTGACGCTGTCGATCATGAACAACGGCCAGCGGCGCGAGAATCCGTGCACTGACCGTGCTATCGTCCGGCTCGATTCTCACGGACGTGAAAAGTAGGTGGCCAATCAACCCGTCATCTGTGTCAGCAACGAGTGAAAGCAATGGTTTGCCAGAAGCATCATCAAGCATCTCATCGACTAGCTTGACGATCACCGGACCTTCGTCCTTGCCAAAGGCATTCATGTGGACTTCGAGAATCGCATCTCGGTCCTTCTCCGTGGCGCCGCGAATCTTGACTGTCTGTTGCGACATCATTGAAGAGCCAATAAAACAAGGATACAACTGCCGTCGTCGATGACGGTGATGCCGGCATCGCGTGCGGTTTCGCTGGCTTGCTCGTCTTCGGCTCCGGGCTGCATCCAGATGTGTTTCACTCCGGCCGCGATCGCATCGGCCACGACTTTGCGAGTGACCTCTGGCGGCGTGATGATGGAGAGCGCTTCGGGAACGAGCGGTAGGTCGGCGATCGACGGGTACGCTTGGTGGCCTTCGATTTCGTCTTGAGCAGGATTGAGCGGGTAGGTCTCGCGGCTGGCGGCGAGCAGTGCACGGAAGACTTTGTTGCCGTATTTGTGCTGACGGTTGGATGCACCGGCGACTGCATAAGTTTTTGCGGCTAGAAAGTTTTCGATTGAGTTCATAGCGAGTTTCGTAACGAGGGTTGGCTCTGCATCGACAAAGCTTGCACTACGGTTTCAACAATGTGCTATCGCGTTAAACTAACCGCATGGAACAACTGCGGGAACTACACTTCGACGATCTGAACGCGGCGGCCCGAGAGGCACGATCGCTACTGCAGAGCGGATACAAGCGGAATGGCAGTTGGACGCTGGGGCAAATCTGCCGCCATCTGGTACTGGTGCAAGATCCGAGTGTTGATGGCTATCCGAAGTGGATGTCGTTCTTCGCGTTCTTGCGTCCTGTGATGCGACGGATCCTTTTGCCGAAAGTTCTCAGCGGCGATTCACCTCGTGGAATTCGCACAGCGTCGATGTTCGTTCCGCCGGCCGATCTGGATGACGCTCGTGAGGTTGAAGCTTTTGCTGCGAGCGTGTCTCGGTTCTACGCTCACGTTGGTGACCATGCTCCGCATCCAGCGTTTGGGCGACTGCCACGTGAGCGAATTGAGCAAATTCATTCTGCCCATGCCGCACATCACTTGCGTTTCCTTGCACCCCGCGATTGATCTTTTTTCGCGTCCTATGAGTACTTTCGAGTCTGAGCGGTGTTTCATGTTCGTGTGAGGCAGCATCGGCCAAGAATGTTTTTCGCACAAGCTGACATTTTTGGCGAACCATCTGGCCGCGAGAGAGTCTATCTCTCCGAACACACAAGTCACATTCATAGACAAGCGAGTAACGAGCTTTCTGATGTTAACGAATATTCAATCCAGTCGACTCGAACAGATACACGAAGGCAGTCTCTTCGGCGGGCAACCGTTGAATACAGATAATGCCCCGGCGTATCCACGTCTGATGTGACACTCGCTTTCATAAGCGAACGACTTCTTCATGAAGGCTCGGTGTCACACAGGCATCGAGCCTTTTTTCGTGTCCGCATCGAACGGGCAAACCCAACAACGAACCCAATTTGGGCTGGTAGCTGAGACGGTCTAGCGGCGGTCTGAAGAACCGCAGACGAGGATTCGAGCGCCTCCCGGCCCACTGACAAGGAAGATATGCGCCGACGGCAACTGCTGCGGCGATGGAAGCAAAACAACATCGGATACAGGTGCAGATGGAAGCACGCCTGGTTTGGGACCAGGAGACTGTTTTCATTCATGGGTGGCTCCGCCACGGGCGGTTCGACTCCGAGGTGTCCGACTTTTTGAAACGACAACATGGTAGTCGAGGGCTGGTCGCCCAAATCCGCCTGATACGCGGGTCGCGCTGAGTTCGATCCTCGGGGCTACCACTTGAAGTAGGTAACAGGTTTCAGGTCACAAGCATCAGGTAAACGAATCATGCAGACATTTTTGAAACGCATAGCCGCGACTGAACATCGGGGCTGTGGTGTAACTGGCAGCATGACGGACTTTGCTGTGACGTCTGTTAAGGGCGTTCGGTGAGGGTTCAACTCCCTTCGGCCCCATTGGCTACGCATCGGCGTGTAGCTCAGGGGTGAGAGCGGCGTCCTTATAAGGCGACGGTCGCGGGTTCAATTCCCGCCACGCCGACTGAAACGAAACAACGACGACACATGGGATTGTGGCAGACAAGGTAATGCATCGGACTCTTAATCCGAGCGATGTGAGTTCGATTCTCACCGATCCCACTTGAAACAGTTTGAAACAAGCACTGATGGTCTAACGGCAAGACTCCTCCGTCGTAACGAGGTGATGCGGGTTCGATTCCGGCTCGGTGCTCTTGAACGCTTCGGCGTATTGATCTTTGACAATTTGGTAGTGATGCATTTTTTGCGCCCATGATGTAGCGGTAGCCTGCTGCCTTGCCATGGCGGAAGTGTGGGTTCGACTCCCACTGGGCGCTTTGCACAATCCGGTGTGGCCCAATGGTAAGGCGGCTCCCTGTTAAGGAGACGAGTGATGGTTCGAGTCCATCCGCCGGAGCTTCGCGAAGTTTGAAGGGTGAAGCGAGAAGTGTGAGATAGCTCGCTTCGTTTCACACCTCGCCCTTCAAACTTCCGCATATTCAGTGTCCTTGGCCGAGCGGCAAAGGTTCCGGACTTCCAATCCGGCTAGGTGGGTTCGACTCCCGCAGGACACTCTTTTGAATTGTTTGAAAAACTCTCTCCGGCGCGTAGTCGCGACGTGAGCCTTTGAAGCTCGCAGGTCGGGTTCAATTCCCGGACGGAGTGCTTTGCAAGTTTTAGTTACGCCGGAGTAGCAGTTGTTGGTCGCTGCACCTCGCTCTGAACGAGGAGTTCATTGGTTCGATTCCAGTCTCCGGTGCTGTTGATGTTTTCTGGTATAGCTTGGAGTAAGCGGTGTGGTTTGGGGCCACGCATGGACAGTGTGCGACTCACTGATACCCGACTGTGGCCAGATCTGGTGTTGGTTTCCAGAGACTCACTGTGAATGAGTTTGTCGCCGGTTCAATTCCGGTTGGTCACCCTCGTGCAAACATTTTCGGTGGCAAGTTCCTCTGGGAAGGAAGCTTGATTGTCTATCAAGTTGCTGCGGGTTCGACTCCCGTTGCCATCGCTTTCAACAACGCCGCATTCGACTACTGGCTAGGTCGGCTGTCTTTCTAACAGCAGGAAGGAGATCGAAACTCCTATGCGGTACTCGGTTGGCGACGAAGCTGGCCAACAAAAACGGCGTGGTAGATTCTGATGGCAGAATCGTCTGGTTCTCATCCAGGAGTCCGCGGGTTCGATTCCCGCTCACGTCACTGCGTTCAATGACGCATTACGGAAGTCACCCGGCCGGATGAGGACACTGTCTTGAAAACAGCTGCGGCTAATCACCGTTGTGGGTTCGAGTCCCACGGCCTCCGCTTTTTTGTTGAAATCTTGGGAGCGTTTCCACACGGGAGGTTGTAACCCTTCTGCCTTTAATTGTGTGGTAGTCGGCGAGAGGTGCGATTCCTTGCGTTCCCACTTTAGATTGTCACACGTCTCTGGTGTAACGGTAGCACTGCTGATTCCAAACCAGTTAGTCAGGGTTCAAATCCTTGGGGACGTGCTCTTCGGTCCTGTGGTCCAACGGCGACGACACCTGTTTTACACGCAGGAAACGATGGTTCGATTCCATCCGGGACTACTGCCGGTGTCTCGGTGACACTGGCCCGCAACTTACCAAGGAGAACGACGATGTCCAGAAATGTGAAGTACGTGCAATGTGCGATGAGACGCAACATCGCCGGCGGATCAGTGCGAACGACATCGTACATTCCGCAAGAGTTTGCGAAGGTCGGCCGGGTGCTGAGGCTCAAAGACGACAACGTTGGTTGGGTCGACGGCTGGGTGGTCGAGTGTGTTGGCGATTCGATTGTCGAAGGCGACCAGATCCCTGACTCGCACAAAGCGATCAAAAACCATCGCAAGTCAACGGGCGACAGTGCTCCGCGACTTCATGCATAACACGTTGGCAGCCAAGGGAAGGGCGCGGTCGGTCGCGTCCTTCCGGAAGGCACCAAGCAACAATGCCTAGATACGCCAACCGGCCGAGCGGCTCGACTTAAACCCGAGTGTTTGCAGGTTCGACTCCTGCTCTGGGCACTGAAACGAAGAACAACATGGGGCGCTCGTCCAACGGGAAGACGTCTGTTTTGCACGCAGAAAATCGGGGTTCGATTCCCCGGTGCTCCACTTTTCCTAACGCTGAGGTAGGCCAACTGCGAGCCGCTTGTCTTAGGAACAAGTGCTTGCGGGTTCGACTCCCGCCCTCAGTACTGATTCAACATGCTGTGGTACGCAAACCGGCAAAGCGGCGAATTTCAAACGTTCGTGTCTGAGGGTTCGACTCCCTCCCGCAGTACTTCGATTCAAACAGCCAAGTGGTGGAACCGGTAGACACGCGACACTCAGAATGTCGTGCCCACAGCGGCGTGCGAGTTCAACTCTCGCCTTGGCTACTATCACTTTCAGTAGTGTAACAACGATGCGGGTGAGCCAGGCTCATCCGGGCCTCATAAGCCTGGACTGTCGGGTGCGACCCCCGAACCCGCTACTTTCGATGCGAGAACAATGCGGATGGGCCAGAGCTCAGCCAGGCCTCATAAGCCAGGACCGCCGGGTGCGACCCCCGGATCCGCTACTTTCAAAACCGGTCGAGTACGCAAACGGGCAAAGCGGCAAGCATGAGAGGCTTGTGATTTTGCAGGTTCGACTCCTGTCTCGACTACTCACAACACGATCGCGTGGTCCAGCGGCTAAGACGCCTGCGTGACAAGCAGGAGACCGATGGTTCGATTCCATCCGTGATCACTTGAGGAAGTTTGAAGAGTGAAGGGTGAAGTTTGAAAAGACGCGAACCCATTTCACACTTCACTCTTCTAACTTCACACTTCATTCATGGGCTGGCATGTTCCAAGGGGGCGACTGATCCTTGCAAGATCGGTGAGAAGGGTTCGATTCCCTTCCGGTCCACTCGAGATGATTTACGGAAGGCAGCCGGATACGGTTTGCCGGGCCGCACTGCTAACGCGTGCCACCTTCGGGTGATGAGGGTTCGACTCCCTCGCCTTCCGCTTGTTTAAAATGGCTCGATGGTGAAACGGACATCATCTCTGGCTTCTAACCAGAAGTTCCGGGTTCGATTCCTGGTCGGGCTACTGCCGATATTCGCAGTCACGTTGGCTGCCGGCATCCATTCGCTTGTTTGACACTTTTGAAAGGCAATGTCATGAGCATGCGTCAGATTGAGCGTCAATTCACGCGGATTGGTGCTCGAGCAAACGTTCATCCGCCGATCGTTCGACGCTGGGGAACGGCTCTCCGTGAAAAAGTTTCGATCGACATCGGCAACGACGCCGAGGGCGAGTTCTTCGACATCTCGATTCAGCCACCACAGTTGGCCGAAACGCAGGTGATCGACGTTCAGCCTTCAATGCGGCACCTGCTGCTGATGTCGCGACAAGACGACGGAAAGCACAAGTTTTTGTGCGGACACCACGAGCGACATTGGTTCGTTGCTGCTGTTCCTGAACGGGCAGCCGTTTCATCTGTGAAGACAGCTTTCGACGCGCTCAAGCCGGTTGCGGTGCGAGCACTTGAGAACCGTCTTGGAGTGAAGCCGCGAAAGCGGAATCGTCGACGCAATGAAGCGTTCATCCGTCAGGGAGAGTGGTTCTTCGTCCCGGTCGAAAACCCCGCGTTGGTCGATGAGCGTCTAGTTCTGCGGAACGAACCGATCGCACGTGGTGGTGGAAAGCCGCACGTCTGCGAAGAAGTGGTTCGACAGGGCGGACAACTGGTTTACATCAGTAACCAGCACCCGAACGGGTTGACCGAGGGACAGCGAATGCGATTGATAAGTCGCAAGCCTGAACTTCGTCATCTGCACTGGGTCGCTCAACGTCGAAACCCCAGCGTGTTTGTTCGCGGACGAGTGCGCCATCCGGATCACAAGACGATCATCTTGAACGGTTGGCACCAAGTCTTGATGAACACTGAAAACGAGTCGATCGCAATGCGACATGTTGCATTTATCGACTGAATTTCGGTCCCGCACTTCGGTGCGGGGCCATTTCCCAAGCCGACGTGGCTCGATGCAGAAAGGCACCGCTCTTGTAAAGCGGCTCATGCTGGTGCGAACCCAGTCGTCGGCTCTTGTGACTATGAACGAACAAAGCAATCAAATGACTCGCGGGTGTGCTGGATAGCATGACAGTCTTCGAAACTGTCGGACCAGGTTCGATTCCTGGGCGGGTTACTCAAAATGTTCTCGGAGTGTGCCGGAATAGCACGCGACTTTGCGAAGGTCGTAGACCAGGTTCGATTCCTGGCGAGAGCACTGACTGATCGACTGCAGACTCGGATTACATCTTGAAAATGTGAACCATCTGAGTTGTACCTTCGCCGATTGGTCTTTGCACAGTTAAACGTTTTCACACTCAAACCGGAGCAGAACGATGCGATACGAACATCAGTATGACGACGACAACGCCCTCTGCTTTCGAGCCGATGAGCAAACGTCGTAAGGGCTACCCGTCGGAAACGAAAGTCAAACGCGGAGTCCGAATCATCCAAGGCAAGCAGCTCGAGGAGAAACTCGGCCGAAACGACCTGTGCCCATGCGGCAGCGGTCAGCGGTTCAAAAGTTGTTGCCTACGATCGGGGCGTCTGTGATGGCGTCAATCGCGACGACTACTTTTAGAGACGACGACTGAATGAAACACGCTCGCGGCAACCCCGCGAGCAACAAAACGCTGGAGCCAGATGGCTAGGCGGCCGGCTGCAACCCGGTTTAAGTGGGTTCGACTCCCACCAGCGTTTCTTGATCGACCAACTGACGAATCGGAATACATCTTTGCTAAAGAACCGTCTGATTTAAAACCTTCGCTGGCCGATCACAACACAAAGTTCAACTGCCTGCTGGGAATACATGAGGAGCCTAAGGTAGCGATGTCGGGCGACCGGCTAGTGAATGGCGCCGGAGTCTCTTGTAGACGAAGGGGCCAGTCAACGATCAGCAACCGCTGAAACGGACGTTCTTACCCTCTCAACAACAACTTCGTTGGACTTTTACAAAACATGGCGACTGCCGGCTTGGAATCCATCCACCAATGATTGCGTCCAGTGAGTCTGGGGATCGTGGCAACACGATCGGTAGGTTCGATTCCTATGCGTTAGTGATCTGAGTCATTACCTCGTCGCCATTTACAAAACACGACTGACTGCCTGATTGGACTACATCACCTCGACTGTCGTGGGTTCGAGTCCCACCGAAGTGAACCTTGTGTTCGCTTCGTAGCTCAGTTGGTAGAGCATCGAATTGTCTGATTAACAAACTTCGTCAATCGTTTTTACACAACAACCACAGAACAAGGCGACTGCCGGTTCGGAGTACATAGGTTAGAGCGCGTCGCGAGAGCGACGAGGTCGCGGGTTCAAGCCCCGCTCGGTATCTGCAAGGAATGCCGATAGCTCAGGAAAAAACCTCTGGCCACAAACTTCGTCGCCCCCTTCAACTTAGCACCCGTACACGACTAACTGCCGCATCGGAGTACATCGACTCTTAATCGAAAGGTGTGGGTTCGATTCCCACCGAGCAAGCATCGGCTCGCTCGTAGTTTAATTGGCAGAACATTTTCTCTGAGCAACCACTTCGTTAGTCGCGTTTTCCCAATCGTCTCGAGAGATCGAACTATGCGTGTTTTACATTCCTGTTTCGCCATTACGACCGGCCGCGAGTAAATCCAAGCTCGCGGTTCAACAGAGAACACACATGCACAATTCAGTCTTTCAACGATTACGGAAACATGAAAACCACAACCGAAAGCCGATCCAAAACCGTGACGACCGTCGCGGCCAGGATCGCTGGCGAAGACATCGCCAAAGGTGACTATGTCACCATCCTCAGCGAGATCACCGAGCTTCCGTCCTACTTATGGGACCGCTCGGGAATCTCGCAACCCATCGACGAACTCGTTCGACTTCGCTACTTGCCACGCGCAGCCGGCGAACCGCACAGAGTCGTCGCCGTTTGCTTGCCTTTCGTTTACGCGAAGCGACCCAAGGGAAACCTGATCGCTTTCGACACACGAC
This sequence comes from Novipirellula artificiosorum, assembly GCF_007860135.1. Lineage (NCBI taxonomy): Bacteria > Pseudomonadati > Planctomycetota > Planctomycetia > Pirellulales > Pirellulaceae > Novipirellula > Novipirellula artificiosorum. Next base: position 357,774 of record NZ_SJPV01000003.1, read on the forward strand.
AGCAACAACTCGTCCGGCTGGACCGAGCCAACGGCCGTTCCCTTTGGAAACAATTGGGAAAGACCACCAAGAAGAAAACGAAATAGAAAGCGCACATGATCGACTGCCGATTCGGAGTACATGCTTCAGGAGCCGGGTGTCGTGGGTTCGAGCCCCACCGGCGCAACTGCCATTCGCAAGAAAGCAGCGCCGTAGCTCAGTGGTAGAGCACCGTAAAACCCTCTGGTCACAACTTCGTCGATCGCGTTTCTTTGCATCACTACTTCATCAAACAACACAGAACATCGAAACACACTCGGCTGCCGGTTCGGAGTACATGGCAAATGACCGCAAGGTCTAGCGGGTTCAAGTCCCGCCCCGTCCGCTTGTAAATAGACGGACGGGTTCTCTGGCCAACACTTCGCCGAGTGCTTTTCGATTTAACAACACAAATCCATCGTGTTGCGCTGGCGGCCCCACTTCGTTCGGGGCGTTTCCACGCGGTTGCGAATGAAATTTGAAGGGTGAAGAGTGAATGGTGAAAGTTAGTCGCGGAGTTTCTTGACGATGGACGTCAGGATTGCGACTAGTTCGTTGCATTCATCCATCATCGGCTGGAGTCGATCCTGTGGAACGATTTCAGTTTCTGCTAGCAGCCGAAGCCAGTACAGCGTTTCGCGTGCTTCCTTGCAGGCGATGTTGTACTTCAAGCGGAAGTCTTTGCGGCTTTGGCTTGCTTGCCCCTCTTCAACGTTCGCACCGATCGAAGTTCCAGAACGAATCAATTGGCGGCTCAGTGTTTCCGCAACACCACTATGCTCTTCCAGAGTCTGGCAGAGTTTCACAATTCGCTTTGCAAACGCGAACGTTCGTTCGGGCAAGTCTGTCTTCATAAACAACAAATCAAACGCGAGTGTCAGGGCCTTACATCGTAACACCCTTTCCTTTCACACTTCACCCCTCACTCTTCAAACTTCGTCATGGCCAACAAGTCTCTATTCCAAAGCATCACCAGCGTCCTGCCACGAGCGACTGTCGTCAACGAAGCAGGCGGCCCAGCGTACAAGATGTCAGCGAAGCACGAGCTCGCCCAAATGGCGGCGACCGGCACGTTCGGCAACGTCTACTTCGCGTCCGCGCAAAACCAACTCGACGCGATGCGAAAGCTGATCGACGAGATCGACGACAACGAGTTCCTGGCCAAGCTTGCCGTCTACTCACGTGAGCGTGCTTACATGAAGGACATGCCAGCGGCATTGCTCGTCGTGCTGTCAACGCGAGACACCAAGCTCATGCACCAAGTCTTCGATCGAGTCGCGGACAACGGCCGCGTACTGCGCACCGTTTTCCAAATGACTCGTTCAGGACAATTCGGTCGCAAGGGCCTGTCGTCTTCGCTGCAGCGTGCGTTCCAACGTTGGCTCAACGACGCGTCTGTTGGCAAGTTGCTCTCAGCTTCGATCGGAAACGATCCGAGCCTGCGAGACATCTTGCGAATGGCACGTCCGACGCCGAAGGATGACGCACGTCGAGCACTGTTCGGATGGTTGACCGACAAGCCAGTCGAGAGGTGGGCATCAGCTACGGCTGACCACCTGCCATCGACGGTGCAGTCACTCGTTGCCTACCGAGCAGCCGACACGGCTGAAGCCCAAACGCTGATCGCCGGCGACTCTCTCAGTAAAGTTCGATGGGACTTGCTAGCCGACGCAGCCAAGGGACCGCTCGTTTGGAAGGCGATTGCCCGACAAATGGGACCGCAAGCACTGCGAATGAACCTCAACACGCTATTGCGTCACGACGTGTTCAAGAAGCCCAAGGCGACCGGAGCACTCAGTATCCTTGGATTCGCAGGAACCGACAACGCGATGATCGACTATGTGGCCGGCCAACTGGCTGACCGCGACGCGATCGCTCGCAGCCGTCAGTTCCCGTACCAGTTTCTGGCGGCATACATGAACGCATCGGACGAGGTTCCAAGCAAGATCAAGACGGCGTTGCATGACGCGGCGGAGATCGCATGCGGGAACGTACCAACGCTGCCTGGACCAGTCATCATCGGACTCGACACGTCTGGTTCGATGGGCTGCCCAGTCACGGGAAACCGAGGCCGCGGCGGAACGTCGAAGATGCGATGCGTCGATGTTGCGGCACTGTTCGCAGCAGCGATCCTGCGTCGCAACCCAGACAGCGTCGTGATCCCGTTCGATACGCAAGCCTACAAGGTCAAGGTCGATCCAAGCGATTCGATCTTGTCACTGTCAGCACGCTTGTCGAAGTACGGAGGCGGAGGAACGGATTGCTCTTTGCCATTTGTCGAAGCCAACACACGCTACGCGAAGCAAGCCTTCGCCGGCATCGTGCTGGTCAGCGACAACGAAAGCTGGATCACCTCGGGACGCCGATACGGCTACGGCCAAAACGGCTCAACCGGCGTGATGACCCAGTGGGAGAAGTTTAAGAAGACGCAGCGTGGACACGGCATCGCCGATCCAAAGCTAGTTTGCATCGACATCCAGCCATACGGATCGAGTCAGGCACCGGAGCGAGACGACATCTTGAACATCGGCGGCTTCAGTGACGCCGTGTTCAACGTAGTCTCATCGTTCCTAGAAAACGAAGCATCCCGCTTCGTCCGCGAAGTGGAGTCCGTCGAACTGTAACGTGGGATAAGCATCCTGCTTGTCAAATTCGTCAGGCTAGAAGCCTAACCCACAACGAAACGCCCGCGGAGGAACAATCCCCCGCGGGCGTTTTCTATTTCTGCTCTACACCCGCCCTTGTTTGATCTCTATTTCGCTTCTGCGCCGTGCAGGTATAATCGGGGGCGAGGCAAATGATGAATACTGCTCAAAAGGTCTACACGATGCTCGGCAACGAATCACTTTGGGATGTTGCTGCGCGCTGCCATGAATTGCTCACTAATGCGGGAATCGCCTATTCCGTTTGCGGAGGCGTCGCTGTTTGCCTTCACGGATACCAACGAAATACGACGGACTTGGATATAGTCATTCGATCCGAAGACAGCGATTCGGTCCGACACGTCTTGACGGAGGCTGGATTTGTTTGGGATTCAGAGAAAGCTGAGTTCCGCACCCAAAACGGCATCGCCATTCAGTTTCTGATTGCTGGTCACAAAGCTGGCAAGGGAAGCGAAGTCGCGGTATCAGAGCCGATTGGCGATCTGAACGTCGAGCAGATCGAAGGGTTATCCGTCGTTCGGCTCTCTCGACTAATCGAAATGAAGATCGCCTGCGGCATGAGCAATCTGCGTCGCACTCACAAGGACTTCGCCGACGTGGTGGAACTGATCGCAATCCGCCACCTCGATGGATCGTTCGCTCGCTTCTTACACAAATCGCTCCGACCCACGTTTCGTGAACTTGTGCGCAATGCCGCTGGATCAGACGAAGAATGATTGCCGGAATCGACATCCAATCCCACTGAACCAGACTGACGGGTAGTGGACGTCACCGCAATAGCATGTTTTCGCACTTCGCCCGTCACCCTTCAAACTTCATTGACGCATCCCGCTTCGTCCGCGAAGTGGAGGCAGTCGAACTGTAACGTAGTGGATCTTGCCAAAGATCCCTCATCGCGAAACGCCCGCGGAGGACCAATCCTTCGCGGGCGTTCGTTAATTTGGGCCGGATCAGCGTCAGATATCGCTATTTCCTATTGGATACGTATAATCGTCCTGGAAAGGTAAAACATGAACATCGACCTCACCACTCCCGCGTTGCTTTTCTCAACAATATCATTGCTCTTGCTTGCCTACACCAACCGGTTTCTCGCCTTGGCAACCGTTATCCGCACGTTGCACCGAGAGTACCAGAAGACACCAGATCCAGTGGCTGCCGCACAAATCGCAAACCTACGACGGCGGGTGAACTTGATTCGCGACATGCAGACTCTTGGTGTCGCTAGCCTGCTGTCATGCACGGTGTGCATGGGGTTGCTGTTTGCAGGAATGGCTTTCTTTGGTAAAGTCGTGTTCGCGATCAGTCTCGTTCTGATGGTCGGATCGTTGACCATTTCACTGATTGAGATTCGCATGTCGATCGGCGCGTTGAATCTGCAACTGAGCGATATGGAAAAGTAGACGCAAAGCCGATCCGTCTAAAAAATCTCGCCCGACAAACTACTGCGGAGGAATCATCCAACACGAATCGTGTTGCTCCATCTCGATGTGCGGATAGTAGCTCGCCGCTGCGGGAGCCGCTAACAAGATCAGCCGAGTCTCCAGCCCTGCATGCTCATGCGTCACATGAATGAGCTTGCGTCCAATCCCGTGCCCCTGGTGAGCCACATCAACGGCCAGGTCCGACAGATAGGTGCAATAAGCAAAGTCCGTGATCGCTCGCGACACGCCGACCAGCGTTCCGTCAGCATCCCGCGCTGTCACGACCAAGTCCGCCCCCGCCAGCATCTTCGCAATCCGCGCCGAATCATCCACCGGCCGTCGCTCCGCCAACGTCGACCGGCGAAGGACGTCAATAAACTCCGTTGGCGGAAGCTCAGGCTCGATTACGTAATTCATCTGCTTGCTCATTTCAAACCTCAACGACAAATCCATTGTTCTTCAACTTCGCTGCGAGATTGCAGCATGAACAGTTGATGTACTGCGTTGCACCGCGAGTGAACATCCCGTAGTTGCTGACACCTTTCTCGTCGTGCAAATGACCGAAGGCATGTATCTTCGGCTTGATCCGTGCTTCAACGTGTCTGCGTAGGGCAGCAGCCGACCTGAACGAGTTCCTTCGACTCGATGTCGTGCGTGATATCCAAGACGCCCTTTGGAGGACCGTGCGTGATCAGGATGTCCACATCGTCGGGAACTGATTGCCAAGCGAGATCAAGTTGCCCTCGCTTCTTCATGTACGCCCAATCGTGAAAGCGAGGCGTGTAGGGCGAACCGAACAACTTCAGCCCGTTCCACTGCATTGACTCATGGACCAGGAACCGAACACCGGGATACTCCTCAGCGCGGATCAGTCCCTGTTCCACGGCGGTCGAGTGATTCCCCGGCACAAACACCTTGGTTGCGATGCCTAACGCCGAGTACCAATCAAAGAACCGTCTCGCCTCGGGTTCATTCATCCAGGCATTGCCATGCGTTGACTCGTCCCCGCAATGAATCACCAAGTCCACTTCAGGAACCTGCAATCCAAGATGCTCGTTGTGAGTGTCAGAAATGAACCAAATCTTCGCGAACTCGTCGAACGCAATGACGAACTGGCTGTCCGTGTGATCACCACCAGCTACATGGGGGCAACGGATCCGAAAGCGGTTGCAGCACTGAGTGAGCTTCCAAGGACGGAGGTGCGAGTCAGCTACGACACGAAACGAACCCGGCTGCACGCAAAAGCCTATCTGTTCCACCGCAAGACCGGCTTCAGCAGTGCCTATGTGGGGGACGCAGCATGCGGGAATGTCACTCGCCGAGGCGGACAAAAGACTGCGAGACAATTCGGTCGTTGTCGATGACCTGCGGTGCGTGTTGGAATACCGATTGAAGCACTCACCATTGATTGCAAATCGAAGCGCAACGGCGTTCGAGCCTTTGGCCATTCACGCTGCCTACACGCGGGACGAAATCTTGGTGGCGCTCGGGCACTGGAATTTCAATGACCGGCCAAGTCAGCGTGAGGGTGTGTTGCATCTGAAGGATCGTCAACACGATGTCTTCTTTGTGACGCTGCAGAAAACCGAGGATGAGTATTCGCCAACGACGATGTATGAAGACTATCTGATCTCGCACAATCAATTTCATTGGCAGTCACAGAGCAATACGTCCGAGCAATCACCGACTGGCCAACGCTACATCCGTCACCGTGAAAAGGGCTACACGCCGTTGCTATTCGTACGCGAGTCGAAGAATCTGCCGTCTGGGCTTTCGTCGCCATACCACTTCCTTGGACCGTGCCGTTACTTGAGTCACACAGGTAGTCGCCCCATCAGCATTATCTGGGAACTCGAATATCCAGTTCCAACGCGTTTGCTTCGCACGATGGCCCGACAGATAGCGGTCTAACATGCGAGCCGGCATAGACAGACGGAAGCGTTAGCTATCGGGCTATGCCCGATTTTGTACTCATAGCAAAAATGCTGCTGCTTAACAGTCAGTGCCTGCTAAACAGGGGCAGACACTGGTGTTTTGGACTCAAATGGAGAGCGTGAAGGACGCGATTTGACGCAAGTTGTTTTGGAAAAAATCACCTACAGCTCGTGCGTCTCGCGAGAGTTTGGGCGGAGAGAGTCTCGCATGAGGAGATCCTAACTATGATCGTGGTTTGCAACCAAACAGACGAATTCACCGATGATTCGGACTTCATCGGCGTTTTCTTCCGTGATTTGAATTGGCTGATAATCGCTGTTGAGTGGTTGTAGCTCGATCGTATTCTGTCGCCAGCCCTCTTCGGTGACTTGTTTGGTGGAGTGATACCGCTTGACGGTGTACCGTCCTCCGTCTTCAGGGTCGGCTAGCGTGTTGGCTTGGACCAGCAACATGCGGCCTTCTCGCGTTCCAGCGGGGCAGGGTCGGAAGAGACAATAGGACCCGGATGGGATCTTGGGTTCCATTGAATGTCCTACAACCTGCGCTGCGAACATGCCTTCGGACAACCGTTGATTAGACACGGAGATCCATCCGATATCCTCAGGAATGCTTTGCGGCCCCCAATCGCCGGCGGCTGCCGTTAGCTCGTAGACCGGGACGTGCGTTGAATATTGAGCCGACTTTGGTACGCTGATTTCAATGATGAGCTCACTATCTTCGGTAATCTCAAGTTCCGTCGCTTCGGGTTTTGGCGCTGTCGTACGGTCGGTTTCGATTCCTATGGGCGAAACTTGCCAAACGCCATCTTGCGATTCGAAACGAACATGGAAGTCGGTCCCGGGCAAACCAGCATTTGGGCCGAACCAATCCTTCAATAGCTTGCCAAGTTGATTCTTTTTCTCGCATTTCGGTTTCGCAACATTGCACGCAACTCTCATAAACTTGAATTCCCACTCGTCGCCGCCAGGCAATCGCACTCTGGTTGGGCCAACTGGGCGACCGGGCATCCTGGCTTTTTCAGGAATGAATAGAATTGGTTTGCCGCTTGAGTGTGAGACCTTTCCGTCAAAACTGTTTTGGCTTTGCTCAGGTTCAACAAGCCGTCGATTCTTGGAATAGGCAGCCAATCGCCAATCGACTAGCTCCGCCGTCATTGCTTCGAGTGTCGACTTCAAATGGTTAGAACAATCAATTCTACAATGAAACTGATCGCCTTCTCGTTTGAACCACACTTTTCCGTTTTGGGTGGCCAACCATCGGCTGATTGGCCACCTGATCCACCAATCGGCCCACTCTTGGTCGCTGGCGTCTTTGTGATCAACCGCATGGTTTTCGCCCACAAGATCGCGACACAATACTTCATGATTTAGCATGAATCGTCGGCACTGCTTCGAAAAGTCGTAAAGGTCAACGCTCGAGAAGAGCCCTTCGTTGTCTAGCAGTACTCGCAGAACGACCATTTTGTAAGACTTATTGAGGCTGGTTGTTTCAACCGTTTTGAGCCATTCGCCATACTTCTCCGCAACGTTGGCTTCCGGCTGCGTCAGATCACCCTCCTTGTGTGTGAACGTGAACCAACCGCCGGCACCGGCCGAGATCGCTTTCGGAAGGAAGCCCTTACTGAACACTTCGAGTGCAGTAGGGCGTCGTCCAAGATCATCGCGGATCGCTCGATAGCCTTCGATGCCAGCAGCTCGGCCTTGCGGTAAAAACTGCTTCAGCATGTCCTTCGCATCGAGTTCGACATCGAGCAAGCACCCGTCGGGAAGCTCAACTGGCTTACCGTCGAGCCAGCGTTTCAATGTCTTCCACTGATCGATTGGTCCGCGAAGCGAAAGTAGGTGAATGATTCTTTGTGCAAACACACGGTGGTTGCCGACAAAGTCAATGACGAGTAGTCGCGTCTTCCCTTCCGACGCACGCAAACCGCGACCAAGTTGTTGAAGGAAAATGATCTTGGATTCTGTCGGCCGTAGCATCACGATGCGATCGACGGCGGGAATGTCGAGGCCCTCGTTAAACATGTCGACGACGCAAAGCGTTTGCAACTCTCCACTGCGCAATCGTTGAAGCGAATCGCCATAGCTGTCGCTTCCTTCGCCTGAGAAGACCGCTGCGGAAGAGAGTCCTCGCGATCGAAGCCAATCTCTGGCAAAGACCGCATGTCGTCGTGAGCAGCAAAACAGGAGTGTTCGGTCAGCCGGGTGTTGTTCCATTGCGGACCAAAGACAATCCATTCGCTCGCTGCGAGCAACACGGTCTTCCAGTTCGGCAATGTCGAACCGTCCGTTTCGCCAAGGGATCTGTCGAAAGTCAACGGTGTCTTTGATGCCGACATAGTGGAACGGAACAAGCGACTCTTCCGCGATGCCGTCGCCGATGGTTGCTTGATGAGCCAAGTTGTCATCAAAGATCGTCGCAACATCGACTCCATCGGTCCGTTCGGGCGTGGCCGTCAAGCCAAGAGTGAAGTCGCATTGGAGCTTGGCTAAGACACGGCGGTAACTTGGTGCTTCCGCGTGATGCACTTCGTCCATGACGACATAATCGAAATGATCTGCCGTTAGACGCCGCAGCCCTTCAGGGCGTGACAGCTTCTGTATCGAAGCAATCACCAGGTCGCCCACCAACTCGCTTCGGTTGCCGATGTACCACGCCGTAGAACCAGGAGCGAAACGGTCGTCAAGCATCCGTGAGATAGCGGATTCGGCTTGCGAAAGAATGTGCGCGCGGTGGGCAATGACGAGAACACGTGGGCGTCGTTTGATCGTTTCGCCGAACTGGCAGGCGTCGAATGCCGCGAGCCAAGTCTTGCCCATCCCGGTGGCCACGGCTACCAATGCTCGCGAGTGTCCAGCTTCTCGAATACGCTTTAATGAGGCGAGTGCGTCGATCTGCCAAGGTCGCGGCGATGGAGTTTCCTGTTCATCGATCGATTCAGGCTCGAAATTCGCCTCACGATACTCTGCCGCTCGATCGGCATACTGATTGACCACATCAACCGTCAAAGGCGTTCCGACCTTCCAAAGAGATTCGAACTCAGTGGCAACTTGGGAGTGAGACGTATCCGCAACGCCCACTTCCGAAAGCAGGTTCCATTCAATGCCCGTTTGCAAAGCTGGTTTTGAGAGATTGCTACTACCGACGGAAATAAAGTCGCGTTGGTCCTCTGCAATCCGCCACGCTTTCGGATGAAACGATGCTGGCTTCGATGGTAGCTTTGCCGTTTCGATCAATCGAACCAATAACCGTTCGGAGCCAAACTCTTCCGTCGCCAGCTCACACCAAGCCAACAGTCGACGAATTGCGCGAGGGTCTGAAATGTAGAGGTAATCGCTAACCAGTATCCGGGCACGAGCATCGTTGCGAATGGCGTCGAACAATCGCTGTTGTATTACATCCAGCCCTGAAGATTGGACGAACGACACCAAAACGTCAATCGTCTTTGCACCTGCGATTCGCCACGACAACTGGTCCCATAAAGAAGAGTGGGGGTGTCCGGTCGTTAGAAATGGGCCAGCTAGCGGTTTCGTTGACGGAGTAGGATAGTGAGAATCCATTAAGTAGTTTGCTTTGCTCGGTATTACAAAACGGACACCGCCCGTTGGATCTTCAACATCGCCTGTGTATCGAGGAATCACATGCACGTGTACGTGGGGAACCGTTTGCCCTGCGGCATCTCCTGAGTTAAAGCCGACGTTATAGCCGTCTGGCTTAAGCTGGAGTGATTGATCAAGGATTTCTTTGACGGTGCTAACAAGTTCTATCATCGACGCTTGCTCCGATGCAGTCGCATCGAACCAAGTTGGAACCACTCGCCGTGTGACAATCAGCGTGTGGCCTGCGGACACTGGAAATCGATCAAAGAAGGCGAACGATTCGGAATTGGATGCAATCCAGTTTTTCGCATCGATATCAAGAAAGGGAGAATCCGCCATGTTTTTTCAAATTGGTCGCCGAAGAAATGGCACCACCGATGTGCGACAATTGAATGCTCTCTTCAATTTATCGAACATTTCGCCCCAGGTCCATTGGAACCGATGCTTTCTTGATGAGGCGTTGCGTCGCTGGATGCGTTAGGATTTGGCCTATATGATTGCTGGGCAAGGAATTGGCGAAGGGGAATGCAAGAACAGTCAATTCGGATCTGTCTCGTCGATGCGAAGCATCCGGGCTGTTGGCGGATCAGGTGATGAATTGGAGTGGCAAGATGGCATTAAGCACAATTGCCTAAGGATGCGGGTAATGAAAGTCTATCTTGATGACGAACGTCAAACACCCGATGGCTGGGTCCGTGTTTATTGGCCGGATGAGGCAATCGAGTTATTGAAAACCGGGGCGGTCACCGACATCAGCCTGGATCACGACCTCGGGGATGATAAGCGTGGCACGGGATACGATGTCGTCCTTTGGATCGAAGAACAGGTCGCGTTGCACGGCTTTGTTCCGCCGACGATGATGGTGCATTCGGCCAATGTGTCAGCAAGGACGAAGATGGAAAATGGAATCCGGGCGATCGAGGCAATGGTGAGGAGACGTGATGGGTGATGATAGTGCGAACGAAAAAACGCCTGCCGGAGAGATTCTGCCATGACTAAGTTGCGTTTCACAGAATGTGTTGATTCTCCTGAATTGGCTCAGCGTCATCGACGTGTTCTTGAAATACGTTATGAGATCGCGGAGTCGCTTGGGCGATCTGCACTTGAGGCAATTGACCATGGCGAATATCTGGCCGATGACTGGATGGTCGATTGGTCTGCGGAAATCAAGGCGGCCGAAGCGGCGAAGGTGTCCATTCCACCCGATGCCAGTCTGCCAGATGCGACCCAGCGGTCTCAAGACGACAGGCACGCTGAGACTTTGGTGACGGTCGCCAACGAAACGACTCTCGCCGCAGCCCATGCTCTGGTTGCAGAAGGACACCGCCCCTTGGCTCTCAATTTCGCAAACGGAGTGCAGCCTGGCGGTGGTTTTCTATGGGGCGCGACCGCTCAAGAAGAGGCGTTGTGTCGAAGTAGTGCTTTGTTCGCAACGTTGCGTGATGATCCGATGTACGACTTTCACCGCGACAATGATCCGGCTGCTTCAAGCGACTGGGCGATCCTCTCTCCCAACGTACCGGTGTTTCGTGATGATGCGGGGGTGGAGCTGGTTGAGCCATGGCTGCTCAGCTTTCTTACCTGTGCAGCGCCGTATGCGCCGGGGATTGGCCAAATGGAGTCGGCGACACTGCTGCGGTTGCGAATTCATCGTGTCCTTGCGATCGCTCAGGCGTATGGCTACGAAACGCTCGTGCTTGGAGCGTGGGGATGCGGTGCCTTTGGCAATGACGCACTACAGACGGCCAAAGACTTTCGAAATGCACTTGCAAATAACTTTGCTGGATCCTTTACTCGTGTCATCTTTGCTGTTACCGATTGGTCCGACGAACGAAGATGCTTGGGGCCATTTCGCGACGTCTTTTCGGAAGCCTGGCGCTCTGGGACAACACGATTAACTATTTAGCCAACGGGAGAATACGCAACATGCAGAACGATTCCGGACAGTGTCTGCCAAACCAAGATCCACCAGCGACATTCGATCCCGCGTGCCCTGTCTGCGGAGGGAAACTCATCGACATCCGTGGCAAGTTGCAGTGTTCGATGTGTCACCGAATTTTCGAGACTTGTTGCGAAGGTGGTCGTGGATAGCGACCTGAATCGTGATGTCACTTGGCAAATTGATCATCGGGCTTTGTAACGCTGGTTTTGGGGCGATTGAGGTGGTTCACCGATGTCTTGGGAGGCCAGAGGTTAGGACGATCACGACGTCGGATCTTCATTCTGCGATGAATTCTGATCGCACGCCTCCGGTGCTGGTTGATGTTCGCAGCGATTCAGAGGTGGCGGTGTCTCGAATTCCCGGTGCCATCACGCAACAGGAATACGAGAAAGAGGCGGAATCGCTAGCGGGTCGGCATGTTGTCACGTACTGCACGGTAGGCGGACGCAGTTATCTGTATGCTCGGAAACTTGTTGCCGCCGGCGTCGATGCGACGAACTATCGTGACAGTATTCTGGGTTGGTGCCGCGATGGGCTGCCGCTTGAGTCACCCGACAAACAGCCAACCAAAGCCGTGCATCCTTACTGGCGGATCTTTCGTGTTCCGGATCAGTACGACGTGAAGACCTGAACGCTGATGTTGGGGCGGTCTTCCGCAACGTGTGACAAAGTCTCCGAAATCTGGGCGACAGGTGAGACTTAGCCGCTTGAGGTATGTGGGGTGCTTCTCGTAACTGTCTTGTTGGTACCACGAACGTTGGATTCGCGGTTACGGCAGAGACTTTTACAGTTGGAGCATTCATTTTGGATAACTGGTGGGAAATCGGTGTGCCCGATCCGGATGCGCCTGCGCTCGTTCGAGCGGTGGCGTATTACCGGCACTCGGCACAAGACCGACAGGAAAACTCGATACCGATTCAACAGGATCAGGTTCGAGCGTGGGCGCTAGAACATGGCGTCGAAATCATCCGTGAGTTCTGTGACGCGGGACGATCGGGGCTGAACTCCGAAGGACGACCGGCGTTCACGGAGATGATGGAGGAGTGGATCGCTAAACGCGATGACTTTGAATATGTCCTGTGTTTAGACGTTAGTCGTTGGGGGCGTTTTCAAGACATTGACTTGTCAGCCCAGTTCTCGGCGATCTGCAAGAAGAACGGTAAGCAGGTTATCTACACGACGATTGGCAAGCCGAAAGAGAACGATCCGCTCTATCCGGTTTACGTCCAGTTCGAGCGGTTCCGCGCTGCTCAGTACAGTCGCGAATTGAGTGACAAGGTTTGGCGCGGCTGCGTAAAAATAGCCGAGCAAGGTTACCTTGCCGGCGGTCCGCCGCCATACGGTTTGTCGCGGCTATTGCTCGATGAGAAGCGCGAACCGCTGCATGTGCTGGAGGCTGGTCAACACAAGGGCATCCAAAACCAACGGGTGACGTTGGTCGAAGGAACGCCGGAAGAGGTCGCGGTGATTCGCCGGATCTTTGACGAATTCGTCGATAGGGGGCACTCGGAATACAAGATTGCCGAGGGACTCAACAACGACGGGATTCCTTCGCCGAGCGGCGGGCGATGGGGAGCTGGGAGCGTGATCGCTCGACTGCGAAAAGAGAAGTACGCCGGCACGATGGTTTACAACCAAACCTCCGGAAAACTGAAAACGCCAAAGCATCCAAACCCGCCGGAGCAATGGGTTCGGACACCGGAAGCATTTACCGGCGTCAATGGTCGAAGCAAGCGGTTGTCCACGCGATTCGTGATCGTCATCGCCGTGGCCAGTGTTTGTTGCGAACCAATCGTGACGATCGCGCTCTGTACGAGGCCGGCAAACACTGGTTTGGAAGGTGGACGGCGGCCCGTGAAGCGGCTGGTTTCCCGAAACCCATACGTAAATTCTATACAGCCGATGAAGTGCAACTGAGAATCATTGAGCTGTATGAGCGAGAGAAGCCGATCACGTTTAGTTCGCATGGCGACGAAAAGCTGCGTCGTTCGGCAAGGAAACACTTTGGTGGTTGGCGACGCGCGGTCGAGTCACTCGGGTTAGCGAGTGAGCTGCGTAAATCATGGACTCGTCCCCAAGTGATTGAAGCGATCCGGGTGCGGCGTGCGGAAGGGCATCGTTTGTTCAAGACTTACGAGGAAGACCCGTCGCTATTTCGTGCCGCGAGAAAGCATTTCGGAAATTGGCCCCGCGCGATGCAGGCGGCTGGAATTGAGATGCAATCGCGACAACGATGGGATAAATGCCGTGTGATTGAGCGACTGAAAGAGCTTGTTGAAACGTATCCGGGTGGGAACATTCGTCAGCTGGATCCCTGCGTGGTCGGCCCCGCGGAAAGACGATTTGGTTCGCTCGAAAAAGCGATGCAAGCCGCCGGCATTGAGCCGCCACGACGACGTTGGACCGAGAAACGAATTATCAGGACGATTCAATCACACTACGCTATAGGGAGTTCAATTCGAGACGCTGGCTTCGGCGACGATCGTCTTGCGAGAGCCGCAAAGCGTTGGTTTGGAAGTTGGGACAAGGCAGTTGCGGCAGCGGGGTTTGCTGATTGCATCGAGGTTTACAAACCGCCGAAACAATGGACGGCGAGCGGTGTGATTCGGGCGATCAGGAAGTGGCGAGCTGACGGTAAATCGTTCAAAGATATCTGGATGGATAACACTGGACTTGTCAACGCCGCCAAGCATCATTTTGGTAGATGGCGAAACGCCGTTGAGACAGCCGGCTTTGAAATCGAAAATCGTGTTTGGACACGGCAAGAAGTCATTGCGGACATCAAACAACGACACTCGGTCGGTCACTCGCTCAACAGCAGCCATCCGACCAACGTCAACCTCGTACAAGCAGCGCGTCGCCACTTTGGTTCGTGGTCACGAGCCAAAATTGCCGCCGGCGTGCAGTCCAAGTCCGGAAAGTCGAGGAAGCCGCGATGATCCGCGAAACCATCATCCGCAACATCGTCAAGCGTGACCTCGCCAGAGAGAGTTTGCTCGAAGACGACGTCCTCCGCGACGATGAACTGCTCCACGCCGCTGCGTGTGACGAGTTCGGTGCGTGGACAACGGCACTCACCTACGCCGGCGTCAGCATACACCACGTTGGCCCACGTCGCGACCTCACGCAAGCCCGTGTAGAACAACAACTCCGCCGACTGTGTACGACAGGCTACGACCTCGGGGCCATGGTGAACCGAAGTCGGGACCGCGCGCTCTATGAAGCGGCCCTCCGCTACCACGGCACCTGGCGAAAGGCTCTCACGGCATCCGGCATCAACCTAACGAACGTCTCCCGCCGCCGTCCGCCGCACATGGATCGCAACAAAATTTTGCACTGGATCAAAGAGCGTCATGCGGCTGGGCAGAGCATGACATTCTCGAGTGTTTGCTTAGAAAATCGGGACGTCGCGTTGGCGATCAAACGCACCTTTGGAAGTTGGAAAGCAGCAATCGTAGCGGCCAACGTAGAGTGACTGACGTATTTGCATTCGAAGAACGGTTTCGGAAAGACTGCCGCCCCAATTGCAGACGTTAGTTCGGCCGAGATACAACGATCTCGATAGCTTGAATGACCGGTTTTCGCAGTGTCTAATGCGCGGCAGAGTTTTTTGAATGGAAGGCTTCAGAGAATTACAGCGGCAAAAGCGTACTTAGGTTGCAAATGCGGAGTCAGATTGCACCCAAATATCGAGATCGCTAGTTGCAAGCGATTGGAGTCCGTGGATGCCGTCTACGCCTGACTCGGAACGATGGCACTGTGTTCGCGAAGCAGCTTGTGAATTTCGGCGATCGGTACTTCCAGAGGCGTCGTTCCGCTCTTTGCAGCAAGCGAGGCGGCCACGCCAGCAGCCTGCCCCATGCCCATGCAAGAAGCCTGCACCCTGAGTCCGGAATTGGCCAGTCGATCACTGCTAACACAACGTCCTGCAACGATGATGTTGCGGCTACCTTTCGGGACCAGCGCGCGTAACGGGATCGTGGGCACGGTGCTGGGTTTGAGCGGTTTAGGTTGAACACCGCTTTTAGAATGAAGGTCGACTGGATAGAAGGCGTTAGAAACGGCATCCTCAAAAAGCCGCCCAGATGTGTAGTCGTTCACAGTGATCACGGTCTCGCCTTCGATGCGGTAACTCTCGCGAAAGCCAGGTTCCGGCTGCAGATGCATCAGTCGTTTCTTATCATTGCGGACCTTTGCAAGGACGGCCTTCCGACCGGTCAGACAGGCTTCCGTAACTGTGCGGGAGTTCGACGAATCGGCGCCATGAATGTAGATCGCATCCAGCCGATCGCGTCCGGGATTGTTAGCCTCTCCCAGTTGCAACAGCATAGAGCCCGGCTGGGTTTCCTCTTCACGAAGCCGTGGCAACTTGAGCATACCGACCACCTCTGCTCCACCGGTGCAGTCAATGAGCTGCTTGCAGAGCACCCGTCGCCGGGTGCCGAATCCCACGCAGTCGACTAGCCAGCCAGCGGCTGTCTTTCCAATCGCCAGCGGAAACTCGTGATACGCAATCCGGACGCCTGCCTGCTCGCACTTCTCCTCCGCAAGTATGGCGTAGAGGAACTGATTGACGTGTATCTGATTATGCCAGTGACGCTCCGGGACCTTCGCAAAGTTGGGAAACGTCCCGCCGTCGAGTTCAACGCTATCCTTGACTAACTCCCAGCCAATTCCCGCAATGATCTGCTTGCCCCAGGCATCAAAAAGGCCCGGGAAAGCGACACCACCGGTCGTCGTGGTACCACCAAGTTGGTGGTTGCGTTCCAGGAGCATCGTTTTCGCGCCGGCCCGCCCCGACTGAATCGCCGCCACCGTTCCCGCAGTGCCGCCGCCGACCACCAACACGTCCACTTCATTCGTAACATTAACATCAGTCACGCCGGGTTCGGCGGCAATCATAACATCGGTTGTCGAAGTGATCGCAAGTCCCGCTCCCGCCGTACCGAGAAAGGACTGTTGAATAAAATTGCGTCTGTCTGTTTGCTTGTCGTTATCGTTCATGACTTTCGGTCTGTGGTTTCTCACGATTCGTTCTCGTTCAATGGTCTCCCCGAACTCTCTCTCTTGCCGTTTAATCGGCCATGGCTGATCGCCCACGTTTGCAGCCCAAGTCTAACACTTTACATTCCGTTTTGTGTTTCTGACCGGGTGTCGCGTTGACAAATCACCAAGTTCCATGCGTTCGGCCCGAGTGCTCAAAAACTGAAATGAGCACTTTGGCCGATGAAACACGAGTTCGGATCGCGTCTTGATTCCAGTTCTCGGTCGAGATCGACACATTTTTGAAGAAAAGCATTGCAATACTGCGATGAAAACACCTGAGAGCGCAGCAGTTTCCAAACCAATTTTATTGATCAGTCCAGTTGCTTAGTTGGCTGACGCCGACAAAGCATCCAGCCCGGCTGAGAGGTGTCGATGAATAATTTGAAAGCATGCTTTCGATGGTGTATCGTGTTCGGCTGAGTATTTTGACCCGACGGATTCAGTATTTGTTTCGTATCCTGCTGAGTGGTAGAATACGAAGTCACATTGTCATAACCACCTGTCGTTGATTCGTTAACTTTCTTTCAGGCGGAGACCACTCATGGGCCAGCAACCACTCGCAATCAAGCGTCGCGATTTCTTAAGAGTCGCAATGGGCTCGCACGTCATAGCACCACAACTGATCGTGATATCGCAGGTACAGGTGACCGTCCAGCAGGACCGGATGAGTCCACGCATCCATAACCCGTTTCTCAACAAGCTTCACTCGTCCCGTGATCTCGGGGCCATCAGGCGTTAGTTTTAGCAGAGTCACTGTGCCATCGATTTCCCATGTAAACAGCTTGCCTTCAGCGTAGACCGACGCACTGGTGATCACATCCTTTCGTTCATGTAGCACCTTGCCCGATTCCCAGTCGACTGCAAAGAGCCATTTGTGTTTGGCGTAGCCAGCACCGTAGAGCACCCCGTCGACAAGAACGTTGCATCCAGTAACCGTGTCGAGTGGAACTGACCACGTCAGCGAGGGAGTTCCATCGGCGCTCCGTTGCGTCAAATCGAATTGCCGTCCGTCATCGGCACGGGCATTAACACAGTAAATCCGATCATCGTGGTAAACCGGCGTCGCTGTGTTGACCCCATACGGATTGGGCATGGGGACAGTCCACACGATCTGTCCGGAGTCCACATCAACGCCAAAGGCGTGCGCAGCAGAGCAACCGGCGATGAGACGCTTACCGCGCCAGGTGAAAAACAGCGGCGAACAATAAGAGGTCGCTTCGTCGCCAATCGGTTTGCTCTGCCAGGTAACATCACCCGTGTGTTTGTTTAAAGCTACAACCAATGTCCGTGGACCGCCGACGGTCACGATGACGTTGTCGCCGTCGACGACAACACTTTCGCTCAAAGCCCAGCGGATATTCGCTGCTCCAAAACGCTGGAGCATTTGCTCAGCCCATAACTCCTTGCCAGACGAAGCGTCAAGGCAAGCAAGTCGACCGTGAGCGTTCAGCAGATAGAGTTTGCCATCGGAGTAGGTGCATGATGCCCGCGATCCGGGATAGGGCCCGTCCCAAGAATCGCCGTTGGTCGTCTCCCATTGCAGGTTGCCCTCACGATCGAGTGCATACACGACCAACTTATCGTCAACGTCGCCTGTAACGTAGATTCGTGGACCAACAATAATCGGCGATGACCAACCATGTCCGAGGTTGTCAACACTCCAAACGAGTCTTGGACCGCCCCCAGGCCATTTCTCAAGCAAGCCAGTTTCGTCCGTAATGCCGTCACGGTAGCGTCCACGAAAAGACGGCCAATCAGGTTCCGGTGACGGGATGATACCCGTAGCATGCGCATCGCTGTTCACCGTGTTTGGCCTGTCAGCAGCCAGCACCCGCGCGTTCGTTCCGCTCCCCAGAATAATGCTTAGGGCACACAATACAAAAACGTGACGACGGCGTTTACTCATTCTCGGCACATCCTGTGAAGAAATCTCGAGTTTCAAACGCGGCGAATCACGTTGGAGGACGCGTGGCTACACGATTCGCCGCTGGCAAAGGGACCATAAGCGGCCAATTTTACTGTAATAATCCTCGCGGTACAAACCAAGTGAATGAGGATTCCAATGGCAATTAGCTGACTCAAACCACCTTCGGCGGACGTGAGATGTGAAAACTTGAGGGTTGGGGAGGAAGTTCACAGTGTGCTTCGGTCGGCGTCCACCGCACATGGATCGCAACAAAATTTTGCACTGGATCCAGGTGCGACATGCGGCTGGGCAGCGCATGACATTCTCGAATGTGTGCTTAGAAAACCGAGACATCGCGTTGGCCGTCAAACGGACGTTCAAGAGCTGGAAAAACTCGCTCATAGCAGCGGGTATCGACAAACGGCCGGTGAGTTAGCTACACAGCGAGAAATCGCCACAACGTTTCCCGGTGTAGCGCTGGCGATGGAGCACCCAGATAACGATATGTGTACAATCATTGTCCTCGCACGCATCGATGAAGGTTCCGGTCATGACCGAAGTTACGCAGATACTCTCCGCGATTGAACAAGGTGATCCCCTCGCGGCTGAGCAGTTGTTGCCGCTGGTTTATGGCGAACTCCGTAAACTGGCTGCCGCTAAGCTGGCGAACGAACAGCCCGGGCAAACACTGCAAGCTACGGCGCTGGTGCACGAGGCGTACCTTCGAATGGTTGATCAAACGTCAGCTCAGCAGTGGGATGGCCGCGGACATTTCTTCTCGGCTGCCGCCGAGTCCATGCGCCGGATTCTGGTGGAGCGAGCGAGACGCCGAAAAGCGGAAAAGCATGGGGGGAAGTTAGAACGGATTGAATTTGCGGATCATCACCTGCTGGCAAGAGACAAACCCGACGAGATTGTAGCACTCAATGACGCACTCGATCTGCTTTCAGTACAGGACGAGGAGGCGGCAGAGTTGGTGAAGCTATGTGTCTTTGCCGGTTTTTCCGTCAACGAAGCCGCCCAATTGATGGGAATGTCTCGGGCAACTGCATACCGACAATGGTCGTTCGCTCGGGCTTGGCTGAAAACCAAGATCGCTGAAGAAGGATCTTAGACGACGAGTTTTTTCGGAATTTTGAGACAAACGGCTCCATAATCTCGCATTGTTAATCGAACGCCCAATTTCGCGGAGAGAGGACCATGACGGAATCGACCGAACAAGCCAAACAACTGTTTCTCGAAGCCATCGAAAATCATCCTCCGGAAGAATGGGATGCGTTCCTCAAGGGAGCTTGTCGGGAGAATCCAGAACTTTTCCGTCAGGTTGAAGCGTTGCTGAATGCGCATCGCGACAAGGACAGTCTTTTCGAACTACCTGATACGAAACTCGATCCGCCAGCGGACTCACACATAGGCCAGATGATCGGCCCGTTCAAAATCCTTCAGCAAATCGGTGAAGGTGGGTTCGGCGTTGTCTATATGGCGGAGCAAATGCGACCGGTCCGACGGAAGGTTGCCCTCAAGATCATTAAACCGGGGATGGATACCAAGGAAGTCGTCGCCCGCTTCGAAGCCGAGAGTCAGGCCTTAGCGATGATGGACCATCCCAATATCGCCAAGGTCCATGACGGTGGCGAAACCGAATCGGGGCACCCTTACTTCGTGATGGAATTGGTCAAAGGTGTGCCCCTGACCACGTTCTGCGATGAGAACAAGCTTTCGACGCAAGTTCGGTTGAAGCTCTTTCAATCCATATGCAACGCCATCCAACACGCTCATCAGAAAGGCGTTATTCATCGGGACATCAAGCCATCGAATGTGTTGGTGACGCTGCACGACGGTCAACCGGTGCCGAAAGTAATCGATTTTGGCGTGTCAAAAGCGATTTCGCAGCCGCTGACACAGAAAACGCTCTTCACCGCCTATGGCCAAATGGTCGGTACGGTTCAGTACATGAGCCCTGAACAGGCCGAGATGAGCGGACTTGATATTGATACGCGTAGCGACATCTATTCACTAGGTGTTCTGCTTTACGAACTGCTGACGGGAACAACCCCACTCGATCCAGCTCGCCTACGGCAAACGGCCTACGCCGAGCTTCAACGACTGATTTGCGAGGAAGAGCCTCCCAAGCCATCCCGTAGGCTGAGCACGCTAGGCGAACAAACTGTAAAGATAGCAGCAGCACGTGCAGCAGATCCAATCTCGCTCAACAAATTGGTAAGCGGTGAATTGGATTGGATCGTGATGAAATCTTTGGAGAAAGAACGAAACCGGCGCTACGACAGTGCCCGAGAGTTGGCGCAGGATATCGAACGATTTCTCGGCAATGAACCCGTCAGTGCGTGTCCGCCGTCAACCACTTATCTGCTCAGGAAAACCATACAACGTCACCGAGTCCCGGTGCTTACGGGAATGGCCGTATTCGGACTACTTATCATGGGTATCGCGGCAATAGGCGCCGCATTGCTGCATGCAAATAGCGAGAAACAAATTGCAATTATTGCTAAGCAAAGAGCGGAGAAGCTAAAAGAAGACGCTAGACAAGCGAATGAATCATTACGAGATCTCGGGAACACACGAACAATTGCCCTGGCATTCGATGCTTTTAACAGCGGAAATGCGACAAAAGCACAAACACTGTTAGACACGTTTCAACCACCAATTGGCGATTCGAGGTCAATCGCTTGGCGTTTTCTAACTAAACGTTGCCAGGAACAGCTTGGAGACCGCGAGCTTTTGCACGAAGGCAAGATGAATGCCTTTTCGTTTGACCCACTCGGTGAATTTGAGGTGTTTTGGAATGAAGGTGATGTGGTTGGCCTATCTATGGGCTCTGTGGAGAAAACCATTGATCTAGCCGATTTTACTAAGCGGGAATCGGCTACGGTTAAAGAAGTCAATCAAATAAAGATTTCAAGTGATGGTTCCAAAATGTTGCTTCCCTGCACTTTGTCAGACGATACCGGTGAGTTGCACCTCTTCGACATTTTGCGAGAGGGAGGGCAGATCACAACGAAACATGTGGGCACTCTTTCCTCCCCATCACCGATCAAGTCTGCGGATATTGACCTATTGCAAAGACAAATCGCTGTACTTGAAGGCGATGGAGATTTGGTAATGGTTTCTGCCGACACGGAAATGGCTGTGAAAGCGTCGACCAATGCAGGGGTGGAAGTACAGAGATATGGAGGTGTTTGTTTTACAAGAGACAAAAAATACTTGGCTGCATTCGCCTGGGAGGATTTTGGTGATGTACACGTCTTCAGAACAGATGATTTTTCCAAGACTTGTACGATTCCACAAAACGGTAGAATCAGGAACCTGTGTGCTTCTCCCTGTGACAACAGTCTCCTCATTTGTGGTAATTCAGGAACTGAGATTTGGGACATCGAAAAAGATGCACCTGTTCGACGTCAACGAGTCAATTGGCAGCGATCAGGAGGTGGTACATACATCGATGAAGGCAAGTACTTAGCTATTTCGCATGGGGATGGATCTCCATTGAAAGTTTTCGATGGAAAAACCTTTGAACTAGTTGCAAAGTTTAGCTGCGGAGACTTCCGCGATGCTCCCGCGAGCTTCCAGCTTGTTGATGGGCAATTAAGGTGTGTTGACTGGTCAGCAATTAATGTTTTTGATCTTGGAAAAAAGATCTCTCAATCGCTCGATTCAGATGGGTGGTGGTATGCGCCGCTGGACACTGCAAACTCCCTTGTTGCTTTCCCTGTAAGCCACCAAAGCGTCCAGATTTTTGATGTTGTTTCCGGGAAAACCTGGTTCGTTTCACCTACGGGAACGATCAATCACATCACTGCCATTTCACTTAGTGATGATGGAAGAAGAGTTGCAATGGGGTGTCGTAACGAACAGCTTGACGGCGATGCAAATCCCTCCAGTGATTGCGTTCAGGTGTGGGATATTCATGAGAACGTGCTTGTCGAAGAGCGTGCGATCGATGGGTTTTGCTGGACGTTGGAATTTTCTTGTCGATCGAAGGACGAGCTCTTAGTGTCGACAATGGGCAATACGTTTCTTTGGAATCTGAAAACGGATAAAACTCGCTCCATATCCCCGAGTGTTTCTCAATGTTGCGTCTTTTCTCCAGAAGGAGAACGTCTTTTCGTCGGAGGGTGCGTCTGGAGCGATTTGGAGAGCAAGAAACTAGATGCCACGTTATGGAATCTTGATGGGGCAAAGGAAACAGCCCTGGATTTTTCCTTTGGAAACAGGGCAACGCTTGATGCTTGTTTTTCATCCGATGGGAAATTCATCGCATATCTTGATCTCAACAAGATCAAGATCTGGAGGGATGGAGCTAACGAGAGTATTTCTGATGTCGTGGCGCCAAGCGTGACAGCAATGTCGTTGGATATATCACCAGGTGACGAATGCCTAGTCGCAGCTTCTCCCAGTGGTGAAATCACGTTTATTGATCATGAAAATGGGCAAGAAATCGGTACTTTCCGAATCGAACATCCCGTGCGACGCGTGAGATTCATGGATGGCCAAGATAGAATCGTCGTTGGAACAACAAATGGCAGAGTCTTTCACTTTGATTATTGAGCGACTCTGCGATTGCCTTCTTCCGTTGCAACGGTGTTGCCTGTCATTGGACCGTAAAGTGTAGTAATATGATCGGAATTGTCGTAGTCCGGCAAAAAAACTGGTCAAACTGTCAGTGACTCATCTGCAAAATGCCTAGCTCGCTCGGCAGATACATCCAGCCGAACACATGCTATTTTTTACGCTACTTGGCTGCAGCGAAGAACTCACAAAGTGCCCGGCACAAGTTCCAGCGGAATTTCTCCATCTCAACGTCTTGTTCGAAGATCTTTTCGAAGCTCATCCCGGCATTCTCTCGCTCAAGCCAGGATTTGGTCGAGGAGAACAAAACGATCACGGTCTTGGCTTCCGGACTGACGTACACCATCTGTCCGTAAGCGCCCACAGCGGCAATCGCGTCTTTGCCTTTTGTGTCGCGATAAAAGAAGCTGCGGTACCCAACACCCTCTGGGAAAAGCTCGCCAGTCAATGGAGATTCCTGAAGTTGCTGCACATTGCCGCTGTGGCGAATGTCTTCAATGAATCGTTTGGGGACCACTTGCTCTTCACGGGCTTTGCCGTCATTGAGCAACATCTGTCCCCACCTTGCTAAATCGCGAGCGGTGACTGATATGTGATAGGTCCAACGACCTCTAGGATCGCACACAACCTCCATCGGGTGTTCTGCACCAATCTTTTGCCACATGCGTTCGCTGGCAATTTCAGCGAAACGCTTTCCAGTGACCTTCTCTGCTGCCCAAACCAAGACAGCAGGATCGCTTTCCTTGTAGAGCATATCGCCACCATGCTTATGGCCCTGCCAAGGTTTTAGGGTTAGCAGAAATTCTCGCACGCCAATGGGGCCACCAAGGTGTTTCGCATCTGGTTGAATCGACCTTGAATGCGCCGCCAGAGAGGCTTCACGACCAACAGCGTCGTCATCAACATAGGTGTAATCAACTGCGCTGAGCATGTCGAGTATTTGTCGAACGGTTGCACCGGCATAGGCTGATAACGCAAGCTCGGGTACGTAACCATCACTGTCAATTTGTGCATTCTCCTTAAGCGTTCCTTCATCAATGAGACTCGAAACTACGGATGCGACGATCGACTTATTGATCGAGGCTAGGAAGTGCGGTGTGTCCGACCGCATTCCTTCAAAGTACCGCTCAACGACGATTTTGCCATCGTGCAACACAATGAATGCGTCAGCCTCGAGATGCTGAAGTGACTGCCCGAGGCTCATCGCCTCGTTTGCTTTGGTATGAAACTGAAACGACGACTCGTCGATCAGCGATTCGGGAAGCGTCCAAACCTTCGCATCGCCCGGCCTTACAGCTTGCGTCGGAAAAAGTTCCCGCATGTGCCGCATTGCCCACCGCAGTTTCTTTTGGTTGGACTCCCAATTTTCACGATTTACGGTCGTTCCATTGTTTGATTGACCGACCGCAATAGGCGAAGTTGCCAAACTAAACAGAAGAATAGCAAGGACTACTTTAATGTGATGAAACGTCGCCATATGGATTCTCGTCATATTTGTTCTCCAGCGAAATGGTTGGCTCGCGACGCGTAATCCAGGGGCTCGAAGCGGCGTGGCATGATGTCACACCCAGGGTTCTCATTTGGTTCGAGCCACTTTCTTAACGGGCGTCGCGATATAATAAGGTGCCATGCATCCCCCTTCCAGAGCGGGCCACGATTGTCTTTGTGAAAAGCGGAAATTCTTGATGGGATCGGACTTGTTGTCTCGCACCAGACATAGAGAATCGACCTTCAACTGGCGCCGGCAATGGAAAAACAATGCCGTCGGTGTCGTTGGAGACGGTTCCTTGTTTCGTGGAGGCCACTTTCTGCTCGCGTCTTAATTCGTTTGACCTGAGGCGAATGGTTTTCGCTGCTCAGGCCAGTTTTGGGTGCAACACAACACTTTTCTGATTGGAGCAATCAATGATTCGAGTATCTCTATTGGCCGCATTCGCCTTGTCTCTTTTCACTGCGAACGCGAACTCAGAACAGTTGGATCCCTACCATCAACTTCGGCTTTATGGAAACCGTGTCGTTGGCGGGTCATGGCACCTGCAAACTGAGAACGGTCCCGCTCAGGTTCACACCTACTGCTGGGCAGTTGGCCACAAATTTCTGTTGCGACATGAATGGACAGAAGGAGGACCCAATTCGTTGACGATTGTTGGTGTCGATCCTGTATCCCAGCGTCAAACAGGGTGGAGTTTTTCCGATCAGGGAGAGGTGTTCGTCGTCTCGTACGACGTTGACAGGGTTAATGAAACCGAAGACAGCTTGAAGAACTTTCGATCCAATGCAGGCGATGTTCTGGATTCGAACGGGGCAGCCAAAGTTGTTTGGCACAACGAAGACGAGTTGACCGTTGAACCTGCCGAAAATGACAAGTTACTGAATGGGAAACCCGCGGAGAAAGAAACCTGGAAACGTTCGAAAGAGGAAGCAGACAC
The DNA here is from genome assembly GCF_007860135.1 of Novipirellula artificiosorum. NCBI lineage: Bacteria > Pseudomonadati > Planctomycetota > Planctomycetia > Pirellulales > Pirellulaceae > Novipirellula > Novipirellula artificiosorum. Next base: position 383,320 of record NZ_SJPV01000003.1, read on the forward strand.
TTCTTGGATTGAAGCTGATCCACCGGCAGAAATTCCCGGATCATGCTCCATTGCTGCACATCTTGTTGGAAAGCGATTTATCGAAGGAGTCTTACCTACCAAAAAGACTTTTCACGGAAACACAGTCGTTAAATGGATTCTCGCTGGGAAGTGTTTGATTCTGACAGGGGCCACGATCAACGAAGATCAGGCAGCATTTGGAACTGTGGTGATATTTGTGGCGAACCCAGAGGGCCAACAAGGAAGATGGTGGCAATTCCAATCAGATGGTAGTGTCAACGAGATCTCGGTAACCCCTGACGGCACAACCGTCGATGGAACCAGCACCACCGGGAACGGAGACAAGATCAGTTTTCATGGTGTCTTTTCGCTGGACGGAGAGAAGGTGCGTTACAAATCTAAGCTGAGCGTCAATGGAGGCGATCCGCTTCCATACGGCTGGAGCTATCGCAAGATTGATTAGTGCGTAGTCCTGGTGAACTGCGCTTTTCTGACACCTGGATGAACGAACTGGCGTGGTTCTTTGTTGGGCCTGCACTCGGTCTTAGGACCGGGCGGAGATTTGGGGTGTCGGAGCATTCTGATTGATCAGATAGAATACTTCGTTACTGCCCCGAGATGGCTCGCTCGATCTCGGCTGGAGTCGGCTCGATTCCGCTTTGAGTCTTGGACATGAACTTCAGCACTCGTGCATGCAACTGTTCACGATCGACATTGGCTAGCCGGTCGCCCATCATCGCGAGCGTCTCGCTCTGAGCGATCGTGGCTGCAAGCGTTGCGTTGATGTAGCTGTTTAACGAAACGCCCTGTTTGCTGGCCAACTCTTGGGCCTTTGCTTTCAGGTCATCTCGCATTCGCAAGGAAAGCGTTGCCATCATCAATTCTCCAAGTCGTAAAGTGTTGTGAATTCAAGCGGCGTCATCACGTCCCATCCATGCTTGACGAGATCCCTATGTGCGAAATCGCGAACGTTATAGGTGACGATGATTGCGACTGCGGAAATGGCGGCCTCGATAAACTTGTCTTTTTCTCAACCACGGCCGCATTGCCGAGCGATCCATTAAGTGGCCAAGTCCGTCGGTTTGAAAAAGTCGCTCGGGTCGCCATGCCATTTGGTTTTCCTCACAATGATCGTGGTGCAGCAGGCTTTCTACCAAAACGACGAACCGCTAGGCCGGTCGAGCCTGGCGAACCATTGTTGTAGGATCGGGTTCGTATTGGCAACGGTTTGTATTGGCAACCAGCAGGAGCTGAATGATGGACGATGATACCTATGATGCTTCACAACCAGAGGTGACGCTTTATTCCGACGGTAAGGGGAGGTGGCTGAAGCGGGTGTGGGGCGTCCAATGCCAGGAGGAGATTCTCTGTAATGATCGCTGCCAAGGTGTCGTTGGCCACCAGGGTGATCATTGGTGCTTCCGGCCGGACGGGTCGTATCACTTTAGCCCCCACGACTGCGACCCTCGTCGCAAGCAGATCGGTTGTGGGACCATTCCGCCAGGGAATTCAGAGTATCGAACGCCGCTGGAGATGAGTCGCAATCATTTTCTGAATTTCCATGAGGACACGGAGATCACCGACGCGGAAGAAATTGCACGGCTGGAACGTGGCGATTTCAAGCCTGAAGAAAGCTTCGACCGTCCTTGCACGGAAGAAGAAATGGAGCAGCTTCGTCAGCTCGGACGATTAGAATCCGATGAGCTAACGTTACGCCGCGAGCGATCCGCGGAACTCAGGTACAAGGTGAAAGACTTTTCAGCGAAGTCGAGCACGGACGTTATTACCGCGCGTTTCGATGGCGACGTCGAGCGTTTCAGCAACTTGGAAACCGGCCAGTCCGCAACGATCGACGCTCCCCTTTCAATGCAATTGATCACCGAGGCTGCGGTGCGGCTGACACCGAACATCGAGCGGGTGTTGGACATTGGTTGTGGAGCCGGCAACAACACGTTGAAGCTTCGGCAAGTCTACGGAAAACTGTTTGCCAGCGACTTGCTCGACCTAAGCGCCACGATGCTCGCGCGGGCCAAGCAGCGGGTGAACGAGGCCGGTATCGAGGCGGTCACGACTTGGCGTTCGGATCTCCGCGATGCCGAGCTACCAAAGGAAAGCTACGACGTCGTGCTCGCCGCCGCCGTGCTGCATCACTTGCGTGACGACGAGGATTGGCGAGCCGCCTTTGAAAAGATCATCTCGGTGTTGCGTCCCGGCGGATCGTTCTGGATCACCGATCTGGTCGTTCAAGAAACCGCGCCCGTCCACGAATTGATGTGGTCGCGCTACGGCGATTACCTCGAGGGACTCGGCGGCGTCGAGTACCGCCAAAAAGTCTTTGAATACATCGACCGCGAAGATTCGCCACGACCGGTGACGTATCAGATCGACCTGCTTCGCCGCGTTGGATTCGCCCACGTCGAACTGCTGCACAAAAACAGTTGCTTCGCCGCCTTCGGTGGGTGGAAGGAATAGGGCCGTGGGAAGGAAAAAGAAGCCATTGCGGCCAAAAGTAAAACGGATGCAGCGACCTGCTCGTCTTGCTTCGGCGAAGACTTGGATGGCAAGCTATTCTGGCAAAAATATTCTTCGAGGTTACTGCGTGCATTTCGCTGTTGATTGGCGGTGTGCCGCGGCCGAATTAAAAATGCTGGGCATTAAGCTTGATCCAGCCTATCTATCTCAGCGTGAGCGAACGGAGGCCGAGCAATCGCGAAGGCGAAATGAACGAAAGCAGAAGCAGGAAGCCGATGCCGATCAGCAATGGCACCCGTACACCGATCCGCTCCTCGCCTACATCGCTGGCGACTATGAAGCTCTTCATGAGCTCGAGCTACGGCAAGCTTCCATCGATGGAGAAGAACGCGGCTGCGAAGAACATTATCCATAGAAAGGTTTGTCGCCGTTGGCAGTCGGTACGATGTCAATTACCAGAGATAATCTCGAAGGTAATCGATCGCATGGGCCTCGGCTTCATCGTGATTCATGACTTCGCCTTGATGGTTTGTTCGGAGTCGCTCAATGAAAATCCCGGTGGTTCTGGCTACGATGTTGGGATCTTTCAGAAAAGCTGAACTGCGTCCGTCGCGACTGTCATCTGGACCAAAATCTCCCGAAATCAGCGAGGCCAGAAAGAAGTTCACTGCTTGAGAGACACTCCGATCTACCGCGAGTGTGTCTGGAAAACGCTCAGCATTCCATCGTTGGGTCAAGCGTTCGCTTTCAGCCAAGGCTGATGAGTCATGGCGAGCAACCGAGAGCGTAAGATCCAGTTCTCGCGCGGAACCGTTGCCTCCTAAGCTCTCCAGGTAGAGCTTTTGGTCTTGGCGTGTCTCCGTCTGAGATTTGTGAAGCAAGATTGCAAGCTGCTCGGAAGTGATGGATTGCATTGCGTTATCGTTTTCCAATCGCTCGCTCGATCTCCTCCGGACTTGGTTCCGGTCCGGTTTGAGTTTTGGACATGAAATTCATAACCCGCGCGTGAAGTTTTTCGCGATCGACGTTGCTCAATCGGTCTCCCATCATCGCAAGAGTTTCGGCCTGTGCGACAGTCGCCGCGAGCGTTGCGTTAATATAGCTATTGAGCGATACGCCCTGTTGGCTGGCAAGTTGCTGAGCCTTTGCCTTCAGGTCATCACGCATGCGCAACGAGAGTGTTGCCATGATTAATTCTCCAATTCGAATAGCGTAGCGAATTCAATGGGCGTCGCCACTTCCCTACCTACACACCAGTCGCAACCGAATTGACCGGCGTTCATTCAGTCGGGTTCGCACGATCGGCGTTGGTGGGCCGAGTATCTCTACTTCATAACCCGAACACAGCTCACTTTCCCAGGTCCAACGCCCCGGCGAAGGCTGGCTTATTTGATTTCAGAGCACCCTCTCGAAACTGGCCCTGCCGTAACATGTTTCCTGGCAATCACTTACAGCAATACCGCGAACATCGACCGGATCTCCAGAGCGGTTGGATCCAAGTCCGGGTTGCTCATTCCGCCAATCTCACGAACTTTGGCGTCAAGCAAAAGCCGTTCCAGACGCATTTGGAACGGTAAAAAACGGCGTTTTTGCATAGTCGCTACTTAACCCGGGTAATGGCTTAGAGACTGTTTTTTCGGACTAGTTGCCCCCTTCTCAAACCGGCGGCTGGGCTGGGTTATTTGATTTGCTTCACAAAGCCCGTCTTCTATCGTGTCAAACGAAAGTCGCAGAGACGGCGTGACCACTTAAGCCGAGGGTCGCAGAGACATTGATTGATCGAGTGTGGATGCTTCGAGTTGAAAGTTGGTGTCACCACGATGGGAGCCCAACACGCATCGCTTCGTTGGTCTCATCGAGATCGAACGCCTCGGCGTCGAATTCGCCAGCCCATTCCATGAAGTCGTCGTGCTCCTCGTGTTCGGGATTACCAATCGCGTCGAGGAAGTGTTCGTAACCGTAGATCCCACCAACATCCTCGGGTGGACAATTTCGTTTTCCGGAAAGGCAGCGTGGATAGGGTATTGCCGGTTGGCGAGTTGTCGTTTTCTCGAGCAATACACTGTGCTCCCATCCGTCGCCGAAATCGTACAAATAGATGAGTCTCAGCTTCGGCCCGTGTTTCTTGATTAGGTCACTGATCTTCATCTTTCCGTACGACTTCTCGGATGGGTCGGGAAACACATCGTCCAGCATTCTCGGATCGGTGTAGCGGACTCGGCCAACCTCGAATGCGTGTAGATGAGAATTGGTCCAGCCCATCGCAGTTTGGATGGCTTCATGAAACTTGGCGAGTGTGACGTCTAGGGTTTCAATGCGTCTCCAGATTGGCGGCTTGATACCGCGGAGAGATATCTTGAACTGATAGACCGTTTGACCTGATCTCGATTGCTGGACAAGCTCCGTTTTTTTCATGGGAGTATTCGTTGAAACCCAACCAGTGACGGTGCGCGTTATTCGCTTTCCCGTCCACTTGGGAATCTCACTCCGATCGATCAGGATCTCGATCGAACGCGCAACACCAGCTTGCCGCTGGATTAGGCCTTTCTTCTCCAGCATTTTCATCATTTGGTTGACTGATGGTGGTGAGACTTTCAACGCGCCCGCGATTTCTGATTCGGCGGGCGGCAGATCGAATCCCTCGGTGTAGGCCAGTATGAACGATAGGTAGCGACCTTGAGTGGGAGTGAAACTGGGCATCGTTATTCTTTGGCTCCTTAGGGTTGTGGTGTCACTCGCTAAACCTCTGGTGCAGGTCAATCAGCGGTCCATAGTTTAGCGAGTCAGCTGCTTTGATGGCTGCAATGTATTCATCGCGAATCGGACTCTCTGTGTTTCGCAAATCATTGGCGGGCCAGAGTGTTGCTGGCTGGTCATGTTGCATAAGCCACACATTCGCCATTAGTCGAGCCCATCGACCATTCCCATCTTCAAAGGGATGAACCCAAACCGCGCGGTGATGAAACTCAGCAGCGGTTGCGATCACAAGTGCGCCCGTTTCGTTATGTCGCTTGTCGGCCTCCATCGCAATCACCCCGAGTTCCGCAGCGATGATGTTGGGGTTCACTCCGATGTTCTTTTCAGTCGATCGGATCTCTCCTGCCCAGCTCCAGATCGAACCAAGCATTTCACGGTGGAGTCCGAGAAGCCAATCGAAATTGAACGGAGCGATCTTCCGGGATGGTTTCGAGAGCAGGTATTTCTCTGTCACGTGAAGGATCGAAGCAAACTCGACCTCGTTGAGCTCGCGCCGGGTCTTGATCGTCTTGAGCTTGAGGCCCGATCCATCAAACGGCGTATCGTCATCTTTCCCGCTAGAACCAAGCCCCGTGCCCGTGCCACGACCCATGTTCATGAGGCCCACAGTTTTCGACTGGACGATGCAATACGAGTTTTCGCTTCTTCGAGATGCGATTGAGTGGACGCCCGAGAGACAGCTTGAGACTCGAGAGCCACATTGCCCTGCGTAAGTGCAATCAAACGTTTGGCTTTTGCAGTGGCAATCTGATCTCGGAATTGCTCGGCGGGAATCTCTGTTAGATCGAGTGAGATACCCAAGGCGAGCAGAATGGCCTGCAAATTTGCGAACGAGAATTCGTGGTCCTCACCGCCGAGAATCCGAATGACCGTGGCCCGCGAAACGCCGCTGCGGCGCGCAAGATCCGAAACAGAGATATCGAGCTCTCGTTTTCGTTCTTGGATGCGGGCAACTATTTCGGGAAGGGGCATGGCGACACGTCCGGGTTATATGGAGGGGCTGATTTGCAAATCGGGCAGAAAACCGCAGCTCATCGGCCACGCTTGAATTGTTGCATACGTGCTACAAAAGTCAACTGACTATTTGCTTGGCAGCGACGATAGACCCTGCAAAAGACGACAAAAACGCGATACTACTCAAGAGGGAACAAAAACGTCCCGATACTGGCCCCGCCTATACTCGCACAATCGCGCACCCCTCAGTAGAGTGGGAAAGAGTTGGTTTGAGGGAGGTGTGGTTTGCTCAACTTGAATGAGACCCTTCGGTTTACTCCGACCGTCGGGTTATCGAACAAGCCGACGTCGGTCCCATGGACTGACGCCGGCTTTTTTCGTGTTTTACCGCTTGTCTGGTAAGGACTTACGTCAACGACCGATCTGCAGAGATCTCTCCGAGTGTCTCTGGAAAAGTACTATCCGGCCGCCGGCGAAACGGTCTCTGGGCCGATCTCGGCCAAAGGTCTCTCTTGTCTCTGTACTATTTGACCTCAAGGTTATGAAGTCCCAGAGTGCTATCGGAAAAAAGTGGTCAACGTTTTCCGCGTACTCCTAGACGGAGAACTGCGACAAGAACCATTTTCCTGGCTTCCCCAAACCTCCACTCGTTTTCGTGACTGGTGATTTGCGGCGGGCGGCGTCATCAATTTTCCGAGGTAACTCACTCTTGGGCAAAATCGAAATAGTGAAGGGCGACCTCCTCGATCAAGACGTCGACGTAATCGTCAACGCTTGGAATCGAAACATCATTCCGTGGTGGCTGCTGCTGCCTCATGGCGTCTCGGGAGCGATTTCCATGCGGCGCGAACGCACTTTGGAACGTGGAACGAAGCCGTCATCGCCGCGGACCTGGAACCGGAGAGTCGCTTCTATACCAAAAAAGAGATTCTCCACATGATCCGGCAAAGACACGATGCGGGCAAATCTCTCAGCAGCGATCACCCCGACGTTCGCGACCTGCCGATGTTGATGGTCACCCGATCCCGCGATCGCCCGCTCTACGAAGCCGCGCTCCGTCACTACGGCAGCTGGCGAGCCGCCCTGACCGCCGCCGGCATCAACCTTGCCAACGTCTCCCGCCGTCGGCCGGACAATTTCGACCGCGAGACGATGATCCTGTGGCTCCGCAACCGCCAAGCCGCCGGTGAGGTCATTGATCTACACCGAAGTGTGTCTCGAAAATCGAGACAAAGCGATGGCGATCCGCCGAACATTTGGGAGTTGGAAAACCGCCCTCGCCATGGCCGAAATCAAGTGATCACAATTGATTAGCGGAATCGAATCGAAACGATTTTGTGAATCGAAAACAAAACCGCGCAATCAGTTTCCAATCTTTGCGGATCGCAGTGCGGCTTCGATTTCCTTGTCATACATGTGCGTCATGATCGCGATTCCACCGTCTTGGGCCTCTTGTTCAGTGGATTCCTCCCCCGGACCTTTGACGCCCAATTGTCGTGCAATCTCGACTGGCCCAGCCGATTGTGTCGGCTTGCCTCCGTTGTAGGTCACAGCTCCTTCTGCGTTTACGACAACAATTTGATTGACCGCAGAAATGCCGTAGCGTCGAAAGGTGACGCTATCCGCGATCGCGACACCTTCATCGATCCCGGTCAGGTGCTCCCAGTTGTGCTTCTTCATAAACGCTCGCACATCGTCCATCCCAGTACCCGCCGTGTGAATTCCAATAAAGACGACTTCCTCCCTGGAATACTTCTCCTCAAGCCGCTTCCAAACCGGAATCGTCGCGATGCAGGGACCGCACCACGTGCCCCAGAAATGGAGCACGACTGTTTTTCCCTTGAGATCGTTGAGCGAATGTCGGTCGCCATCGGACCATTGACTGATTTCGATGGGCTTAGCCATATCGCCGTTTTCAATTCGCACCGGAAAGACCTTGGTTCCACCTTTGTCCGCTGTGTTGTCGGTCGGTGGGCTGATCGATGGTACTTGTCCAATCGCGATCGACGAATGAATCATGAGGTATGGAACGACAATCGACGCAAGTACTGTCTTTGATAATCGATTCATAACTCTACCTCTACAGTTGTGGCGGATCGGTCATCTCGGAAGACGGACGCTAGTATCCAAAAAACAATTACCAAGACCGCCGCAACCAACAGGGTGCTTACCAGGTCCGCTGGCGTTAGTACCACGCCCACGACAATGGATCCAATGACGACGCTTCTCCAATATCGCCGCAATTGGCCGGCTCGCACCACTTCGCAAATACAACGCAAGTGTTGCGACGGCACGCAAACAAGAAGTTCGTGGCCGATCATTCTGCATGACGACGCAATCCCATGCCAAGCACCTACCGCGAAGTCATCTTGTACCAGTTCAGCAAAGGTCTCCGACATTTGAGTTGCAAACTGCCGACGAAACGAAGCAGGGTAGAGCCAGAGAACATACTGATAACAGAGTTTTGCGGTTCTCTGATGCAGTTGCGGTACCTCTTTCATCTAACCAACCCCCACCATGCTTGTGAACTCTGGCCCCTTTTTGACACGAGCGATTTCCAAGAGAGATTGCAGACGTTCGCATTCCGCACGTGTCGCTTTGATTCCAGCAGCGGTCACTCGATAGTAACATCGGCGACGTTCGTCATCGTCTTTTGCCGACGGTCGTTTCTTGGATTCGATGATCAGTCCAAGATTGATCAACCGCTTGATGGAACCATACAGAGTGCCTGGTCCCATTCGGACGTCGCCGCTGGTCATCGCCTCAACCTCTTTGATGATTCCGTAACCGTGCCGCTGGTGATCCAGGAGACTCAACAGGATGTGAAAATCAACGGTTCGCATTTCATGTACTCGCTCGAAATTGCTTATTTGCAAGTTGCGATATATCGCAATACGATATGTAGGCAATCTTGCGACGTCAAGCTGATCTGTGGTCTTCAGAGAGCGCCGAGTGAGCTGGCTTGATCACCCGGATGGCTGCGAGTGCCACAGAAGGTGAGGTTTCATTTATGCTGAGGTAATCGCAGAAAATGTTTTGAATTCCGCAAAAGATCGCGAGTTGAGCCGTGTTTAACTGGTAGGAGACCCTCGTTGTGCATGAATTCCCTGAAACTCGAGAAAGCCTGTTAGTGCAGGTGAAGGACCCGGCCAACCGGGAGGCGTGGCAGCAATTTGCGCAGCTATATCGTCCGGTGATCTTCCGAATCGCCATGCGACGGGGCCTGCAAGACGCCGACGCACACGACTTGGCCCAGCAGGTACTCGTCTCAGTCGTCTCGGCAATTGGGCGGTGGGAGAAGTCCGAAGCAGGAACACGGTTCCGTCATTGGCTGAACCGTGTCATCAAGAATGCCATCGTGAATTCATTGACAAGACAGCCACGGGATCGAGCAACCGGCGGATCATCGGCCCAAATCGAGCTAGACGATTGTGCCTACAGCGACCAGGTCACTGAAGAGCTAATCGATTTGGAATATCGGCGCGAGCTTTATTTGGCCGCAGCAGATCGTGTGAAGGTCGAAGTCGAGACTGAAACCTGGGAAGCATTCGACATGTCGGTCGTCCAGGGATTGCCGGTGGATGACGTTGCTAAACACCTTGGGAAATCACGCGGTGCAATCTACTCGGCTCGAAATCGTGTGATGTTTCGATTGCGTCAAATCGTAAGAATCCTGGAGAATCAATCATGAAAGCGACGCCATCCGCATGCGGGATGACCGACCGCAACCTGGAGTTGCTTGAGGGCAAGCTTAGCTCCGAAGAGGAGTCTGCGTGGGAAAACCACCTCGAACAATGTGCTACTTGCCGTGGTCGCTTGAAGGAATGTGCCGCTGAGCCAGAATCTTGGAGTGAAGCAACTCAATTTCTGGGATTTGATCCTTACCGAAACTCGATTGGAGATCGAAAATGCGGTTCTCGAAGTTCTTCGCATAGCATAGAGAATGTGCTCAGAGCTTTAACGCCAACAGACGACCCCAACATGCTTGGGCGATTGGGTGGATATGAGGTATCTGGCGTGATCGGAAGCGGCGGAATGGGTGTCGTCTTGAAGGCACTGGATTGTTCACTGGATCGCATTATCGCAATCAAGGTCTTGGCACCCCACTTGGCAAGCAGCGGTTCAGCTCGTCGACGTTTCGCCCGCGAGGCCAAGGCTGCCGCGGCCGTGCTTCATCCGAACGTCGTTGCGATTCATGGGGTTTCGAACGATGAATCGCTTCCGTATCTGGTAATGCCATACGTCCGCGGCGAGTCGCTTCAGAAGCGCATCGACCGAGAAGGTCCATTGCCCGTGATTGACATTCTTCGCATCGCATCGCAGATCGCATCAGGATTGTCAGCGGCGCATGAACAGGGCCTCGTGCATCGTGACATCAAGCCAGCGAATATTCTGCTCGAGGATGGCGTCGAACGCGTGGCGATTACTGACTTTGGACTTGCTCGAGCTGTTGATGATGCCACGATGACCCGCAGCGGGGTCATCGCAGGAACGCCGCAATACATGTCTCCTGAGCAAGCAAAAGGTGAGTCCATCGGTGCGCGAAGCGATCTGTTTTCGCTCGGTAGCGTGATCTATGCCATGTGCACGGGCAGATCTCCTTTTCGAGCAGAAACGAGCTACGGAGTACTGCATCGGATCGTGCAAGACCAACCTCGGTCGATTCTCGATATCAACCCCAACGTCCCGAGTTGGCTCTGTCGCCTTGTCGAGAGGTTGCATTGCAAGAACGCCGATGAACGAATTTGCGATGCGAAGCAATTGGAGTCCTTGCTGACTCAGTGCATCGCACACGTGGAACAGCCTACGCAGTCAAAGCTTCCCCAAGAGCTGCGAGAAAACGAAACAGCGAGTTGGCCGACACGAACGAAGCTCGTTTGGATCTCCCTCACATCATCACTGCTCATCATCGCCTGCGGTTGGCTTGCCGTTTCTAGAGCACCGACCTTTCACGTGCCTCGGAAGATCCACGTCGACGAATCCATTGGCGACGGGATTGAGCATCGCAGTCATGCCGCGGAAACCCGTCAGGCAGTTCCGACAGACCAATCGAAAGCCGCGGATTCGATCGACGCGACAGACTGGAACGACGAAGCGCTACTTGACGCCGAACTTCTCCACCGTGACGCGATGATGCTGGAAACTGAATCACGTCGCCCGTTCGCCGACCTGCCCCTGCTGCCACCCACCAACGAATCGAAGGCCCAAAGATGAATCGAACAATTGCTTGCATCATTCTCGTCATCGCAAGTCATGCGGGGGCGGCGGCAGAGCCCCAAATTCCGAACAATGACAAAGCTGCGAAACACTTGGACACCCCAAATGACAGTGCCGGAAAGCGGGCACTGCCGCCAGCGTACACTTATGAGTACGTGGCCGGCAGAGTCAGCGATATTTCTGCGGAGCTGACGGGCGTCGGAACACTGATCGTCGAGCAGCCTGAAACGAGACTCAACTGGCGGTTGCCTTTGGCGGACGATTACGAGGAGGGCCAACGAAAACGCCTGGCAATCGCGATCCTTCGATCTGGAGCAAGCGTTTATAGGAAAATGGGATTTTCCGCGGAGACGGTATTGGTGGTGCGCTATAGCCGTGCAAGCTTGGAAAAATCGGGACGTCACTTACCGAAGGTGATTGAGTTGCTTCAGAGGTTCAGTGACCCGGATCACACCCCTGATGATCGTGACGTCTCAGACCAACGCGATGCGACCCGTGCGCTTGAAATGTTGGGGCTTCGGTACGACGAGAACCGGAGACTGGTTGACGACGGGCGAGGGGAAACGGAATTGTGGGAAGAACCGCCGGGTGCCTTTGATAAACGCATCCAAGAGTCGGTGTCTGTAATCGAGCAATTGAAGCGAGGCTACATCAGTGCGGAAAACCAGGCCGCGGAGTTTGCTGTCGAGGTTCGCGGTGGGCTTGATCCAGAAAGAGCTGACATTGGCGTGGGCAAGGAGCAGCGAGAGCAGCTCGAAAGACTCGTAGCGAAAGCCTTTGAACTGCGACTCTCGCTCCAGCGCAAGCAACTCGCTGATGCAGAAGAACGCTTGACAGCGACACGTAAGCGACTCGACCGTCGCGAGGACTCTGCCAAGTCCATCATTGAACGTCGTGTCGATGCGTTGTTGTTCCGCATCGACGAGTCTTTATTGAAGCCAGCGATCACCAGCCCATCACAAGTCGAGCCACCCGCGAACACACCGCAAAACCTGATCGACCAGCAGACCGAAAAGCATCCAGAATTAGAAAGATTCAAACGCTATTTCGGACTGGAGCTGGCTCGTGACGCTGACGGTCGAATCGTGTTCTATCGCCGAAGCAAGATTGAAGGTGAAGAAGAGCCGGTGAACGAGTTACGTCACCTTGTGCAATTGAAGTTTCTTTTGGTCAACCTAGAGAACCCAGGCGAAAGAACGGGCAGTGAGACACGCCAAATCAATGATGTCGAGGATGTGGCGAAGTTCTTGCGAGAAGACTCTGCAAGACTTGCGTCGAACTTGGTTGTCTACTCCGTCACAGCGAATCAAGAGAGTGGGTCCAAGGCTCGCACCTACTTCGAGCTCATTCCCGGTCCAGAGACCACTCTTGACCCCGAGATGCGTGAGAAGCTCTCCCAAACACGGACGGTCTTGGCAAAGCATTTACTGCAGGCGCGAGAACGGATGGGGCGACTAGAGAAATCAGATTTTGACGAGCGTCAAAATCAAGCGTTTCGCGACACCGTTCCGACTGAGATCGTCAAGCTCGAAGTCGAATTGAACAAGTTCACGGTCCAAAAAATGCGGCTGAAGATGCTGCAGAGTTCGGAACCGAGTCAGCGTCTTGCCGAAGTCTTGGAGAAGCTCGAATCTCCGTCGATCAATCAGAACGAGTCGGCCTTCTATAATGAGGAACGGGTGCGACTCGAACGCACGTTGAGTCCTAGGATTCGAGCGATCATCGGTTCGGACGTGTCGCTCTCCGATGAAAAGGTTGGTACCGCGAGCGCAGGAATCGATGAAAAGGCCAAAGTTTTGGCGACGAGAATTGCTGATTTACAATTACAACTCGCTCTTGCAGATCAGGAGTATCAACAAGCCAAAGACAATCGATCGGAGGCATCTCGCCTTCGCGCTGCAATTTCAAGGATAGAAGAGTATTTGAAGTTTGTTGCGAAGCGTTTATCGTCAGCGGGAAATGGTACGAGCGAGAGTGACGACGCGAACTGTCAGGTTGGAATTTCGTGCGATCGGGCGTTCAACATCCATTACATCGACCGCCCTGTGGCACCCGCCAAACGATCCGGCGACGGAAAGGAGCATCGTCTGGACGCCAAGGTCGTACGGTTCGTGGCTCCGGTGTCTGGTCCGTTTAACCTGAGGCTGTCAATTTCTGACGGAAAGGGCGAGAAAAGCCCTGCAACGGTGCTGAACGTGAATGTGGCGATCGACTTTGTCGAAACTGAAACGCTGAGTCGGGAAGGAATGGAGTTTCGTATCAGCGATGAAGACCTGGATTTCCTCGAAGCGCACGATAGGGTCACGATTGCCCTCTTTCAGAGTCCGGCGGGCAGTATTGAATCGCGCAGAATTCGGGAGCTTCTTGATTCACCATCAAGCGTCCTCGCTTACTCGGATGATCCTACGAAGATATTGCTGGCTGTGGTTTCGATTCGCAATTTGAACGAGGATTTGCGGTTCCTAAAGTTGGCAGGGACGTGGACACCCGTCGCCGATTCAGTTCCCCACATCGATCAAGAACTATTGACGTCAAGCCCAGGGGCTGACATCCATTTTTCTGTAGACAAGTTGCTCTGGACATCACTACCAGTCGACGCGAAGGCAAATGAAATCGTGAAGTTCTACTCGGACCACTATGCCGATTCCGAACTGACGCCGGTTGTGACCGGTACAGTTCAACCGAGACGATATGGGATCGCAAGGGCTGAGGATCAGAAAGAATTCTTCGTTGTCTTTCGCAAATCCGGAGGCGACACCGTATTGGTGATCGGCGTGGTTTTGGGATCTCGCCCCGCCATCAAGCTCTCGGGCGACAAGACGCTCATGCAGTTGACGTTGATATGGAATGGATCCGATGGTTTTCCATCTCCTCTGCCTCATGACAGCGAATGGTCCGTGCCAATTTCATATCGCCCTCGCAAACCAGAATTCCAGGAAGCGACTGACAGGTAAACTTTCTTGCGAAAGTACACCAAAGCGACCAATCTTGCAGTTCAGCATCGACGAATTCTGTGACAGAAAGTCAGTCGATTGCTGCAGCCTGACATCGGTGATGACCGGAGCAAGACACTGTAGATGCTAGATGTGTGGCAGTGAAATCAAGAGACTAGTTGGTTCAGAAATCGCCTGTCAGACCTAGCGGGGCATTACGACGGCATTCGCGGAGACGTGCCGCATGGAAGAAACATCCGCAATCTTCTTTTAAACCTGTAATTTCTGTCTGCTTGCCGGCGCCATTATTGTAGTTCTTGGAATGACTTGGCTTGTGGGAGTAAGAAGCGATGCGCGATTGGGAGCAGGCGAAAACGGAGTTTGGACCGATGGTCTGGGCCACCATCAGCCGAATTGTGTCGCAGCACGCTGATGCTTTGGATTGCTTTCAAGACGTGATGATCGAAGCTTTTCAAAAAGACCAAAATAGCCAGATTCACAATTTGCCTGGACTGCTCAAATGGCTTGCCGTCCGGCGATCGCTTGACTTGTTGCGAGCAAACAAACGCGAAGGTGATGGACGGATTTTTGACGAACCGCAAGAGAGAGCGGCGGAACAAAACGAGGCCGGTGATGCGCTCGAGCTGGAAGAGTTGATGGATCGCGTTCGCATTGAACTCTCAAAGATGCCTGCCAACCAAGCCCAAGCGTTTTGGCTTTGTTGCATCGAGCAGCAGAGCTACATCGAGGCCGCCGCACATTTGCAAACAGATAAGTCGCACGTTGGCGTGCTTGTTTTTCGAGCCCGGGAGAAACTTCGGCTCTCGCTCGATGACATCAAGCCATCCTCCATTCGTAACTAACTTCGATTCAAGTTTTGGAAAAGGAAAACGCAATGTCAAGATCAGTCATGGGTTCCCACCCCGACGAAACGTTGGATCGAGTTTGTCTCGCGCTGCGGGAGCAACAAACACCCGCCTTCCCGGATCCAGACATTGTTTGGCCAACGTCGGAAGAGAAGGTTCCGCGTTCCTCTCCGGTCTTTGCTAAAACAACGAGCCGTCGGTTCCAGCTTGCAGCGGTTGCCGCGACGTTTGCGCTGGCGGTCGGCGGCTTTTGGATTCCGTGGAACGGTCCTGGAAATCAGGCGTTCGCCCAAGTTCAAGATGCGATCCGCAAATTGAACTCAGTGACCTTTCGATTAGAGACCTTTGCTAACAACGCGAAGACGGCTTCGTACGACATTTCGTTTGTCTCTCCCGATTATGTAAGGGCAGAGGGAGCCGACGATGTCCACGTGCTGAACAACGAAGCGTCGAAGGTCATGGACCTGTTTCATTCGCAGAAAAGAGCAGAAATCTACCCCATTTACGATCTCCCGTCAGTCTCGCGGCGAGTCTTGGGCGCGTATGGTCAACTACTCCAACTCGAGGCCCAAGCCGAAATGGAAGTTGCGGAAAAGGTGCTTGACGGCCAAAAAGTACTTGAGTTCTCAACGTCTTTCGACGGCGCGACTGCAAACGTCATTGTCGACGCCGAAACCCATCTTCCTATCCGCATTTCGGTCGACCGCGGGAAAGACGCGAATCTCAACTCAGTCATCGAAGTGATCGATCAATTCTCGTTCGACGAGACGATCGATGCTTCATTGTTCGCAATCTCCGCCCCTGCAGGATACGTGGTGGAAGCTACCGATGCCTTGCCGCCAGACACAAGCACCAAAGCGTATGCAATTTCTGATGAAAGTGGTCTTGGCCCGGCAAAATTCGGCGCGTCAAAGCCAGAAGTCATCGCCATGTTCGGAGAACCAGACAAAATCGTGACGCGAGAAGGGACGAAGTTGGCTATTAACGGCAACGACCCAAATTTTGTCCCGGATCTGAGGCCGGGTGGCAACGTTCGATGGGAACCAGCGGATCCCAAGTACACGATCGACGAATTGCAGTACGACTCGCGTGGTTTTCGACTGAGGGTTTCGTCGAAGGATGGTTTGACGTCTATCCATTGCTTCGACACCAATGCCATGGGGCCAAGAGCCCGGAAGTTCTTGGGGGCAACACAGGAGGGGATCGGCATCGGCAGCTCCTGGGACGAAGTCATCGGGGCATACGGCGAGCCGACCACAAAGCTCGATAATCAAGCCGCGATGTACCGAAATCCAGCTTTCTATTTTGACTTCAAGAGTGCAAGAGTAGCCTCGATTCGAGTACGCGCACGCGACGCAGAAGAAGAGTAGCTGAAAGCCAATCGAAGGTTACTCACAACCGAAAGTGTTGTTTGCAACTTTTGACGATAACTAGAGCCGCACCCCGCGAGACAGCTTGAGATTCAAGAGCCACATTGCCTTGCGTGAGTGCGATCAAACGTTTTGCTTTTGCCGTGGTAACCGTCTCCTTCATCGAGCAGATGCTTGTCTGCTTTGACGCTTGCGAATGCGCCGAAGGAAGTCGCTGAAATGTTGGTGGGCTGGATGGGGCCATTCCACGAAGGCCGCGAGTGGCTGCAACGCGACGAAGCCCAACGCTCAATTGGCATCGCCATGCAAACCATGATGCTCGCCGCGCAAGGCATGGGCTACCAGTCATGCCCCATGATCGGATTCGACATCGAAGCCGTCGCCAAGCTGATCAACCTCCCCGACGACCACGTCATGGGACCAATGGTTGCGATCGGCAAAGGCACTAAAGAAGCTTGGCCGAAGCCTGGGCAACTGACGCTCGATCAAGTCACCGTCAACAATGGGTTTTAGCGGGTTCAGATCGTGACCTAGACTTCATCGACCTGCGGTCGTTGCCGCGGAAGGTGTGCGCCGATCGTCACGGTATCGAATCCATTATGCGTAAATTTGGCAACATTGTTTTAACCCTCACAGGCGTCACCGCCGCGATGGCGCTCTGTTGCCCGATGCTGGTCGTGCTTGGCTTCGTTGCACTCATCGTTCCGGGCTTGGTTCTTCTCGTTGCTCCCACCGTGTTTGTCTATCTTGCGACGACGCTCGGTATTCAGCGAATATTACCAACCAAGATCGGTTGGGCCGCGTTTCCGATCGCGACCTTACTTGCGCTCGGACTGGGCTGGTTGGTCATGCAACCCATTCGCTCGTCAGCGATATCGGAGTTTCACGCGGAAGTCTCACCCGACATTCTCCCTGGTAAACCGATCATCTTGACCGGAAACGTGTACGTCGAGAACGGCGAACTCTACCGGTCTCCCGAATGTGACTACTTATGCACAATGCTTCTAGATTTACCGGGCGTCGAAAGTGTCACTGTTGAAAGCACCGGCCCAGCTGGCCGCAAACGCGATCCTTCGGTTGCGGCGTTCGCTTTGGTCCGCACTGGTGAAAATGCAAAACCAGGCGTGTTCCCGTCCAACCCTGGTCAATTGATTCGCAAACATCCGGGACTCATGCGGCGAGTGAAAGGCAACGAGTTGCGGCAGGTTGAGAAATCGCTCGAAGCCGATTGGGCGCTACGTCTTGCCGGTGTGGAACGAATTGTTGAGGTTGAGCCAACACCCGCCGAAGAAGCGGATTGGGTCGTGCGTTTGGTTTCGACCCACAATAAAGAAATTCCACGAGTCGAACGAGTGGAGATTTCCCGCACCGGCAATGACGTTCAATTTCGCAGGAGTGAAGTTCGACACTTTGTTCCTGGCAACGTCTTCTACTTCGACTTTGATCTTCAGATGGCTGTCGGAACAATCTCGGGTGCATCCTTTGGGATTGGCGGAAGTGATTGGAAGTCGTCGGACCAACGGATTGATTTGGAGCCGACGTTGTTGGAAGCCATCGAGGTGCCGCTTCTTGCGGAGCTTGATGACACCCGCGAACGATTGCGTTTGGAAGTCAAACGCGCGATCGACGATCCCGACGCGAGTCCAGCTAGGCTGGAATTAGCGAGACGCTGGCTTTCGCTCTTTTTCTTCGACGCAGGCCTCGACGACCATCAATTGATCGCCCGCGTTGTCGGTGACCAGCGAGTCAAAGACATTGCCGGTCCGATCGAGAACGTTTTTTCTAAGGGCGAAACGCCGATCGAACTCAGAACCGCCTACGCACGACGGATTGGGTTCGATGATGCGACCGAAAAGGAACGATCGCAGTTAGCGAAAGCCCTATCTTTGATGCCACCGGGCACGTTCGTCAAACCCGATCCAGCTCACCTCGCCATTTGGACTCGGCCCGAACTCTACGAACAGGCTGGGCATTTTCTTTCAAGGCTTGCTGACCTCGGTGCTGAGCGAGCAATGCCCATTCTGCGCGACGCACTCGATCACGTTTCGACCAAAGACAACTGGAGCCAACGACGTGCGATGGTTGAAGGAATTCGAGACGCTTACGCGTCACTCGGGCCGGCCGCAAAGCAGGATGCCACGAGGATCAGCACTCTGGTTTTGCAGCGTCCGTCACCGATCACGTCTGGTTTCAATGATGTGCAAGCGTGGCGATTGACTCTGGCAAGGATGGGAGTCTCCCTCGATGATTTACCGTTCTTTCCCCATTCAAGCCAGCAGCAGATCAACCGGACCAAGACCCAAATCCGCGATCGGCTGCAACGCATTCAAGCCGAGATTTAAACACCATCGTCCTGAGAAACCATTCGCCATGTCTCAAGAAGAATTACATCTTCCTGCTACCGATCCTTTCGATCGCCATGCCAAAGAACGTCCATTCGTCGCCTCGGTTGTATCGAGCGGATGGGTGCTGTTTCGCACGCATGCGCCCCTGCTGCTGCTATTCGGAATCCCGTTGATCGCCATTCAAACCGATGCAGTTTGGTTCAACTTTCCACTTGGAAAGGGAGCTACCACTCCAGGACCATGGGAGAGAAGTGTCATGAGTTACATTTTTCTCGCGTTGCTCGGCATGTGTCTGGTAGAGGCGTTGCTCAATACAATCAGGCTGGCTCTCGATCCCACGGCAATTGTGATCACTGATGAAGGCGTTCAAGGCTACCACGCGTGGCTTCGCAGGTCATTCAGGTGGTGTGATGTCTCGCACGTACGCAGGTCAGGAAACCGTCTTTTGATCCATAAGCGAGCGACATCCAAGCTGCTAAGAGAATGGAATCGCCACTCGCGACCAGGCGGACGCTACCACTGGTCGAAGCTGCTTGTCGTCGAACTTAACTGCGTCGATCAAAGTGCAGACTCCATTTTCTCCGAGATCAATCGCCATTGGAGAAGTTCGTAATGCTCAACGTGGTTCAGCCACCGGGACCGCAAGCCTAGCCATCGCACTGTCAGACACTCGAACGAGCGACGAAGCGACCATTGGTATGCAGTCGCCTTCTCCAGTGAACGTTCACACTTCAGTTTGAAACTGAATCGTCATTGACGCGGCGACGTTCGATCAATGCCAGCGGCGACAGTATCGTGGCAACGGGGACACCGAAGGCAGCGCCGTAGAGGCCGCCTTGGAAAAACCACTGCAAGCTTCCTGGCGGAAGGATCTCTGCGGTTGAAATCGCGAAGAAGCACGCGACGATCGCTCCGATTCCGCTGGCGACGATCGAAATCGGCTGGCCAAGCTTCTTACGCAACAGCAATGCAAACATGGTCGATGCGATCAAGCCGATCGCGATTCCGCTCACGCCTCTCGCCAGTGGCCATGACATCAGCCCGACCAATAGCATGGCCAACAATCCAATGGTTGTCGCCAACATTGTCCCGGATGCGATTTGAACTACGGTTTTCATTGTGCTCTTAATCATCCTCCAAAAGAGCCCACCGGTGGCGGGTTGCTTCGCAGTTTCTGGTTAACCCTATCGAGTTCTCTCCTACATAACCCTGAGGGCGGGACCGTTTTGTTCGGTTCGCTACTGCCGGTGGTGAAACGCCTCCAAGAATTCGGCTGGCCGAACAAGATCTGGCGTACTCGTACCGGGCGGACGCGTGGCGGACGAGTTTTCGACAAGCCGGCAGTTCACTCACTGCTCACCCGCCCCTTGTATGTGGGAAAAAATCGCCTACAAGGAGCACATCTACGAAGGTGAGCACGACGCAATCATCGACCAAGAAACCTTTGACGCGGTCGGCAAGATGCTGAAGGCGCACCGGAAGGGGAGAGCACAGCGACTGGTCAACAAGTACTCGGCACTGTTGAAGGGGATTCTTGTTTGTCCGTACTGCGACTGCCGAATGGTTCACCGTACGACAAAGAGAAAGTCGAGCGTGTATCGGTATTACGCTTGCCAAACGACGGTTAAGCATCGCGGGATCAATAACGAACGTAGTGGACGAGGCCACGAGTCCTGCAACACGGGACTCGTGGCCTCGTCCACTACCAAAGTCGTCACTTGTTGTTCACGCGATGCTAAGAGTGGGGCCGATGCCTGCGAGATGGGGTCGGTTTCAGCCGCGATGATCGAGGCCGCGGTCGTCGATGAACTCCGAGTCATTGTTGATGACGAGGGCTTGCGTGACGCCGTGTTCCAAGGCTCTAAGACGTTGCTTGATAAGGAGCAGGCTGAAGTTGAAACGCTCCTGGCTCAGTTAAAAGCTCAAATCAACCGGGACACGGAGGAGGTTCAACGAATACTGAAGCACGAAGTGTTCGAGAACCTGAACGATATCCGAGTCGAGGACTTGAAAGCCCGGATTGAGAAGGCGGAAGCCGACGTTGTCGTCGCGACGGACAAATTGAAGCAAGTCGCCGCCCGCCAACTCTCGCGGCTCGACATCGACATTGCGATGTCGGACTTCAAAGTGGTTTGGTGTCGTCCAGGTCGCGTTTCAACTCCGGATCGCTCGGCTCACGGCATCGTTGCCCGATAGAGTCGATGAGCAGGCTGAGGCGAAGGCCGTTATTGGTGCCGCGCTCGATCAGGCTTCGCAATGGGGATGGAAGCTACGCCCGGTCATCGTGGTTGAGCATGACGACAACGGGCAGCGCGAATCCGCAAGCACGTTTCCCATCGCTTGGCATGCGGCTCGTATGACGTTGTTCGTCTCCTGGGCCTGCATGGGGATGCTAGTGCGAGCGGTGCACTGCAACGTTGGTCGACCGGAACTGTGGGTGATGCTCCCGACGGACTGAGGGTGTAGATCTCTGGGTCAGTCATCGACGGGACTTGTAGCCTCGTCCACTACCAATTACGCCAGGTGATCGAGAACTGCAGGACGCTGTCGGGTAAACAAATTGGCCGGCGATCGGGCCTCTGACGCCATTTTTTGGGAATCCACTCGCGCCGTTTGCATAAGTAACCCTGAGAGGAGTCGTTCAGTTCGGCTGGGTGAGTTTGGTTCCTTTTGGAGGGGAGGCGGAATGCAGGATTCGGTATTGCCGGCGGAGCAGGCGACGCGGGTGGCGTGTTTGTTGGTTGTTTGTTGGGCACGCTTGTCCTTCTTTAATACATCAGTGGTGTTAGAACACGAAATGCGGAGTTGTTTCCCCGGTGCAAGTCAAAGCATCTGGTCCAACGCCAGAAATCGAAGGTATGACGTGCGAAAGAAGTATCTTCACGCGGATTATTTCCTATTTCTCCGACGTCCACGCATTGAGAAAACCGATGAAGTTCGCTTCGTTGTAGCCTTTGCCTTTTTCCAATTCGCCAGTGCCTTGCGACTGTAGGAATGTGCCGTCGCTTTCAAGAACAAAGAAATGCGGATAGCGATCCGATCCGACTGGTAGGCCAAACGTCAAAGTCAGTTCAGTCGACCATGCAACGCAAAGGCGAAAAATTGGTGCTGCAACGGGACGGTACCACTAAATTAAATCGAGCGGTCAGAGCCCACGTTTAACGCCGTCCCAGAACCAAACCTCAAACCAGTAGATAGCTTCTGACAAAGTCAGGGCACGTTTGATCATAGCCATCCTTACAGGCAAAAGTTAGTTCTTGCAAGGTTGGTAGACGATCGTCAAATTGAGCGTCAAATTTGGACAACGCTTCGGCGTAATAAAAAACGTCCCTCCACTCACCGGGGTAACCACTGTTGAAGTACCAATCAATAGTCCGATAGGTTCCATCCCCAAAGGCAGCCTGCCGAAACGGTTCGTGATCCGACTGGGTCTTTGTTCTGACTTGAGTGAATATTTGCCCGGCTCGATCTTCGTCGATAGATCAGGTTCAGTTGCGACCGGCGTCGCTGCTCGATCACCGCAGCCGACAAGACTTGCTGTCATTGTGACAAGCACCAGGAAAACCTGCGTCCTATTTGACTGAGTCCAATCGGGCTGGCCCGCGTTATCCCGCGAACAATTGGTGTTCGCGGCGTGGTTCTGCCAGCCGATCCCCTCTGCAAAGCAAGCGATTGGCACAATTCGGCTTGGTTTTGACAGGAACTATAAGTGAGTCCCCTGGTTCGAGATTGACGAACATAGACTGCCGCCGCTCGGGCCATCTCCGGTCCGGCGTCGGAGCTTAAATGGTTCTCGTTTGTCGTGTTAAGAGGACTATCCACAAGAACTTGCCGTGTATAGCGTTGTGCAGTACAATGAGTGCCGGTGAAACATGTCGACGAATGAGTGAAAGAGTTTAGCACGCGATGCAAAAGAATAGTTCATTGATGGTGCGGCTCGATGAAGAATCGAAGGCATTGCTCAGTGCTGCCGCCGAACTGCGACGGGTGAGTGTGAGTGATTACGTTCGCAGTGTTGTCATGGGTCAGGCCGAACGTGAATTGGCAGCGGCCCAGTCACACACGATTGCGATGACGCCAACGGAACAACTGGAGTTTTGGAATGCGCTCGCCAAGCCACCCAAGTTGACCAAGGCGCAAAAAGGACTCGGGTCGATCATGCGGGGCGATGCGTGAGCGGCGTGCGCTATCCTGACGGCTGGCGAGTCGAGCTACTGGCTAAGTCGCACAACCGGACACGGTTCCAATCCGGCCAGGAAGAAGTCGATGCGTGGCTGAAGAAAACGGCGTTTCAGAGTCAAAAAAAGCATCTTAGTTCGACCAAGGTTTTGCTCGACTCCGAAAGTCACATCGTTGGCTTCTACACGCTGGCAACATCTCAAGTCGACTTCTCGGACCTACCCGTCGAAGTTGCCAAGTCGCTTCCCAATCGGCAGTTACCCGTCGCAGTATTAGCGTGGCTCGGCATCGACCAATCGTTTCAAGGCCGAGGCATCGGAAAGCGTTTACTCGCGACTGCGTTAAAGGATTGCTACGACGCAGCCGAAACCTTCGCGTTCATCGCCGTCATACTCGACTGCGTCGACGCCCCTTCAAAAGAGTTCTACCAGCACTTCGATTTCTCCGAACTCCCTGGCTACCCCATGCGACTCTTCCTGCCCTTTAGGTTATTAGAAAAACTTGCCAACGATTGAAACAGATCTTGTAGTGCCAAACAAGAACCTGATTACCGGTACCATCCTGAACTGGACGCTCAGCGCCTCAGTGAATCGCGTCATCATTCCGGTGGGCGTGGCCTACGGAAGTGACAGCGAAGCAGCCCGACAGATCCTGTTCGATGTGGCGGCGGATAACTTACAAGTCATTGACGACCCACCACCGAGGACGACTTTCGAGGCGTTTGCTGACAGCTCGCTGACGCTCACGTTGCGGGCCTATCTTCCCAATGTTGACGATCGTCTAAAAGCGATTGCCGAACTGCACACCGAGATTGACAAGCGGTTCGCGGAGGCTGGCATCGAGATCGCCTTCCCGCAACGCGACCTTAATCTTCGCAGCGGATGGACAACTGCGGACAAGCTGGCAGGGCCAGGCGAACAATTTGGCTCAACACGCGCCGAAGCTTTGACGCCACCAGAACAGGCCGAACCCGTCCGCAAGTAGACTGGCCCAAGTCATGCTTCCAACGGTGCAAAGCTTGCGTAACGAGATACATCATGACTGACGCAGAAAAACAGAAACTCATTGAATTGCTCGATTCGCTTGTGATGGTGGCGGTACCGAAATCGACAAAGGTCGCGAAGTACGGCGGGACGCTATACACGTTGAGGCCCGACGAGAAAGAAGGCCAGTTCTGCGGCGTGTTCCCGTACAAAGCACACGTGCAGTTGTCGTTCGCCCAAGGTACTTTGCTCGACGATCCCGAAGAGTTACTTGAGGGAAGCGGGAAATTCCGCCGGCACCTGACGTACCAGAGCCTCGATGATGTCGACGCGAAAGTCGTCAAGCGATTCAGCAAAGCATCGAGCAAGCCTGGTTAGCGGAGCGGCACAAACCTTACGGTGCGAACCAGAGGGCTCTCGCCCT
The DNA here is from genome assembly GCF_007860135.1 of Novipirellula artificiosorum. Taxonomy (NCBI): domain Bacteria; kingdom Pseudomonadati; phylum Planctomycetota; class Planctomycetia; order Pirellulales; family Pirellulaceae; genus Novipirellula; species Novipirellula artificiosorum. The sequence continues at coordinate 407,820 of NZ_SJPV01000003.1, forward strand.
TCCGCTATGGAATCACGTCGAACTTGCCTTCGCTGCGCACGTAGATGATGCAGTCAGAATTGCCATCGGTCGAAACGTGGTGCGTACTTTCACCCTGCGAATGGAAGTAGCTGCCGGGTGACATCACTTTGCCTTCGGAATCCTCATGTGATAGGTAGCTGGCTTGACCTTTGATGACTACGGCACGAAGGGAACCGTGACTATGAATCTTGGCAGTAAATCCGGCGGGAGACTTGGCACGCTGATCACGCAAGAGTGCTCGAACACGAAGTTTGACGTTTCGACGATGATTGACTTGTTGTTGCCGGTAACGCACCAGACGTCTGAGTTCACGGATGTTCTCCGGTGCCAACCAAACCTTGGGCAGGTAACCGACGCGCTGCAAGTCAGCGAGCAGTTTGGCGTCGGCCCAGTCGGTTTTGTCGGGGCTTTGCTTGATGCGGGCGACGTAGCCGGGGTGTGCCAAGTTGACTGACCAGCCGGTATGGTTGATGAGTTCTTCGGCGAAGTCGGCGGCGCCACAGCAGGCCTCGATGGCGGCGAAAACCGTGCCGCCTTCAGGAACGACCTCGGCGACCGCCCGCCAATCGTTAGGTCGTGTGGCGTTTTGAATAATGTTGCCTTGTTTGTCCATGACACACACCTGGATGCTGTGTTGGTGATAGTCCAGTCCGACGTGATAGGTTATTTTCGACATTGCTCGTTGCTCCGAGTGAAATCAGGGGAAGTTAGATATCACTTGGTTTTACTCTGCAGCGAGCATTTCATCCCCATCTACAAAAAGGGGCTTGCCACTACGGCGACCAGCTTAGGGACGTTTTCTGCTCAGACAGAGCCCAGAGTTTGGCAGCGGCTTCCCGATCCAGGGCACACTCATTCAACGGGCATTCGTCGATGGGACCGGCCGTTTGTGAACGTTTTGTGGGGCCATAAAGTTTTCCGGACTCCACATTCGCTTCGGTCGCGCACATCACTTCGGGCCACGATCCCTTTTCGGCGGACTGTGCGATGATGCGAGAAAGGATGGACCAGAGAATCTTGTTGAATGTACTCGCTGTGTCCTTCAACAAATTGGTTCGTGACGCGCCGGGATGGCAGACCTGGACAGTCACGTTCTTACCCGCAGCTTCGACCCGGCGCTGTAATTCATAGGCGAACATCATCTGTGCCAGTTTGCTTTGGGCGTAGGAATTCCAGGCGGTGTAGTTCTTGTCGAAGTTCAGATCCTCAAACTGAATTCTTTTCAGTCCCATTTTGTAGGCGTTGCTGCCGACGACCACGATCCGTCCCGCCGACTGCTCGACTGAAGCGAAGAGCAAGCCGCACAGCAGGAAGTGACCGAAGTGGTTTACACCAAGCTGGCTCTCGAAACCGTCGACGGTGATCTCTTGTTTGGCTACTTGGGCGATGGCTGCGTTGCAGATGAGCGCGTCGATGCGGGGAACGATCTCCAATATCTTCGCTGCCGCTTCCCGCACGGAATCAAGCACCGCCAGGTCCATTGGCACGAAAGTCACGTCGGCATCACTGCCAAATTCTTGTTTCAAGGTCGTGATGGCGGCGGCTGACTTGTCGGCGCTGCGGTTCATCATCACCACTGATGCGCCCTTGGAGAGGAACACGCGTGCCGCTTCAAATCCTGCACCTGCGTTGGCACCAGTAACGACATAGGTCTTGCCGTCGAGCGAACCCAGACGCTCTGGCGTCCATCCCTTCGGGCCAAATTTCTTTTTCGTGATAGGGGGCATAGGGTTTCCTTTCTTGATCAGCACACTTCGTAGTGGACGAGGCAACGAGTCCTTCAGCACGGGACGAGTTGCCTCGTCCACTACCGACTGCGCCACTAATAGTGATACCGTTCCTTACTCAAACAAATTCGCTACTTGCTCGGCGGAGTACTTGAACGCTTTGAAGGCAGGAGCAGGACCTTTGTAGCGAACGATGACATCCCCATCAGACGCAACTTCCCAGACCCGTCTGCCCACCGTATCGGTTAGAAGTGTGTTCCCATTGGGCAAGCGGCGAGCTCCACCTTGAAAGGGAGCGAAAAAGTCTTTGTGTTCCCAGAACCAAATTTGCTTCGCCTCAAACGCTCCAGCTTTCTCGATGACGTAACGCCCGTTATCAACAGTGGGACTAATTTCATGGACGTTGCTAATTCCCTTTAACTGTTCCTGGGCGAGCGCGGCAGCCGCTCCACCAGTGCCGACTCTGGCTATGCTGCTCGTGCCTGTATTGTTATTGAACACCAAGAGATTGCCGGCTCCAGGAAGACCTTCGTCAACCCAGTTGGCGTCGTGTTGATTTTGGAAGAGCCGTTCTTTCTCCGTGCCCCTCGCGTAGGCAGCGGGATTGCCGTATCGGAACAGCAGGTCTCCTCCCTTGCCCCTTCGACCGCCTGTGGAGCTCGCGGCTTGTTCGGTGGTCGTGCTGTGGTCGATCAACCAGATTTCGCTGTAGATAAAGGAGCTGACAACGATCTGATCCATGCCCGGGTGATAGTCGAGCGCATTCAAATGCTGCCGCACAGCATTCATTGGCGCATAGCTTCTGGGGAAGTGGCCATCGATCTTTTCCGGATGATCGGCGATGACACCGTAGTTGGCCGCTTTGGCATCTTGATCCTGAATCATGTGGTCAATAAAACGCCAATACCAGACGATTTCATGGGAATCCTTTTCCAGGTTGGGTTTGATCTCCAACACTCCATCGGACCAAACCGTTTTCCCTTTGCCGGCCGACCAACCAGCCGCCGCCGCTTCTTTCGGGCTGATTTCTTCGTAAATTAAAACCAGAATATTGCCGTTGGGCATGGGCAACATATCGTGGTGAAAGGTGATTTTGTTCCCGTTAAAATGAATGTTCTTTGCACTCAACTCCCAGACTGCTTGTCCAGTTGTGTCTGTGATCTGAAGCGTGTCGGTGACGGCCACTGGCTGCCCCGCAACATATTTTCGATCCCTAATGCCCATGCGCAGCAGGCCACCGGATTCCAGTAAGTACGAGGTATGTCCCCCTCCCGTTAGATCGGTATCCCAGCGATGAACTACCTTTCCCTCAGCATCGAGAAGCATTGCGTAATTAACAACATCGGTGGCGAGTTCATCCGCCTGGTGCCAAAACAGGTAGCCTAGGTACAGCTCGTCAGGCAAAGCCAGATCAATTTTTTTCATCACCGCATCACCGATTGATGCGATTGTTGTAGATTGCTGCCGCTGTCGAGGACGTGCATCTGCTTGCCTGTTGGGCCGCCCGGTCGCGTTGTCCGCATCCTGAGCCATCGTTGTGGTGGCGACGAGCAGTGAAACGATCAGCGAAAGAGTGAATCGGGTCATCGGAAATTCCTTTGTTGTGCTGCGGTCTAATGATTCACATCGACGACGATGCGACCCCGGATTTTGCCATTCAATATCTGTAGTTGACGGTGGTATATTCGACGGCGATCGCGACGCTACCTTCAGGCAACCGGTCTTCGGTCAAATGCTGCACGGCAGCGGAGACTTCGGCTTCACCGGATTGTTCAACAACAAGAGCTTTGAATGTCATTCGTCTTTCTAACGTATAAAGGTCGTTAAAGGCACCGTATCTGCATCGATACGAGTTTACCGCTGTCTAGCGTCCGTGTTCCGATTTGCACGAATCCTGCCATTTGATGAAAGTTCAATGAGTCGGTATTCGGCGGATCGACATCCATCTCGGCCGCGATCGATAGCAGATCGGCATTCTTCGCCCAAAACTGAATGTGAGAGTAAAACGCACGGCCAACGCCGGAACTGCGACAGGCTCCCCCATCGCTTTAGGAACTCAATGAATCTCGCTCGACCGTTTTTCACCAAGTCAACTCTCCATCAAAGGGTTGTAGCACGGAGTTGGACTCCGCGAATGCGAAGATGTAGAACAATTGTCCCAATTGTTTACCCATCATGCTGGCGTAGCCAGCGTGAACAGTTGAGGACAACTGTTCTACAAAAATATGTCAGCCCCTCCGTTACCACTTCACGGCTAAAACTCGCAGGATGGTTTTCATCTTGTCTATTTCCTTCGCCAATTGGTTTAAAATAGCGGATGTTTGCTTACGCTGTCCTTCAGTTTTACGGACTGGACGATGGTCCAGTGCTCGTCGATCTTTCCAGCGTCATTGAAACGGAAAACGTGAACAACGATCCGGCGGGCGGGCGAGCCGTCGTCCGCCGCCTTGATCTCTCTGTGGGTTTGCAGATAAACGAGGTCGCCGTCCGCGGCCACCAGTTTGAAAGCGACTTTTGATTTCGGATGATCTCTCCAAATCGGATTGGTTTCGAGCGATTCAACCAGCGCGTCAAATCCATCGCCAATACGTGGATCGTGCTGGATATATTTTCCGGCATATTTCCCGGCGGCTTCGTAGTCGCGGTCGCCCATCACGAGCTGGAAAAAAAACCAGCGCTGCCTTTTTGTTGGCCTCGCTCCTGTCCGCGGAAACCGCCGGGTAGAGCTTGGCCGCGATGCCCTGGAGATCCTCTTCGCCGCTGCAGTCCGGGTATGCGGCTTTCATTTCAGCAACGAGTTCGTCCGCGGTGTTTGCCTTCGCCGCAATCTGCCGCAGGGTTTCCAGATAGTTGATCTGGAATTCCAGGTCTTCAATACCCGCTTTTCCGATGCCATGCGAGCCCAGCAGGAGGGTGTAGCCGGCAGCTTTGGCTTTCAGGGCGTCAATCAGCGCGCCGTCGATGGCGGGTTTGCTGCCGATCTGGTTTTTCGAGGCATGGCGGCCTTCGGCCGGCGCAAAATGCTGGTAGTACACCTTGTCGCCGATGTGTGCCGGCGCAAAAAGCGTTGTCGAAACGATGGCATCAACCCCGGACCCGTCGGCCCTGAGATGCCTCATGGGGGAGTAACAGATGGACTTCTGGCCGATACCATTCGTGACTCATGCTGGCCGGGCGCGCTCGCTCGATTCGGGACAGGTGTTGGAATGACGGAAAATCATTTGAATTCGGAGCGGGGAAGCCGTTGCTCTCCATGCGATTGTTCGGCTTCTCCTCTATTCCGATTTGCTGCCTTGCAAGTCAACGGTTCACATCGACGACTATTCGTCCTCTTACTTGGCCGCCGAGTAGTTTCGATGAGAGTGGTAGCACCTCTGCCAAGCCTACCTCCCTGCTGATCGTGGCGAGCTTCGACGCATCGAGATCCTTGCCCAGGCGACGCCATGCTTCGAGTCGTTCAGGTCGGGGACACATCACGCTGTCAATGCCTGCCAGAGTAACGCCTCGCAATATGAATGGCGCGACGGTGGCCGGGAAATCCATGCCACCCGCCAATCCGCAGGCTGTGACGACCCCTCGGTATTTAATCGACGCGCAGACATTCGCCAGTGTGCGGCTGCCGACAACATCCACCGCACCAGCCCAGCGTTCTTTGCCCAAGGGCTTGCCGTGCTTCTCAAATACGGCACGATCCAGGACCTCCACCGCACCCAAACTCTTAAGATAGTCGGCTTCCGATGCTCTGCCGCTCACGGCGACGACGGTGAAACCAAGCCGGGTCAGGACGGCCGTCGCTACGCTGCCCACACCGCCTGCCGCGCCGGTCACCAGAATTTCTCCGTCGGCGGGTGTGAGGCCGTGCCGCTCCAGCGCCAGTACGCAGAGCATCGCGGTGTAGCCTGCGGTTCCAATAGCCATCGCCTGCTGCGGTGTGAACTGCTCCGGCAGAGGGACCAGCCAGTTTCCATTCAGGCGTGCCTTCTGGGCAAGTCCGCCCCAATGCGATTCTCCGACTCCCCATCCATTGAGAATCACGGGGTCGCCTGCTTTGTAATCGGGATGTGTCGAGTGCTCCACTGCGCCGACCAGGTCAACGCCGGGCACCATCGGAAACTTGCGCACCACCGGCCCCTTGTTCGTGATGGCCAATGCGTCCTTGTAGTTGAGCGTCGAATGGCTCACTCGCACGGTCACATCCCCCTGGGGCAATTGCCCCTCGTCGATGTCTGTCACTGAAACGCGGAAGCCCGCGTAGTCTTTCACGATTAAGACGCCTTTGAACATGCAATCTGCCTCCGCTGAGGTTGATGAGTTGTTTGGAAAATGTCTCCGAAAGTCGTGAATGACCATCTTTTCAAAGCAAGCGAAACGCTGCACCTGCGTCCTAATAGAACAGCGCCACTTAGCTCGTAACGGTGGCATCCTGCCGCCGACATGTTGTTTAACGGTCCTGATTCCGGCGGCAGGATGCCACCGATACTTAAGTGGTGCTGTCCTACTAAGCCATCGCTGTGGTGGCGGCGAGCAGTGACGTTACCGGTCGGCAAACGGCCTTCCGTCACCCTCTGCACGGCAGCGGAAACTCTGGCTTCGCCAGTTTTCTCGACGAGCAGGGTGTTGAATGTCATGATTCGTTTTCCTTTTCTGACGAGTTGGCGGTTGCCTCGGTTTTCTTGCCCCACACGCACTGATCCACCGAGAATCGTCCTGCTCCTGTTAGCATGAGTGTTGCATAAACCGCGAGATAGCAGGCAGCAAGCTCCTTCTTTTGCCACGGATCGCCGCCGTGAACGATGAACAAGGCGACGATCATCGTGAAAGCCAGTGGAATCGCTGAGAGCCGCGTCGCAAACCCGACAATGATCAACAGCGAACACCCGAACTCGGCCCCAATTGCTAGAATCAGGCTTAGTTGGCTGCCGATTCCAATCGGATCGGTAGACAACCCCCATTCCGCCGCGTCCGATCTCGGTGGTCAGATGATACTGGCCGTATTGGCGTGCGGACTCCACGTCATGGCGGATCGAACGAACAAAGTGTGCGGCAAAAGTCGCAATGACGGCGGTTGCAAACAAAACAAATGTCGTGGTAAAGCGAGGTGGTTCTATCCCCTCAAGACCGTTGGTGGTCGCAAGTTGAACGGCGCTCATGGCCGTGGCAACGATTGCATACGTGAATCCCACGATAGCGGTGCGACGCCAGTTCGAGGGAATGAACATGGCGTACGTTGCGATGAACAATCCGACGACACTCCCGCTGCCCGCCACCAGAGCGGGAAAACGGTATGGTTTACCGATTTCAATCAATCGGGTCGTTTCCAAATACTGCATCATCATCACTTCGACCAGCGGAACGACAATAACAACGATCTCGATCCTTCGGAGATGCGAGAGCGTGATGCCCGGTCGCCGCCAAAGTAACGTCGCGGAGCCAAACAGGGCTGCAGCAGCAGTCATTCGAGATGTTAGCGACGCGACGGACACCGTTCCCATAATGAAATTCATGACTTGCGCGACAAGCATCATCGTGGCGATGATCACCATCGCGATCATCAGGCGTTCGCGCAGCAGCAGCCGCGTGGATTCATCGAAGAGGTCGGCCACCCGATCGCCGGAACGACTTTGCGAATCGACTCGGATACGCGATTGGTCCATCGGATTCGCAAGGACGTTGGTCTCGGCCAACGCTTGAGTTGGATTGTTTGGGTCGAGATCAGTCGTTGGTTCAAGATCAACAGGCATCATGAAGCTCAGAATACAGGTCAGGGAGTTTAGGTCGCAATCTTAGTTCGGCTTTCGCACTTTCCAGGCGGCGAAGCCGGCCAGTGTAGAACAATTGTCCCAATTGTTTCGCCGGCGAAGCCGGCCCACACGGATGAACATTTGGGACATATGTTCTACATTTGATTCTCTGTTCTCTGTTTTGTCTTGGCTATCAACCCGAAATCGGCAAGGACGACGTAGGCGGCGGGGATCGCGACTAGCACGAGCACGGTCGAGCTGAGCAGACCGAAGCAAACGCTGACGGCGAGGGGAATGAGGACCTGAGCCTGGCGGCTGGTTTCAAATAGCAACGGTGTTAAGCCGGCGATGGTGGTAGCCGAGGTGAGCAGGATGGCCCGGAAACGCAGCCGACTGGCGCGACGCGCGGAGTCCACAACGTTGGTTCCAGTGGTACGCTCCTGCTTCAAAAACAGCACCAACAGAATCGAATCGTTCACGACCACGCCGGCCAAGGAGACGAATCCAAGGACACTGGGAATCGAAAGCGAGTTGCCCGTGATCAGGTGACCCCAAATGACGCCGATCAAAGCCAACGGAATGGCCGCCATGACAATCAGCGGCTCGGTCCAACTCTCAAACTGGTAGCTGAGGATGACGAACACGCCGATCAGCCCCAACACGAATGCCTGCATCATCGAGTTTCCGGTTTCGGCGGATTCCTGAGACTCACCTTCGATCTGAATGTCAACGTTCGGATGTTGTTTTTGAATTTCCCCGACGGCCTCTCGTCGAAACAGGCCCATCAGACTAGCCGTATTCGCGACGCGCGTGTCGACTTCGCCGATCAAGGTCACCGTGCGTCGACCGTCGAGGCGGGCAATTCGCGACCATCCCGTGGCGACTTCAACTTTGGCAACGGCTGAAAGCGGCACACGACTGCCACCAGCCAAAACAACGTGGAAATCACTGAAGTCCGCCAGAGAGTCGCGATCCGCCGATTTCAAACGAGCGACGATTTCGTATGCTTCGGAACCAACTTGAATCTCGTCCGCGATGGTGCCCTGGAACGCGGCGCGCACCTGATCGGCGATCGTCGTCGCGTCCAGACCAAGCCCGACCGCGCCCTCATCGAGGCGAATGCGGTATTCTTGTTTTCCAGGCCGCAGGTCATCCGTCAGGTTGTACACGCCCTTGTACTGATCGAAAAACGTGAGCGCCTGCTGTGCTGCCTGCTTGGCAGCGCTGATATCGTCACTCTGAAATCGAATTTCAATCGGACGTCCGGCAGGACCAAAGCTCGCTTCGCCGTACGTCACGCTAATCACGTCAGGGAGTCGTCCGACCGCCTCCCGCCATGCCTGAACGACGGCATCGATCCGAGTTGCACGATTCTCGGGACTTAACAGGTCCGCCGTCACGGTCGCCACATGCGAACCGGACTCAAACGCATCCGCGTTGGTTCCAAACTGGACCTGCACGGTTTCGACCAATTCCCTGCCCTCTGGCTGGTCGGGCGTAAAGCGTCGATTGACTTCTTCCAGACCGGCCGAAATTCGCTGCACAATCTGTTCGGTGCGGTCCACCGGTGTGCCCTGCGGCAGCAGGATTCGTGCTTCAACGATCTCGCCTTCTGTAGTGGGAAAGCCTTGAAATGGGACAATACCGCTGACAACCAGTGCCAGCGAAACCACAAACAGGGCGGCAAGGCTGCCCAGAAACAGGTAACGCCAGCGGATTGCGGCATCGACGCACGTGCCGGTGACCGATTCGCGCAGCCAGTCGAGAACGCGATCGATTCCGCCGCGGAGTCGGCCGGGACGATCCAGGCCCGTGTGTGCGAGCGAGTGACCAAGGTGAGCCGGCAGGATGATGAACGCTTCAATCAGGCTAACGGCCAGCACCAGGATCAAAACCATCGGAATGACTTCCAGCACCTTGCCGATGAATCCTGACAGTGACGCCAAGGGCCCCAGGACACAGATCGTCGTCAGGAACGAGGAAACCACGCCGCCCGAGACTTCCTTAACGCCGTCAATCGCAGCTTGCATGGCCGACTTGCCGAGGCTCAGATGACGGGCGATGTTCTCCGAGATAACGATCCCATCGTCCATCAGAATGCCTGTTGCCAACAGCATAGCCACCAAGGTGATCATGTTGATCGTCAAACCTAGCATCGGCATCAGAAACAGCGCGCCGAGGAAGGACACCGGCAAGCTCATGACAACCCAGAACGACATTCGCAGGTTAAAGAACAGCCACAATGTACAGAACACCAAGATGACACCTTGCACGGCATTCTTGAGGACCAATTGCAATCGATCGCGGATCAAGGTCGACATGTCGTTGACCACAACCAGGCTCAAGAGCGGCTGACGCTGACGCTCGAGCTCAAGAAACTCGTGCACCGCGGTGGTCACTCGGATGGCGTCCTGCGCTTTCGTCTTTTTAATCCGCAGCACCCCAGCCCGTTCATTTCCCAGCAGGCTCTTGACCTCTTCATCCTCGAACACGTCGACAACCTGGCCGAGATCGCGCAGACGAATCTCTGCTCCACCCCTGGTGCCCTTGATGATCAGATCCTCCAGCTCCTCCGGTGTGCGACGTTGTTCGACGAAGCGCAGCAGCACTTCGTTCTCGCGCGTTTCCAGCGAGCCGGCTGGCAGATCGATCCCCTGCCGTGCAATGATACGGGCGACATCGGCGGCAGTCAGTCCGTAACGCCGCAGCGCTTCATCAGACAGTTCAACGCGAAGCTGACGGTCGGAAAACCCTTCCAGTTCGACCAGCGAGACTTGAGGCACCTGTTGCAGACGATCCTTCAAGTCCTCGCAGTAGATCTTCAGATCTCCCGTCGGCAACGGGCCGGAGACGAGCAAAACCATGACGGCTTCGGTTCGTCCGATCTGCGTGATCACGGGATCTTCGACATTGTCGGGAAACTCGGTGATCGCTTCGACCTCCGACTCGATGTCGTCCTGGAACAAAGAGATATCGGCGCCGTCACGCATTTCGACGGTGATCACTGCAACGCCCTCCTGCGCCTCGGAGCGTACTTCTTTGACGTTTTCCACACCGTCGACTGCGTCTTCGACTCGCCTGCAGACAGTCTCTTCGACTTCCTCGGCCGTCGCACCGAGATAGAGGATGCGGATTTGGATTTCCGTCGCTGAAAACTCCGGAAACGTTTCCCGTTCCAGCTTCGGCAGTGCAAACAGGCCTGCAACGATAAATAGCAGCATCAACAGGTTGGCCAGTGTCGGATGCCGCGCGAATCGATCAATCATCGCTGGCCCCCAACTTCCGCGGGCTGCTTTTCTAGCGATTGCGATGGCGGCGACGAACCAGCATCTACGCCACGGGCGTCAGCAATCAGTCGCTCACGCAGTGGGTTATCCTTGAGCGGTTCGACTAGCATGCCTTCGATGGCCGGCGTGGGATCGGAGACAACCAGCGTTTCTCCGCCGACAAGCCCGCTACCAATGACGGCGAATTCATCCTGCTGGAACACGACCTCCACTGCCTGCCGTCGCAGACGCTGCTCGCCGTCGAGCACATAAACGTGTCCGACGTGAAGCGCATGTCGCGGAACGATCACCTGGTCACGCCGAGGTTGCCCGATCAACGTCACGCGGCAGTACGTGCCTTGCAGCAATGGCGGACGCGCGCCGGGAACCACTTGCTGATAGGGATCGTCGACGCCCACGACCAAGCTTAAACTACGAGTTTGTGGATCGAGCGACTCGCGCACTCGCATGAATCTCGCCGACCAACGAGCCGGTAAATCCCCCGAAGCCATCTCGACGATCGCTTGCACGTTGAAGATATCGCGCACCCGCTGCATCGAGATTTCCTCAAACGCAGCCGCGCCGTTCGGATTGTGAATCAGCCGCCGCACTTCGCGCATCGGTGCTTGGGCTTCCACTTCGACGAGGTCATTGCTGTAAGCTTCAAACAGCGACTGTCCCGCTGCGACGTACTGGTCGACATCCAGCGTAACCGTGCCCAACCGGCAATCGAACGGCGCACGAATTTCCGTGTGCTTCAGGTCCAATTGCGCCTGAGCCAATTGGGCCTGTTTGAGTTCGAGATTGGCTTGCTGGCTTTGCTTTCGAGCCGGCAGAAGGTTCAACGCGCTCCTTTGCTCCTGAAGTCGCTGCTGCTGCGTCAAGACGGATCGCTGTTGAGCGTCGACTTCGGATTGCGCCGTGGCGTTTCGTGCAACAAGTTGTTCAATGCGTTTCATCTCTCGCTGAGTCACATTTAGCGCATCTCGCTCAATCTTTAAGGACGCCTGCAGGTTTTCTTCGGTCCGCGTTAGTTCCTCGATGAGGGCCTTTGCCTGCCCGATCTCCGCCTCCAATTGAGCGACTGCATACTGGTATTCCGTCGGATCGATCTTCAGTAGCACTTGGTCTTTGCTAACGAACGAACCCGATTCAAGTTCCGGATGAACCTCGACAATTCGACCATCGACCTGCGCGACGGCCTGCCACGTTTGTCCGGGTGTGGCCGTTCCGTAACCAACCAATTTCGGCAGCACATCGACAACGGGAACCTCGATGACACGCAGCATCCGCGATGCTTCGTCGGCGACCTCAAGCTCCGGCTGTGGGCGATTTCCTACGATCCATACAGCGACCACCACGCCCACCAGCAACGGCGGAACGAACAATAGTCGACTACCCCATCGCTTTAGGAACTCAAAGAATCTGGCTCGACTGTTTTTCACCAAGGCAACTCTCCAATAATTAGGTAGCAACACGTATCGGTGGCATCCTGCCACCGATACAGGGGACGGCGGCAGGATGCCACCGGCCAGCACTCGCGGCGGCAGGATGCCACCGATACTATTCGAGACGGTAAGTGGCGTCTTGCAATATGTATTCGTGCGACGTCAACTTCGCCTTCTCCGGATTTGCGCGAATGTAGTTCTGGAACGCTTCCAATTGTTCGGGGTCTCGCACGATGTGGTCATAACTCTCTCGCATCCAAAATGGTCCCTCCACCCCCAACTTTCGATTGATCGCGTTCGCAGTGAAACTCTTCACAGCCTGCAAGATGTCTTCCAACTCGAAGCCATTGATCGGTCGCATTAGCACATGAACATGATTCGGCATCACGACGAAATTACCGGTTAGCACGCGATCACCGTGAAAATGCGTCAGCGAGTTCGCGACGATTTCTGCGAGATCAGGACGCTTTAACACGCAGCTTCCGTGTCCCGCGTCGAGATACTTGTTGAGCTTCGTCGCCATGGTCCGTTCATAAAGACGCTGATCGTTCTTCGGCAATTGCCCAACGGTGTTCTTCCAGTCGAATCCCTCCGCGCTTAGCGGCTTCGGGTCGATTCCTCGATGAAGCAACCACTGGTCACGTTCGTATTCAAACTCGCGAATGACACCGACTGGGAGCGCGTCAGCAAGTCGGTATGTCACAAAGTAGGTGCAATTCTCTTGACGCCAATGGGGAAGAACTCCGTGATAGTACACGCGGACTTCGCCTCGCTCATCGAAACCACGAAAGGGTATTTTCTCTTCGTTCATAGGCGTTCAATAGTATCGGGGGCTTCCAGCCACCGCTGAGTGAAATGCTTGATCAAAAGGCGGCAGGATGCCACCGATACGTGTTACTACCGCAACGCTTCGCGCGTTCCGCTACGGTCAAACTCTAGAACCACACTTCACTCAACTGACCTGATTCAAGCTCATTGGCGTAGCTGAGGTAGTAGTTGCGATTCGGAGCATTGAACTCGCGTGCCGCCAAACGTCGCAGAGCCGTAATCTTCACCTTGCGGGCCAGTTTCAAGTCGCCATCATCCAACCATTTCACGTGGTCTGCGAGCTCCAACGCCCACTGGTAGTCTTGCTTCGCCAGAGCGGATTCCATTTGCTCGGTGAGTTTCTCTGTGCCGCCGGCCAAGTCGGCCATTTTTTGCGCCTTGAGTTTTGGCTCGAGGGGATTCAACGTCGTCGGATTGCCGTCGTACCAGCCCAACAAGCCGGCATAGATTGCTCTTACCGCATGCGGCACCGCGCCATAGAACTGGATCAAGTACGGTTTCTCTTTCAGATGATCGGGAAGTTTGACTTCATGCGCGAGCTGGTCGGGACTCTTGCCAGCGTTGATGCCGCGAACCGTTTGGTCATACACGCTGCGAATCGCTTCGCTGTAATCTTTCAACGCGGCGGTGGCGGACGCTTCTCCCCGGATGGGCATCGTATGCCCTGGAACCAAAACGTGTGGCCTAAACTCTGCCATCTTCGCAACGCTTTCTGACCAGCTCAGCACATCGCGATACGCCGTGCCCCGAATCGCATACAGGTTGGGGAACGAACTGTAGAAGTTGTCGCCCGCCAGCAACACCTTCTGCTTGGGGAGCCAGATGAACATGGCATCGTCGGTTTCCCCCGGGCCGATATGAAACTCGATGTCGACACCCACGATCGTCGTTTTCAGACCGCTGCGCGGAACCGTCACGGTAGGGGGAAGGTGCCCTTTGCCGCGATCGCGATCGTAGGTATTCGCCGGCGCAACGCCGCGGTTGGTGCTTTCTGACGGCGACAGTTTCCGTCCGAACTGACGCACATTGCGTTTCATCTTGACTGGATCCACCGCCTTGTTGACGCCTTCAGCGGATCCGAAACTTTCTGTGGCGTAGATGTCTGGTCGCTCACCGCCCACAAAGGCACTGGCTCCACCGATGTGGTCGCCGTGGCTGTGGGTGTAGATGATCGCCTTGACCGGTTTGTCGCTGTACTTCCGAAAAGCTTCAAACGCATTCGCAGCACTGGTCGGTCCCATGAGCGTGTCAACGATAATCACACCGTCGGTGCCGACGATCATCGACGTGTTGGCTCCGTGAAATCCAACGGCCGTGAAGACGTTGTCGGCGACTTTGACGATCCCCTGCTCGAATTGTTGCTGTTGCGCATTGAGCATCTTCAATGCGATCTTCGGTTCGACCTGCGTTTGTCCGTTCGCAACTCCGGCTGCCAGCACCGCAACTACCAGTGGGATAAATATCCCTGAAGTTACTTTCATATCTTGATCTCCTCTAAATCGGGTTAAAACAGTGGATGTTTGCTGCCGCTAACATCACTCCCTTAGCTCGCGGGCGACGGTGAGGTAATAATTGCGCGCGGTTGCGTTGACCATGTCGCTGGCGAGCTTGGTCAATGCGTTCGCTTTGACTTGTTTCGCGTCTTTGTCGTCGGCGTTGATGGCAAGCAGGTGATCGGCGAGCTGTGCTGCCCATTGATTGTCGTCTGCGGCCAGCGCATCGCGGGCGGATTGCAATAGCTTGTCGGTTCCTCCGGCCAGCTTCGCAACACGCAGAGCTTCAGCCTTCGGTGAGAGACGGAACAAATTGGAAGGATTGCCGTCGAACCAGCCGAGGTAGCCGTTGAAGACGCTGCGCACTCCCCACTCCGGATGTCCGTAGAACGGTTGCAAGTAATCCTTGCTGGCGAGGTCTTCGGGAAGTTGCACGTACTCGACGAGTTCATCGGGCATGAGTCCCTTGTTCATTCCTTCGACCGTCTTGTCGTGAATGAACTGAACGGCGGAGTGGTAGTCGGTCAGCACTTGCTTGACTTCGGCCGCGCCTTTGATCGGATTCGTGTGTCCGCCAACGAGCGCCTCCGCGTCATAGGCGGCAAGCTTTCCGAGACTCTCGGCCCACAGACGAACGCTGCGATTCGGAGTCCCACGAATGGCATACAGGTTTGGAAACGATCGGTAGAAGTTGTCGCCGGCGAACAGAACTCTGCCTGCCGGATCCCAAACGAAGAGTCCATCGTTCGTTTCACCGGGCGCTGCAACGAGTTCAAGTTCCAAGCCCGCAATGTTGATCGTCTGTCGGTCGTTTTCAAGAAAATGGGTCGGATTCGTTCCCGCGCGGGACGAGAAAACTTCACCGCCCCGTTTCGGATAGCGAACCGGCGCGACGCCGTTGTTGATTCTCTGCTCAGGCGGCAGCGTGAATCCGGCTTGCCTTGCACCTCGCACGTTCTGGTACGTCAGACCACCAGCCTTCCATGGTCGGGCTTCACTGCCAAAGTTGATGTGTGCCCAAATCTGTGGCCGTTCGTCGCCGAGAAACGCCGGCGCTCCGCCAGTGTGGTCCCTGTGCGAGTGCGTGTAGATAATGGCCTTGACCGGCTTGTCGGTGATTGCGCGAAATTCCTTTGCAATTCTATTAGCTGCCTCACCCATCATTCCTGTGTCAACGATGACGACACCGTCATCGCCAATGATCATCGAGACGTTCGATACGCTGTAGCCAACCGCGACGTAGACATGGTCAGCAACCTTGACGATCTGCTCGGTGAATTGTGCGTTTTGGTTTCTTAGCCGCTGCGTTGCGTCATTCGCTCCCTGGGCTTGGATTGAACTCGCACCGAGTACCAAGAGGCAAAGCGTAGTTAAAAGTTTTTTCATGAGACTACTCCTTCGAGAAAGTTTTAGCGGAACGGCGCAAGCCGTCCGGTGCTACGATACTGGAGGGCTTGCGCCCTACCGCTACAAGTTATTTGGTTAGTTCCTTGGTTAGGTTCCTCTGCATCTTCCGCAGAACGTTTTGCGTCGCTTCCAGTTCTGACTTCGAGATGCCCGTTATGGTCGTTTTTCGCAAGTCGTCTAACAGTGGGAGGACGGTTTGAAGTTTCTGCTCGCCGCGACGAGTCAATCCAACCATCACGATGCGAGCGTCTTCGCTCGATACGCTCCGCTCAACAAACTTCTGCTCGACGAGTCGATCCAACTGGCGTTTCACGGTCGTCGGATCACGAATCATCAACGACGCCAACTCGTTCATGCTAAGCGGTTCACCAGCGTCTGACAGAGTTATCAACGTTTGGGTTTCCTCCGGCGAGAACGGCCAACCGGCACTCTTCAGCACCGCGGCCATTCCCGCACGAATCAGGTAAGCGACGCGGCCGATTGCGAATCCTGGCGAAGACTCAGAGTCAAAGTGCATTTTCGCCTCCATGCGAATCCGGAGTCGAGACGGGCGTAGGCCCGGCAAAGATTGGGCGATACCAATCGAAATAGCAGTAAATCAGCAGAGCACAGGCTGCGAAATCGGGAATCCCGACGACGAGGTATTGATGGGCAAAGAAGATCACGTACAGCAGGATATTGAACGCATAGGGCAACGCCATCAGGATCGCGAACGGCGCGGTCCGAGGAAAGAACATCAGCCCACCAGCGACCGTCTTGAACAATCCCACCCAGAAAATCAGGTAGCCCGTCTTCGCGAGCGCAATCATGAATTGACCAACTTCATCCGGTGTCTGACCCACAGGATAGCCGCGCGTGGCGAACCCCATCGTCATGATCCCGGTGCCGAACAGAAAGATTGCGAAGAGTATCCGTACGACGAAGGCGAGGCGTGGAAGTCGAACGCTGCGTGTTTCAGATGGAGCCATATCACTCAGTTGATGGGAGTTGAGATTGCACGTTTGTTCATCAGGCTCGCGTTCTTAGCGGAACGGCGCGAGCCGTCCGGTGTCGAGGCCTCGCCAATTCCTTAAAAAACCAGCCTGCTTGCGCCGCTCCGCTAACGAAAACACATCTCGATTTAGCGGTATTGGGCTCACGCCCTTCCGCTAAAAGGCATAGCAGCAACTACACGAGCCTGTTAGCTGTATCTTACAGCTTTATGTCAGTTAGTCAAGGCTTGCAGAAAAAAGTTTGACGCGGGCTTCACTCGATCCAGTACTTCGGATGGTCTAAGGCTCCTGAGCATCGGACGGTTCCCTCGCAGTTTTCAATCGTTCCGGGCGTCAGTTCCGCCACCATCCACGCATCTGCGTTTTGAGGTGGGATCGGGTAGGTTGCTTGCAAACCCTGAACACCGGCTGGCTTGAACCCGAATCGTGAATAGTAATCGGGATAGCCGAGGACGAAGACGAGGTTCACGCTAGAGTCGGCCAACTGGCTCAACCCCGCTTGAATCAAACGTCCGCCAATTCCCTGGCATTGTCGATCTTGAACAACGGCCAGCGGTGCGAGAATCCTTGCACTGACTTTCTTAGCGGCAGGGCGCGAGCCCTCCGGTGACATACCGGGCGGCTCGCGCCGCTCCGCTAACAACTCCGGTTCAACTCTCACGGATGTAAATAGAAGGTGGCCAACCAATCCGGCATCAGTCTCAGCGACGAGCGATAGCACCGGCTCGCCGGAAGCGTCATCGAGCATCTCATCGACCAGCTTGACGATCACCGGACCTTCGTCCTTGCCAAAGGCGTTCATGTGTACCGCAAGGATCGCATCTCGGTCCTTCTCCGTGGCGACGCGAATCTCGACTGTCTCTTGCGTCATCATTAAAGAGCCAATAATACGAGGATGCAACTGCCGTCTTTGACAGAAGCTACGCATGCCGATTCGCTGGCCTTTTTTTCGGCTCCGGGCGGCATCGCTATTTGCTTCAATCAGGCGGTGGGGGTGTGTCCTAGTGTTTACGATTCTCGACGATAGCGGACTCGTCTATTTTGGCTGCCTGACTATCCCAGATTCAAACGCACTCTACAATGCACTCAATTGAAACTGTTCACCGCTTTTACTGAAGTTAACGCTAACGCTCCATGGTCTATCTTTTCCTTGTGCTTGGCTTGGTCGTGCTGGTCATAGGCGCTGAGTTTTTGGTGAGGGGAGCTGTAACGCTGGCAGAGGTCGCAAGGATATCGCCTTTGGTCGTCGGCTTAACCGTGGTCGCGTTCGGAACCAGTGCCCCTGAACTGGCGGTTTCTACAATCTCCGGTCTCAAGGGTGACTCCGCAATCGCGCTCGGGAACGTAGTCGGCAGCAACATCTTGAACGTGCTGCTGATTCTGGGCATCTCGGCGGTGATCGCTCCCCTGTCGGTCTCGTCGCAACTGATTCGTTTGGACGTGCCGATCATGATCGGAGTTTCGGTCTTTGTATGGCTCGCGGCCTGGGACGGTTCGATCGGACGAGGTGAAACGGTGTGCATGCTGCTGGCGTTTGTGACCTACACCGGTTGGCTGATTCGTTCCGGACGTAAAGAAACGCAAGCACTTGCCGATGATTCGACGGTGACCTCCAAAGCCGCCAGTTTCAAAGATGATTTCCGCGGCTTTACTGGGTCAACCGGTTTCTGGATCTGGACTTCAAAATCGAACTCGCCAGGCTCGAAGTCCAAGCTGACGTAACAGGATGCCGGTTCAATTCCATTGATTTTCCAATCAAGCCAATGTAACCACGACAAGGATTGCTCCCACGCTTTGATTGACGCGTAAAGCCGAACGGTCATCGGATGTCAGCGAAGCACGCGCTCGCCCAAATGGCGGCGACCGGAACGTTTGGCAACGCCTACTACACGTCCGCGGAAAACCAATTCGACGCGATGCGAAAAGTTAGTTCACTTCGCAGGTTTCGGTGGTGCAGCGACCGGTTAACCGGAGGCGGTTCTTGGCGAAGGCTTGGTAGCCGAAATTGAGGGCACTCGAGATGCCGGGGAGGCGGGTTGGCCAGACGAGCAGCCCGAGGCCGACGGCGGCGTAGAGCTGGCGGAAGACTTCGACGCCAATGATCCATTGGCCGTCAGGAAGGCGACCGTGGATTTCATCCATGAACTGGTCGGGGGTTTTTCCGTAGTCTGCGGCGCTGAAATCTTTAGCGGCGATGTCGGTGAACTGGATGCGGTTCTTGCGATCGAGCCATTTCAGCAGCTTGATTTCACGCAGGCACAATGGGCACTCGCCGTCGTAGAAGACCTCGACCTTATGGTCCGTGGATAAAAATTGGTTGCTCATGAACTACTTCAACCGGATCAGGATTTCGTTCCGCCGCAGTGGGCCAGGTGTGAATGGTGGATCGTAGGAAGCAGATTCGACGCCGCTACTTTCAGGCGACTCGTCGGCAGCAAGGCCTTTCGATTCCATCCAAGCTCGGAGCTTCGTTTCGGATTCTTTGGCGAGCTTTTTGTTAATCCGGCCGGAGAATCGGAGGACTGCGAAGCGTCCGCCAGCTCGTTTGCGGACGTCGACATCGGGACCAGTGGGCGATGGCACGCCTTCGACTGCGACTTCCTTTGGCATCACGAATCCCATCTGAACTTCCGAATCCGCTTTGTCGTTTTCCATGAACACTGGCGTCGTCATCGAGATCTTCTGCTCGGACTCGTTCGCACCGCTGATGTAGCGGAACAGTTTCATGAAACTTCCGTCGCGACCTTGGGCGTCAATCTGGGTGGACGTGGCGACCAGCATCAGGTCGGGGTACTCGCGGACTTCAAAGTTGCCGTCGGATTCGATGACCTTGTATTCGGCTGATTCATAGCCGGCTCGAGTGGACTTATTGAACACAAACACCCCAATCGCGACCAATACCGCGATACTCGTGAAATACACCATTCGTTTACGCATCATCCATTCACCCAACGAAAATTCTCAGCGACGATTCGGAAATCGGATCGTTCAATATAGAAGGATAGGCGGCTGACAAGGCGGAATGAAGTTTGAAGAGTGAAGGGAGAAGAAAGCGGACTGCGATTTCCGGGCTATGAAGTCGGAGGATCGCGTGGTGAGCGGGCACCGACTACTTCAAGCCATTTACTGGCCCGAGACTGCTCGCTCAATCTCGGCTGGAGTCGGCTTGGTTCCGGCTTGGGTCTTGGACATGAACTTCATCACTCGTGCATGCAACTGTTCCCGATCGACATTGCTTAGCCGGTCGCCCATCATCGCGAGCGTCTCGGTCTGAGCGATCGTGGCTGCAAGCGTTGCGTTGATGTAACTGTTTAACGAAACGCCCTGTTTGCTGGCCAACTCTTGCGCCTTTGCTTTTAGGTCATCTCGCATTCGCAAGGAAAGCATTGCCATGATCAATTCTCCAGGTCATAAAGTACATCGCGCCATGACTGACAAGCCATCGCATCTGCTCGCCCAGCTTCTGACTACTGACGAACGAGTGCCGAAGTCCTTTGAGGAACAATTCCTCTTCGGGGGAAAGCTGATAGGGTTTGTCCGGATCGATGGTGGGGAAACGCGTGTCGCGAAGGGGATACTGCACACCATCGAGTTCGATCGACCCATCGTCGTAGTCGATGAGGTGCAACAAACGCCGGTGATCCATATCCCATTCCGGACGGCGCTGGAGCATTTGACCTTCGAGTTTGAACTGCATGACGGCTGCAGCTTTCTGCATCCGTGCAACCAATTGCATCGGACGCACCCCGGTTCTCGGGGGCATGAAATGCTCGGCGGGGTCATCGCCATAAACGGTTTGTGCCAGATGTTCAAGCGAGGTCAGTGGAATGCTGTAGCCTTCGTCGATCTGCGTAATCCGACGGTAACGCAGGGACACGCGCAGCACGTTGCAGATAAGTGCCGGATGCCCGAGGTGTGCTCTGAGCCAGGCGACAGGGGGATAAAAAAATCAGCGTAAGAAAGTCGCGAAACTCGTCCGCATCCATGTGATCTCCGAACAACTTCTCGACCAAAGGCCGCAAAGATCCGGAAGCATTGTTGATCACATGTCGCAGCTTTTGGTCTTCGCCATGAATATCGCTGATGACATGAATCGTGCCCTTGGGCAAGGTGCGGATGGCCGAGAGCCTCGCAATTTCCGCCATCGCAGAATCGATATTCGGAAAACGTTCGGCGAACAGACGGAGAATGGTAAGAGATTTCTCGGATGGATTTGGCATAAGATAGTATTCGTGATCTTTGCTGTGTAAAAAGATCAATCTTGTTGTCGATTCCAGTCAAACGTACCCCCCCTCGGTCGACACCCCGAACCAGCCGACCACCTCCTCAAAGCCTTCAAAGTCGACTGGATGTGCTACCAACCGTCAGGAGACTCGTGCTGGAATTCTTGATCTCGTATTGCTTTACCCGGCTAAACCGACGTTCCCATGTGGTCGCCGACTCTGGCGTACAGTTCTCGGTTCTGTTGTGAGTTGTCGACAAGGTCTTGATCAAACTGAATACGGCCAGGTTCAAAAATCGTGATCGTGGACGAACCTCCAAAACGAAAGTAACCTTTCTCGTTTCCCTTTGCGACCTTCGCTCCTTCGGAGTACGTTTGACAAATCCCTCCCACGCAAGTCGCTCCGATTTCCATGACAAGGACTTGTCCAAACGATTCCGTTTCCAGCTTGGTCAGGCACCGCTTGTTTGTCGTCAGAATATGAATGTTCTGACAGAGCGCGATCGGGTTCACAGAATACAGGGGGCCATTGACTAGTCTTGTCGCGCTTGGCACACCCGCAATCGGAAAGTGAAAGCGGTGGTAGTCGACGGGACACAATCGCGAAAGAAGTAGACTCCCCTGAGCGTATTGGTCAGCCAGATGCTTATCATCCAGTAACGTGGCCAGGTCGAACATTTCGCCTTTGACGAACAGTCCTTCGCACCGCGAGAGGTCTGGCACGCACAAATGGCGACCGTCTGCGGGGAACACGATCGATGAAGCGTCCGGATCAATCGGCCTCGCTTCAGGTTTGAGCTCCCGAAAAAAGAACTCGTTGAAGTTCGCGAAGTCATCGACGTCACGCACGAACTCAGACGCATCGAGCTCATAGTTCTTTATAAAAGGCGCGATCTTCTTTCGTGTGCTAGGACGATCCATCTTCCATCCATACCAATGCGAAAACAAAGCTCGCTTCACCAGGACGCTCAGAGAGATTCGCCCGCCCAGCGTACCATAGGTCCAACGCAGGGCTTTGTCGCCGTAGATTTTTTCAACGCACGCTTCGTCGCGGTATCGGTCGTAATAGACGATTTCATCCATATTCACAAACTTCATCAACAGGAGGCTCGCTGCGGTGCTGCCATTGTATCGGAACAACCACCAAGTGAAACCGCTGTCTGAAGTTGCATGATCTGGCTACCCATGCATGTGGCTTGGTATGCTCCGTTCTGGTCACGAGAGGTTTCGTAAAACTCAGCAAGTCCGATCAGTTCGGGTGGCCACTTCTTGAGTCCGGCTGGCACGGGAGCCTCGACAGAAAACCAAAGCTGAGTCAGCTCTCGAGTTCTAACAAGCTGGCTTGGTCACTGACTGGCGAGTCTTCAGCCACACGCTATTGCACGATCGTACAAGGTGGACCAACTTTAATGGCAGTGAGCTCGTCGTAGTCGGGCTCTGAACCATCCAGTGCAATGAAGATGGTTGAACGCCCGTTGTTCAATTTCAATCCAGTGTACCAAACATCGTACATACCATCTTCACCGTCCATGTACATGATGTTGCCCAACTCGCAATCTGTTTCCTGGACGGTATAGATGCTTGGAGACGAGCGAGTGCACCCAACCAAGAAGATGCATGCGAAAATTGCATACACAAGAATCTGCATTACTTCTCCGCGTCCAAGATTTCCTGCAGCTCGTCGTGCATCCGCATCAGATCTCGAAAAGTATGCTTTGCCCTGACGGGATCGACCGTTGGACGCCATTTCAGTGGGGCCGAGAGCGACGTATCAAAGGGGATCCCCGTAAGCAATGTCTGTGATGAAACACTGGCTCTGGGAATCGTGCGCCAGGACGGCGTCTTAGACCCAGCATCATGCGACAGTACGAGTCGTAGGTTTCGCAATAATGGGGTGCCGATTTCGAATGCCGCGGAGACAACCATTTTCGCCTTGTTTGCCTCCTCGGCAGGTATGGGCGTGAGCACAAATCCAGTCGGTAGCAATTCTGATTCAGTAGAACAGAGTTCTGCACGCTCGTATCGAAGTATTGCAAAGGGAACGTAATGCTGTTTCGCGGAATTGGGTTCTTGTCCGATTGCCGCTCGAACGTCGACAGCCGGAGCGATGAGGACTAGGCCAATGATCACCGCAAAGAGAAGACGCAAGCGTTTAGATTCGACAACTACTGCCACAGTCGCGCTCCACATACATTATTCGTTAATCAACGGCACAGGCTACCGCGAAAGCCAGCATCCGTTTGAGAATGTCGCCGATATTGAACTGCGAAGGTGACATGGCAGCATCGCGGTGCTGGTGCACGTAATCGATCGCCAAGGCATCGTCTACCGATGACTCGGCGATTGCGTCAAATTTCAACGCCATCCGAGTCAACATGGCTGCAATCCGTTTCAGTTTGGCCTTCAGTTCTCGGGCGCCCCGGTCTGGGCGATGGCTGAGCGTGGCATTCATCACTTTGGAAGCAGGAGCTCCTTCAATTGCTTCGCCATCGCAGCTCGCCGATCCGCATGCGCAGGATCAGCGACGAGGTTGCTCCACTCATTTGGATCTTGGCCATGGTCGTAGAGTTCCTCGCTGCCATCCTCGTAGCGGATGTAGCGATGAGATTCGGTTTGCACCGCGTAGTGGCCTTCCCTGCAATTGATCAGCGCCGGGTAAGGCCAGGCTTCCGATGGGTTCTTAATCAGTGGCCGCAGGCTTCGTCCTTCGCACTTAGGATTGGCGGGGAGCGAGCACAGATCGACCAGCGTGGGGTAGATGTCGAGCAGACTGACGACGCGGTCACAACGCTGTCCCGCCGTGACGCCGGGGCCAGCGATGATCATGGGCGTCCGCGAAGAGCGTTCCCAGACCGTGTGTTTTTGGAAGGTGTTCTTTTCACCCATGTGGTAACCGTGGTCGGACCATAAAATCACCAGTGTATTGTCGGCGTAAGGGCTGGCATCCAGCGCATCGAGCACGCGTCCCACCTGCGCATCGACGAACGAAATGCAGGCCAGGTAGCTGTGAATCATGTCCTGCCACTGCTCTTCCTCCATTGCCCATTCAGTGCGCGGATACCCGTCATTGAGGAGGTCACGTGCCGCGTCCGACACGTCCTTAAGATCGTCGGGCTTGAAGGGTGGGCGAGTGAGCTTGCTCGGGTCAGGATACAGATCGAGCCACTTCTGAGGCACATGCCAGGGAACATGGGGACGAAGGAACCCAACCATCAGCATGAACGGTTCCTTACGCTTTCTCTCAAGGCGCTCTACCGCCCAGCTAGCAGCTTGATGATCACTCATCTCCTCGTCGTTCCCCGGGTAGGCCCCCCAATCCGTGAGCGTCTTCTTGCTTGGCCAGTTCAACTTAGTGCCTCCCGGAAGCTTGTTCCAGCCTCCGCGCCCACCCGACATCGCCACACTTCCTTTCGGAACATGTTCGTGAAGCAGTTTACCGACTGCCATTGTCTTGTAGTCGTGGTCGCGAAAGTAGCTATGCAGCAGCCAGGTGCCCTTGCTCTCGGCCAGCTTGGCGACCTTTTGGTCTTCGAAAGCCTTCTGTCCCTTGTATCCCCCAAGACTGCCAATGCTAAGGCCGGTAAAGAGACTGGCGCGCGACGGTCCGCAGAGCGGGTAGCTGCAATGCGCATTCGTAAAAACCTGTCCCCGCGCCGCCAATCGGTCCATGTTGGGCGTGATCGCATCCGGATATCGGCCCATAAATTTCGGCCAGTCGTTGAGGTCATCGATGGCAATGAAGAGCACGTTGGGTGGGGCTTCCGCAGCACGGACGGTGATCGTGAAGACCGAGCAAAGCCCGATGAGGAGTGCGATGTAGCAACACGTGGTTTTCATTGTTAATTGTTCCCATTCCAGAAACGGACTGATAGCGACTAAATTTGAGCGTATCTCACTGGTTTTGCCAGAGATCGCGAGCGTATTCTATAGGATCGGCAAATTTTCGCACCCAGCCTATCGCCTTCGAACGCACGCGAATGCTGGTTTCAAGAGTGCAGCAAGGGCGTACTCACGACATATGCGTCATCGAGCATTTCATCGACAAGTTTGACGATCACTTCACCTTCGCCCACGCCAAAGGCATCCATGTGGACGGCAAGAATCGCATCGCTATCTTGCTCCGTGGCAATGCGAATTTTGACTGTGTCTTGCGTCATGATTGAAGAGCCAATAACACCAGGATGCAACTGCCGTCGCCGATGGCGTTGATGCCTGGTGGCCTTCGATTTCACTTTGGGCTGGTCTGCGTGGAGACGTTGGTTACACTTCCAAATCCCAGCCCTGGCGGTAAGGACGCCGGATGAATTTCCCAAGCTCGGGTTGTCCAACAATCTCGAGCTTTTCCGCATTCCACTGCAGATGCTGTGCGGGCATCCGCTGAGCGAGTACGCCCAGCAGGATGGTTTCGGTCATTGGACCCGCCAAATCGAAATCAGATTGCCCTCGCTGGACCTTGCCCTCGATCGCATCGAACCACTCCATGTAGTTATTCTGTTCGCGAGCACGCGGTATCGAAGGTTCGGGCATTTCAAAGTCGTCGGCCAATGTGGACGGCTTCAAGACCCATTTCCGCGCTCGATTGAAGAACAGTTTGCCTTTTTCGCCGATCACGACACTGCCATATTCTTTGAAATCCTCTCCATCCAGAACGTCCTCGCCTGGATGGTTATAGGCGTCGCCATGCTTCTTCAATTGCCAATTGTCTCGAACAAAGGTTGCGTCGATGTAGCCATCGTACCAATGAAACTTAAAGCCTTCGGAACCGGTCAGATCATTCGGTCCAAACTTCCAGGTAATCTTGGAATTGATCGGAGGCGACAACTCTGTCGCACCCACTTGTTCGGCGATAACGCTTTGGGGCGATCCGGGCTGCATCGACCAGTAGCCGAGGTCCATGATGTGGCATGCCATATCGCCGAGGGCACCGGTGCCGTAGTTCCACCAACCACGCCACGCAAACGGTGCAATCCATTCGTTGTAATCGACCCATGGAGCAGGACCAACCCACTGATTCCAATCGATGCCTTCGGGGACAGGTTGGCGTGGCGGAGGTGACGCGAATCCTTGAGGCCAAATGGGGCGATTGGTCCAGGCATGAATCGATTTGACTTTGCCAATGATTCCCGCTCGAACCAGTTCAACGCAGCGACGCATATGATCGTTTGCGTGTGCCTGGTTGCCCATTTGCGTCTTAACGCCAGTCTGCCTGGCAACGGAGGTCATCGTGCGGGCTTCCCAGATGCCATGCGTAAGCGGCTTCTGACAATAGACGTGCTTGCCAGCCTGCATTGCCAGGATTGATGCGTGGAAATGATGGTGATCGGGCGTCGAAACTGTCACCGCGTCAACTTTGTCTCCCATTTCGGAGAGCATCTCGCGATAATCGGTGTAGAACGCGGCGTCGGGGTATGCCGTCTGACCTTGGATAATTTTCTCAAGCCTTCCTGCTGCGTTCTTTAGCTTTCTTGCGTCGACAACATCCACCAGAGCGACCACCTCAAAACCGGCCTTCCCGCATTGTTCAACGTCTGTGCGTCCTTTTCCACCAGCACCGATGCCAGCCAGTGTCGGACGCTGCAGTCGGCCCCACGCGTGACTAGGAATAAAGTAGAAACCGGCAGCCGCACCAAACGAGGCGCCAGCGGCTTTTCCAAATTGACGCCGTGAAACCGAGTTGTTTTTCTTGGGAATGGTAGTCATGAAGATATCTCGACCTGAGCAGTGTGAGAATTGTGGCAAAGTTCCTGCTGGACAACGGTGTGCTAAGCTTAGCCGATAATTTCGTATCGGTCGATGAAATGGAGTCGTGTGCTCAAACGCACGGTTTGTCGCGCGTCGTGAAAAATATGCTCGCGGTCCTCGCTGCCGAGAACGAGTAAGCCTCAAAGAACTTCAGAGACGAAGGAAGGGATCAACCACAATCCTTTTGAGCGGATTTTGATTGCGAACAGCTCCGGTGTCGGCCATTGGTGCGAGCAACGGAATGGAAAAAACTCTCTGAATTCATGCCGGTTGCCTGGGCATGAGTGGGCACGCTCACGCCAAGAAACGGAGTTTGGTCAGAGGCGGGTTGCTGCGAATGATCTCACCGGAATCCGATACCTTCAAATAATAGGACGCCCCAATGTGGACCGCTGTTGAGTAAGCGGAGTCCCCCGTCGGCTCCAACTTCTCCCAGATGTTGACCCGATAGTTGCCGTTGTGGTGCTGACACACCTCCACTCGATGCAGACGGGGTGGCCTGCCAGTTTTCTCCAGAATCTGCGATTTGATTGTTTCCGTATGGTCTGATTCCGTCACGGGTTCATCTTTCTGCGGGACTGTTTGATCGACTTTTGCCATTTTTTCCTCGGCCACTAAATTGCAATGAGACGCCCAACTGTAGCGGAACGGAGTTCAGTTCGATACGAGTACGGAGTGAATTCACATCGATTCGCTCACCGTGCAACGAAAACGGGACGACAATTCCGAAGGTTGCTATCAAGCGGTTTTTCCCACCCCTTATTGATTGAGAAACCAGAAACGCCACATCAATGCTATCGATTGTGCAGCAAAAACGGCAACGGTTTGGCAACGACGACCGTTGACTGCCAACTCGGTCCTCCAGCGACTGCCGTCCGTGATGCCGCCTGGGCCGGCCTGCTTCAAGATAGCCAGAAGCGACCAGGATCCAGAACGGAAACGATGAACCCGCATCGCTGGTTGCATCCGCGACCTTGGCTTTACGATATCGCAACAGAAATCGAAGTTTGAAATTGATGGCCCCTCGTGGACTTCTCCGAACAAACGCTGCTGCCTTTCTCTGCGCACAAGTCTATACTTGATTCTAGAAATGTTTACCCAGTCGGAAAACGAGAGGCTTATCGGAGATGAAAGTGATTGTAGATTTGTGTGTTGTCCCGATAGGTGTTGGTGTATCCGTAAGCAAGTACGTCGCTGAGTGCCAGAAAGTGTTGCAGGAAGCTGGATTGGAGCATCAGCTCCACGCTTACGGCACAAACATCGAGGGTGACTGGGATGATGTGTTTGCTGCGATAAAAAGGTGCCATCAACGTGTTCATGCAATCGGAGCGCCACGAATTACCACCACGATCAAAGTTGGAACTCGCACGGACCGAGAACAGTCAATGCAGGACAAGATCGCCAGCGTGACTAAGAGCCGACCCTAGAATTCCCCGCCCACTCGCCCTTCATCCACACCAGGATGTGGGGTAGCAAGACGGGATGATGCCCGAGCCTATCTTGGATAGCGATGGTCCATGGAACGCATCGGCCGTTCAAGGTGTTGTTACTCAGCGGAATACCGCCGTGTTCTATTTTTTGTTTTGCGGGAGCGGTTTTGACATAACAACGAAAACGATCACGATCAATACCGCTGCCAAGCAAGAGATCCCTGTCACCATTCCAGGTGGAACTCCGAGCTTGAGCGATTGAATTCCGATCGCTGCCAACCCCGCGATGCCGACCGCGGTGAGTGCCTCGCCAGCAATGACACCAGATGAAAACAAGACGCCGCGATGCAGCACCGCATCCTGCTCTTTATCCGGTTTGTCCTTGGAATAGAAATAGGCGGTCAAGCCACCGATCAAAATGGGTGTCGCCAATCCGAATGGCAAATACATACCGACCGCGATCGGCATCAAGTGAGCCCGAAATTTCGCTCCACTGCGTTTCAAGGCTTCATCGATCAATAGGATTGCGAATCCCAATCCGACACCGATTCCAATCCTCCTCCACGGCAGTTCGCCCTCGCCTGCAAAACCTTTGGCTAGGCTCGCGAACAAGCCGGCTTGGGGAGCCGCGAGCTCCTTGCTTCCGATTCCACCGCCATGTTCATGAAGCAACGTCAAAACCGGTGCCATAACCAATGCCGCTACGGACACTCCGGCGATCTGCATCAACTGCTGCCTAAAAGGGGAAGCACCAACGAGGGAACCGGTTTTCAGATCATTGCAAACGTCGCCACTGGTGCAGGCTACACAGCACACGATCGCTGCAATGCCAAGGGTCGCGACCATGCCGTCCATGCCTGTGTAGTTCGCTAAATACAACAATGCACCAGCGACTAGCACCGCCGTGATCGTCATGCCAGAAACAGGGCTGTTCGAATTGCCGACCAACCCAACAATGTAACTGGCAACCGCAGTGAAAAAGAACCCCATGACTAACATGACGATGGTCGATAAAAGCGTGATCCCCGCGTTGCCAGTGAACCAGTAGTTCATCATCGAAAGCGACAGGACGCATAGCAAACCTAGCATCAGAATAGCCCACGAAGGGATGTCGCGATCGGTGTCCTCCTGCATGACATCTTGATCGCCCGTCATGCCGTGCCACAGGTGTGCAATGGCAGCCACCAACCCGTGTCGCACAGCGATCAACGCGTTGAAACCGCCAACCACCATGGCCCCCACGCCAACATAGCGCAGCTGACTATTCCAGATGCCATACGCTTGATCGACGGCGCTGTCGGCGCCGTCGCCGGCCAACCCACCGCCGAGCAGCGGTATGCCGATTAACCAAGCCATCGCGCCACCGATAAATATCAAGATCGCCACGTTCAGCCGGACGATGTATCCCACGGCGATCAACATCGGCGAAAGGTCACCGCCGAAATAGAAGATTCTGGAATTGGCAATGCCCGCCGTTTCCAAGCTGCCACTCATCAGCCCCATAAATCCGCCCACAACCTTTACCACGCCACCCAGCACGCCACCGACAATCAGACCTTTTCCGGCTCCGTCCTCTTCGCCCACTTCTCCGGCGTGGAGCACCTTGGCACAGGCAACCCCCTCGGGATATTTCAGTTCTTCGTTGTCGACCACAAATACCTTCCGCATGGGAATCATAAACAGGATTCCCAACAAGCCACCGGTGAAGGCGACGAGCGTTACGGTCCAATAATCGAATTCGGTCCAATACCCGATCAGAATCATGGCCGGCATCGTGAAGATAATCCCAGCCGCCAAGGACTCGCCGGCCGAAGCGCACGTTTGAACCTGGTTCGCTTCAAGGATCGTTGAGTTCTTGAAGAACAATCGAAACAGCAGCATCGCCATGACCGCGGCGGGAATCGACGCCGAAACGGTCATCCCGGCTTTGAGCCCAACATAAACATTGGCGGCTCCCATCACCACGGATAGGATCAAACCCAACACAACAACGCGAACGGTAATTTCCACCGTTGATTTCGAAGCGGGTGCGGCGGGCCTCTCGGAAAAATTGTCGGACATGCGTTAACTCAAAAACATATTGATGGCGTAAGAAGCGGCCAGGCCAAACGGATTGTGAAGTGCAAGGAAAGGGATCGACCCAAATCCACCGAGAAGCCCAGCTCCGGCAATGTAGAGCGTAGGTCCACGGCGAAGTCGCGAGGTTGCCGCGTTAGTCTGCCTGTTCGATTTCACCGCTATTGGTGGAGCGTATGGATTCGCAGTCATGGTGATGACGTTCACAGAACGAATTGGATATCCAACGTTTCATGGACTTGGCCGAGTTTGATCCTTACCAGTACCCGGCTTGTTGATAGACGGTGTTTGATGTTGGGTCAAAAAAGTAATTCGCTCCGCCGCCGTCGCGTTGCACTGGGCTGTGGAACTCGAAAGCTCTTTCAAGCGGCGGCCAATCCAGCCCTTCGAACCGATAATCGAACTCATCGTAGGTCGCAGCGTCACCATCCTCCAGCTCTTCACGAGGGATAGCAGAGCGCCCATCTGTCTCCAGCCACAATTGATCGAGATAATCTCTCAGCTCGGTTTCGGATATCGTGTATTTCGCTCGGTGCCCCATAGCGAACTTGTCGAGCGTGATAACTCGCGCCGCGGGAGGCAAGTACCGCTCAACCCGGAGATCCTTCACTTCGGCAAAGTCGTCATAGTAAAACACGCCAAAACGCGTAGCGTCCATGAACGACATGATCCCCGAACAAACTGGAATAAAGGCGAGGCACGCCAAGACACTTGAGATCAAGAAAGTCTTACCAAGATTCCTCTTGAAAACATACGCTGCTAGCGTAGCGATCGCAACAAAGCCGGTGAGCAACCAAAACGTAATCTTAAACGGTAAGACAAGGGGCCAGAGCATGAGCTGCTTATTGACAAGAAGGTAGGGGGCTATCACTCGTATTGTACCAATTCGATCCACGAGCAGCACACGTCATGAAATTTCGACCGCCACCGGTGTCTTTCGTCCTCTCGTCAACCGCGATACAACTTACTTCATGCGTTATCGCATCACAAGCAAGCCCGTCATCGAGCCTTAGCGTGGCCAAAAAGAAAGCAAGAAAACGAGACGTCGCTAGGACGACAGCAAAGCAAGTTCTTTCGGCGATTCGAGAACTGGCTCGCGAAGATAAGGCTGCGTTCTTGCCAGGCTTCTTTCAGGCTGTGCCTGGTGACGATGGCAGAAGGCGATCGGATGAATGCTTCGCGAAGTGGGAAAACGCGATCAGCCTCGACGGGAAAAGATCTTGAAGAGACATGCTAAGACGATGCCGCGAACGATGCTTCGTTACTCAATTGAAAAGTCGTCGAGGGAAGAAAGAACGAGATGTTGATGTTTGAAGACTTCCGATTTGGGACGCTGTGGAACATTGACAAGATCCTCCATTGCTAGAGGCGAAATGCGAAATCGCTTTGCGAGTTTTTGCAGTACGCTGCCATCACCGAGCCCATGGACGTCGACCCAAAGTAGGGAACCGGTTTTGCCGAGCTTTGGAAGCTCCTCGACGGTCGGGCAGACGAAAGAGGATCGATCTTGGCCGCTCAAATGGGTGACACGCATTTCCACTGGGCTGGCATTCGGGCTAATCACCAGTGTTCCTGGTCGCGAGCCCGCTTTAGGGTGCCGTTTCTTGAACATGTCTTTGCTGTGAAATGAGGATGCCGGTTGGTCTGATCAAACAACCTCGACATTCCCAAAACCCCCCTTTCAACGTCAACCCAGATGTCGTCTCATTGACTTAGGGGTCTCTGTCATCCCTTGATCCGATGTTGCGTCACTTCTTTGCATTCGCCTCCAACATTTTCTTCACTCGCGATTGCTCTTTCGCCAAAGCGGAACCGGTAACACTCAGCGGTTGGAAATGGGGATCGGGGGTGATGGTTTCGTTGCTAGGGATCTCACGCCAGCGTAGGTTGCGGAACCACACATCCTGTCCATGATCCTGAAGCCAAAGAAGGCCTCCGCGGCCGGTTAGGTCGCCGCCCCGAATCGCGAGCAGTTTGACGTATTCGGACCATTTTGGCTCGCTGTAATCGAACGAGAGAACGCGATGGCCATTTAGCCAGTGTTCGATCACGGTGCCCTGGCAGATCACGCGTCCCGTGTTCCAATACCCCACCGGGCGGGTCACGTCCTGGCTCGGTGCCATACAGAAAAAGAGCGATGCCGCGGACTGGCGAGCGTTCTCGCCGTACGGGCTGCCCACGTTATCGAGTACCTGATACTCGACTTGACCGGGTCGGTAATAGACTCCGGAGTTGCAACCCTTCGAGACCTTCCATTCAAATCGCAGTTCAAAATCCTCGGGTACCGGCGCGGCGGTGTAAGTCAGCGAACCGCCCGCCGTCTGGCGATAAAAGGCCCCCTCCTCGATCACCCAATTGCCGTGATGCTCCCACCCGACGAACGTCTTGCCATCAAAAAGAGAATCGTATCCATCCTCGGGCAGCGGCGGGTTGTTCACCGGGGACACAACGTGTGCTTGATCGGTGCTCTGCTCCATCTTCACGTTGCCGGCAACGACCGTCTCGTCTTCGGCGTTTACATTATGGGCGTTCGTCGGCAGTGCGAACCCGAAGAGGAGCAAAAGAACGAGATTCTTAGGATTCATGTTGGCGTTAACGTATCGAGGCAAGCAGCTTGAGCGAAAACTCTTTCCGAGTCAGCATCCCGACGATAGTGTCATGCTCGTCTTCCACCAGCACGATCGCGTCGCCTCCGTAACGGAAGACATCAGCCAACTCACTCGCCAACATGGTATCGGGGACCGTTCGAACGGGAGTTGTCAACGCACGAATTTCGAAGTTGTCGTCATGCGAAAAAATAAGTGACTCGGCAGACACGATGCCAACGAAGGCATCCAGCGACCGATCACATACAACATAATTCGCATGTCCGGAGGCATGGACTCGGTCGAGCATCTTGGCCCTCGAGTCGTTGACGTCCAACGCAATCATTTCCTTTCTGGGCCGCATCAGTTCCCGCAACGTAGCGTTTTCGAGAGGAAACCCGTTGACGGCTCGAAAGTCAATGGTTTCCGCAGCGGACAACTCGCGATCGGCATCACCCCCTTTCGATGGTGTCTCAATCGCACCAAGCGGAGTGTTACAGTTGTAGCAAGTTTCAACATCGGTGGGAAAAATCGCTCCACAATCGGCACAGCGTCGAATTCCAGAAGCCTTCGGACGTTCTGGGATTTGAAACTCGTCCAAAATTTTCATCACGCCGGTATCACTCAATGGGTCTCGCTCTTCTTCTTCCTGATGTGCCACAGCAAGGACCTTCGCCGCGCCATCAATGGGGCGGGAAAAAACGAATTGCGTTTGGCAATGAGGGCAACGCACTTCGCGATTGAGCCATCCCAGGTCACCACGCACTCGGTGGCCATTGGGACATTCCGTGGTCAGGTACTCGACGGTGGTCATGGAGTTGCTGTTCGACAAAGGTGTTCGGGACCTATCATTTTTAACACCTCGGACCGTCCTTGGTTTTGTGTAATCTGACGAGATGCCGCTTCAATTTCATTGTAAAACGAAATCGATTTCGCTGCGACCGTCCCGCGATCGCCGACTCCCGCCATATCGTCTGGCTTGGAGCAGTCGATCGCCAAATTCGCTATGGCCACCTCTTTCGAGAAGACAAACCGACTCTTTGGTTCGATCGCACTGCGGAGCCCCCTCATCCCCAGCCCTTCTCCCCCGATTTCGAGGTCGTCCGGTTTTTAAGTTGTGACGAACACAGTGTTTCGGTATCCAACCACCCCTGCCCGCGCAGCGCTCGTTGTACCGCGCATCTCGGGTGGTGTCTAATGCATCTGGGGGGGTAGGTGACGAGATTTCGCTCTGGACTTTCGACAAACCGCTGCGAATGATTGTTGCCTTGCGGTTCGCGCTGGTGCTGCGAACATGGGAAAGCCTGTTGCACGGAGGTGCGGTTCATGGGTGCGGTGGCTCTCGGACTCCTCGGTCAAAAAACCGGCTCATTCGACCGAAGCGCGCGGAACCCAGACTCAAGGTTTTTTGGAGGTATGGCTCCGGTGTCCAATGATCTCTTAGAAAAGAGTCCCCGACGGTCGGTCGTCCGCCGGGAACCGGTAGCACCCTTGGCGTACCGTCGACCGGGATATCCCTTGTCAAGTTGCACCTCTGCAGAGCTCGACTCCGTTTCTACCGGCAACTGCGCGATAACAAGTGAAAATAGCTCCTGCCAGCAATGATGGGACACCGGAGAGATGCCTCGAAAACCTCCTGCGCACGCTTCCGCCGGATGAGCCAAAAAACCTATGTGCGCAAGAGCCTCAGCAAGCTTACACCTTCGCAAAAATCGGACAGGCGACGCAGTCCCCCCATCTCCGAGAAGGAAAGTATTCGTTGGCTCGAAGGATCTTCCCCCGAGCGTCCGCGTCAACGTGGTGCTGTGCGAAGAGGTAAATCTTGTAAGTCTTTTTCAATCAACAACTTAAAAACCGGACGACCTGCAAATCGGTGGAGAACGGAGCCAGTGTGGGATTTGAAGATACCAAGGCCACAGAGGGAGGGTAGAGTTCGTAAACGCCAATTTCTTGAGCTCTTATGAACTGCACCACCTGTTTGGGTGAGGCAGTGACCTTGGGTAAGGCGGTGGCCGCCTTCGACGACTAAGGTCCGTTCCAGGAACGGGGTCACCTCAGTCTGCGAAAAGCAACGGGTGAGATTCCGAAAACGGATCGAAACACTCGAGAAAAATGAAAGGGGTCAATAAAGCCGCAGTCCTTTGCCACCTGCTTAACCAGTGCGCCAGGTTGTTGCAGTCGCTCCGCTGCATCGTTCATCTTGAGCCGGAGCATGTATTGGTAGGGGGAACTGTTGTCAAATCGACGAAACAGGCGGCACAGGTAGGCGTTGCTGATGTCACACTCGCTGGCGATCTGGTCGAGCGACTGCAGGCGTAGGCAGTGCTCTTGGATATGTTGCCGACATCGCTGAAAGGTTTCGAAAGCGAGCGTTTCGGATCCCTTGATCGGCGCGCGGGATGTGGTGATTCGCAGCACAAGGCACTCTAGCAATTTGGCGCAGAGCTCCTCACTGCCGCGATGGGCTTGCGATCCGGCTTCGATCAACTCGTCAAACAGCGGTTGGAGCGCGTTGGGAGGAAAAACCTCCGAAATCCGACCGGGCTTTAGCCCGCATGATTGCAGCAGTGCCAGCGCGTGGGTGCCCGAAAAGTCGACAAAATACTTGACCATTGGCTGGGCGGGGTCCCCATTGATCCGCTGGGAAACGTTGGGCCCATAGGAAAACAATCGTCCGGGCTGCAACGCGTCGCAACGATCGTCAAGCATCACGTTGCCGCGTCCTCGCGTCACATACTCGATGGAAAAAAAGGGGAAGGTATCGCGACAAATGGCGTAGCTGGGAGTGCAGTGCTCGTAGCCACCACAGACGACGACCAGTGGTCGGTCCTCGGATGGGGACAGATCAAGATAAAACCGTCTCGCTCCGGCCACGTCGGACGAGAAGAAGTCAGGAGCCGGGGAATCCCCTCGCTCAGAGCGTGTTTTTGGTTTCATCGAACAAATTCCTGATCAGGTCAATAATATCCATGCAATAGCTAAGTATAGCCATTCCCTGCCAGTTTGGATTGAATATAGTTTGACATCGTCGGACAAGACAGAAACCCAATCTGTCCGCTTCTCAAACCCAACCTAAAGGAAAACCGTTTCATGAACACCGAAACCAAACGAGTCGTGGAAAAAGACGCCCCAATGAAACCGGAGGACTTGATCGTCATCACGGGTGCCGGCGGCTTCATTGGTGGCAATCTCGCGCTGTACTTCAAAAACAAAGGGTTCACAAACATCCGAGCGGTTGATAAGAAGCCGCTCTACGAATGGTACCTTCACGTTCCTGGCGTTGAGAACTTGTGCTTGGACGTGAGCAATGAAACGAATTGCCGTCGCGTCTGCGAAGGTGCCGTAGAGGTCTACAACCTTGCCGCAGACATGGGCGGGATGGGATTCATCGAACGCTTCCGCGTCGAGTGCCTTCGTTCGATTCTGATCAATACCCATATGGTCGAGGCCGCCTACAATGCCGGTGCTCGCCGTTACTTCTTTTCCAGTTCGGCGTGTGCTTACAACACAACGCTTCAGGAGGATCCGAATGTTCGCGCTCTCAAAGAGTCGGACGCGTACCCTGCGATGTCCGAACGTGGTTACGGTTGGGAGAAGTTGATTTCGGAGCAGTTCTGTGAAGAGTACTGGCACGAGCGGGGAATGAAAACCGCGATCGCACGCTTCCACAACGTCTATGGCCCTCATGGCACCTGGGACGGTGGCCGTGAAAAGGCGCCCGCAGCGATGTGTCGCAAGGTGATCGAAGGGATCGACAAGGGCGACCTTAGCATCAACATTTGGGGCAGCGGCGAGCAGACCCGGAGCTTCATGTATATCGATGATTGTGTGAAGGGGATTGACATGATCACCCACTGTGACGACCTGATCGCCACCCCGATCAACCTCGGTTCCAGCGAAATGGTTTCCATCAATAAGCTGGTCGATATGGTCGAAAAAATTGCGGGAGTGAAGATGGAGCGAAGTTACGACATGGATGCGCCCCAAGGTGTGGCCGGTCGCAACTCGGACAACACCTTCATTCAGAAGGTTCTCGGTTGGGAGCCAAACACGTCGCTCGACAGCGGGCTTGCCGCCACTTACGAGTGGATCAAGACTCAATACGACGCACGCAAAGCTGGCAAACGCGTAGGGATTGGCTGATGAACACGCACACCTCCTCCGCGGTTGGCAAGCTGTTAGGCTCGATACCCAACCGTCTGCAATTGGCGGGCGGTTGGATTGACCAACCGTTTGTTTCTGAGCACAACCCGAACCCGCCCGGCTCGATGGTCGTGGTGCAAATTGAACCCGATTTTCGGCCGATGGATCGCTCTGGTATCGCCAGCGGTACGCGGGCGATCGCGATGAAGATCTGGGACGGACAGCTGCCGGATCTTCCGCTCGAGGATCTGGTGCGTGAACTCTACGAGGTCGAGAACGAAGGCAAGTCAGAACCGAGTGGTTCGCAGGACATGATCGGACTGATCTACCCTGGTGTGAATCGCTTGGATTATGACTTTCAAGTCCAAGGCGGCGTGTTCCCCTGCCATGTTGAATCGTGCAACCGAGCTGACGTCGCTCGTTGGCTCGAGAAGGTTTTGCATGTGATCCCCGTGGAGCCTCGGCCGGATGGCTACAACCCGTTGGGCGAAAAACATCTCGACGCGGAGTGGGCCGGAAAGCTGGGCCAATCGGGTCAGGATTGTTATGACGCGATCGTGCGAATGGACGCGAAGGCACTCGGTGCGTCGCTCAATCTGACCATGCAATGCTGGGCGACTCTGTTGCCTCACGTCGTCCGACATCCGCTGCTGAGAGTAGATCTGATGTCGCTCTTGCAAGCTTATCAGCAGGAATACTCGGGAGCCATGTATTCCGGTTGTGGCGGTGGCTATCTTATCGTCGTTTCCGAAGTACCGGTTCCCGGTGCCTTTCACGTCAACGTCCGGATTGCGAATTCATGAAAAGCGTCATTGTTTCGTCGAGTTTCGACAACCTCAGCTCTCGCGATATGCGTTTCCTGGAGGAAGCGTCTCAACTCGGAGAGCTGCATGTGCTGCTATGGTCGGATGAAGCCGTCCGCAGCATCACGGGAGCGGAACCGAAATTTCCGCTCGCCGAGCGAGAGTACTTCTTGCAGGCGGTTCGGTACGTCACGAAGGTGCACTTTTCCGAAGCGGCACTTGACCCGGATTCGCTGCCCGACATTCAAGGGTTCCGCCCGGATGTGTGGTGTGTCGATGAGCAAGGTGCCTCAGCCGAGAAGCAAACCTACTGCGCCGCCCATGGCATTGAATACTCTCTTCTGACCGCAGAGCAGACCGCTGGCTATCCAGTGCCGGCGCCGCTTCCTGCCTCTGGGAAAAAGAAGGTTGTCGTCACCGGGTGCTACGATTGGTTTCACACCGGGCACGTTCGATTTTTCGAAGAGGTTTCTGAGTTGGGCGACCTCTACGTGGTGGTCGGGCACGATGAGAATATCCGGCTGCTGAAGGGCGACGGGCATCCGATGTTCAAAGAGGATGAACGCCGTTACCTTGCCGGTTCTCTTCGCTACGTCACGCAGGCGTTGGTTTCATCCGGAACGGGGTGGATGGATGCCGAGCCGGAGATCGAGACCATCAAACCGGACCAATATGCGGTGAACCAAGACGGTGACAAACCGGAGAAACGCGAGTTTTGCAAGCAGCACGGCATCGAGTATGTTGTGCTCGAGCGTACGCCAAAGCCGGGGCTGACCCCGCGATCCAGTACCGATTTACGAGGGTTTTAGATTCATTGCTATGAGACATGCACTCATCATTGCTGGTGGTTCCGGCACTCGACTTTGGCCGATGAGCCGAGCCAACTTGCCGAAGCAGCTGATTCCGTTTATCGGCGGAAAAAGCTTGCTTCAACTCGCCTTTGACCGCCTCGAAGGACTCGTTCCCGCATCAAACCGCTATGTTTGTGCGGGCCA
Source organism: Novipirellula artificiosorum (assembly GCF_007860135.1). NCBI lineage: Bacteria > Pseudomonadati > Planctomycetota > Planctomycetia > Pirellulales > Pirellulaceae > Novipirellula > Novipirellula artificiosorum. The sequence continues at coordinate 446,739 of NZ_SJPV01000003.1, forward strand.
AGGCCATGCCGAGGTGATCGCGGATTCGCTCGTCGGTTTCTCTGGCGAGCAGTTTCTCGGCGAACCGATTGGACGGGACACGCTCAACGCGGTCGCTTTCAGCGCGGCGGCGATCGCTGCGCAAGACCCCGACGCGGTGATCGCGGTCTTTACGGCCGACCACATTATCGAACCCATCGACGAGTTCCTGAAAATTGTCGATCACGGTTTCCGGCTCGCCGAGCAGGACGCCGATACCCTGGTTACCTTTGGAATCGCACCCACGGTCGCGGCTACGGGTTACGGGTACCTTGAACTTGGCGATGTGATTGATGATTCGGCGAGGGTTGTCAAGGAGTTCCGCGAAAAGCCAGATCAAGAGACGGCGGGCGAGTACTTTGCTGCGGGGCCGCAGCGTTATCTGTGGAACAGCGGGATGTTCGTTTGGAAAGCTTCGACACTGCTCGAGTGCGTTCGCCGCTACGAACCGGAGATCTCTAAAGGCATTGATCAAATCGGAGCCGCATGGACAACACCCCAGCGGGACTCGGTGCTGGCAAAGGTGTTTCCGACCTTGAAAAAGATCAGTGTCGATTTTGCGGTCATGGAACCGGCCTCACGTGACCTTCGAGTGCGCGTCGCGGCGGTCCCCATGCCGCTCCAGTGGTTGGATGTCGGATCCTGGCCGATGTTCGCCGAAACCTGCGAAAATGACGGCGACGGCAATTCGCTGGGTTCCGGACGCAGCATGCTGCTTGATACCCGACGTACGTTGGTGGCATCGAGCGATCCGGAGCACTTGATCACGACGATTGGATGTGAGGATTTGATCATCATTCATACGCCGGATGCGACGCTGGTGTGTCGCGCCGACCAAGCCGAAGAGATCAAGCAACTCCATCAACTCGTTGGCGAGAAATATGGACCCCAGTGGCTCTAAGTTAGCGGAATGGGAAGTTCTGGAACGCCGCGAAGTCTACAGCGCGCCGCCGTTTCTCGCCCTCAGCGTCGATCGTGTTCGTCTGCCCGATGGACACGTGGTCGAGAATTTTCATCGCATTGAGAAGCCCGACTATGCCCTCGTCGTACCTCGCTGTCGCGACGGTCGGATCCTGCTGCTTCGGTCGTACAAACACGGCATCGGCGCGATCGGTCTGCATCCACCGGGAGGGCATCTGGACAAGGGTGAATCTCCGTTGACGGCGGTCCAACGCGAACTCCTTGAGGAAACGGGTTATACTGCCGCCCGCTGGCATAGCCTGGGCAGTTACGTTACCGATGCAAATCAGGGCGTCTGCCGCGGGCACTTCTTCATGGCCGAAGATGCCCATCCGGTGGCAGAGCCTGCCTCAGGCGATCTCGAAGAGATGGAATTGGTGTGGCTTGCACCGGATGAACTGCAAGCCTCGATTCACGCCGGCGAAGTCAATTCACTTGGGGCGATCGCGGCGATCACCCTGGCCTTCAACGCTGGGCTTCTCAACCCAAAATCTTGCGACAACCAATGAAACCTCTCGGACTGCTCAAAATACGTGGCGTCGTCCAACACTACGACTGGGGTGGCTTCGATTTTATCCCCCATCTGCTGGGCCAACCCGAGCTATCGGCCAAACCCTGCGCCGAGTTGTGGATGGGAAGCCATGCCAATGGTCCTTCGGTTGTCCAAATCGACGACGCGACCCTCCCACTGCCTGAGTTGATTGCTCGTTCGCCCCGTCAGGTGTTGGGCGAACGTGTGGCGGAGCGATTCGCGAACCGGTTGCCCTATCTGTTCAAAGTGCTCGACGCTCGAAAGATGCTCTCGATCCAGGCTCATCCCTCTCTATCGCAGGCAGCCGAAGGATTCGAGAAAGAAGAATTAGCGGGCGTGTCAATCACCAGCCCGAATCGAAACTACAAGGACCGCAACCACAAGCCAGAAGTGCACGTTGCGCTGACCGATTTCTGGATGTTGCACGGATTTCGTCCGCTTGAGGAAATCGCCGACACGCTCGACTCGGTACCCGAGTTACAAGTCTTGATGCCAGATTTTCGGGAACAGCTTGTCGCGGCGGGCGACGACCCGGAGGCACGCGCTGCGCTGCTTCGGACACTTTACGAACAAACCATGACGATGCCGCAAAGCGAAGTGGATCGGATCCTGGACCCGCTGCTGCAGCGTTTGGATCACGTCTCGGACAAGGACGATCCGAACTTTTGGGCAGCGCGGGCGGCACGGGAGTTTCCGTTACCCGATGGTCACCGTGATCGCGGTATCTTTTCGATCTACCTGCTCAACCTTGTGCGATTGAAACCCGGTGAAGCCACCTACCAACCCGCCGGCACACTGCACGCGTATCTTGAGGGGGTGAACGTCGAACTGATGGCGAATTCGGACAATGTGATGCGTGGCGGCCTCACTCCCAAGCACGTCGACGTCGCAGAGTTGATGAGTGTCCTCTGTTTCAACGACGGATCTGCAGAGAAGCTACGAGGCCAATCGGTATCCGACCTCGAAACCACTTTTCCGACTCCCGCCGAGGAGTTTGAGCTTAGCCGAATTGAACTCGCGGGGCATCAAGCCTATCACAGCGGTGTTCGAAACGGCCCTGAGATCCTGATCGTCATGAAAGGATCCTTGTCGGCACTCAGCGGTGACCAATCGTTGCAGCTCAAAGCGGGCGAGATTCTTCTCGCCCCCCAGACTCTGAGTTACACGTTGGACGCTGGCGCGGAGCCCACCGTGCTTTTTAAAGCCTCCACGCCGACGCGCTGAACCCAACCCAGATCGACTCGAAATGGCAACTGCTGCCGAAAATCGCTGGGCAATTCCATTTTGAATTTGCGTAGCTTTCCAACAGCTGAGGCTTCCAGCCGAAGCAAGTCATTCCTGACTGCGGTTGGAAGCCACTGCCACGACCAAATCACGCAGCGAACAAAAGTGATTTGCCCTGGGAAATCGTTCGCTGCTGGCCGATTTCATTTTGGTACGCTACAATCGCTACCACTCTTTTCCGCTTTTCCTGGGTACGTGATTCCATGCCAGAAAATCCGCAACGACGTGAATTGACCTTCCAGAAGCTTGATGAGGTTGTTACGGAAGTAGAACGACTCGCCTCAGGAGAAGTTCGCACGTCTGGGAATCATTCCTTCGGGCAGATTCTGAATCACTTGGCGTTGAGTCACGACGTATCAACGGGTCGTCTCGCTGCTCCGGCACCTCCCTTCTTCATGCGGTTGATGATGCCGTTAATGAGACGGATGGTGATTGGTACGAAACCGCTGAAACCTGGGATTAAGCTACCAGCGAGCGGAGAAGCGTTTTTTTGGCCGGACAAGGAGATCGACGTTCCGACAGCGATGCAAGCCTTCAAGGAATCCGTGGACTACTACCAAAGTAAGGGGCCGCTGGAAAAGCATCCGTTTTTTGGCAAGCTCACAAAGGAAGAAAACCTGCAACTCTGCTGTCGCCATGCCGCGCTCCATCTCAGTTTCGTTCACCCGGTGTCATAGAGGTCGTGCCGTTTTTAAGCCGTTCTTTATCGAGGAGTTACGGTATGGTTACCTCTCCTTTGGGAGAGGTCGAGCCTAAGCGAGGGAGAGGGAAGACAGGCTGCGATGACAACCTGAAATTCCAGCACGGTTTCTGTACCGGCCCTCCCCCTCGCTGCGCTCGACCCCTCCCGCTGCGCGGCTCGTTGTACCGCGCATCTCGGGTGGTGTCTAATACATCTGCGGGGTAGGTGACGAGATTTCGCTCTGGTCTTTCGACAAACCGCTGCGAATGATTGTTGCCTTACGGTCCGCGCTGGTGCTGCGAACATGGGAAAGCCTGTTGCACGGAGGTGCGGTTCATGGGTGCGGTGGCTCTCGGACTCCTCGGTTAAAAAACCGGCTCATCCGACCGAAGCGCGCGGAACCCAGACTCAAGGTTTTTTGGAGGTATGGCTCCGGTGTCCAATGATCTCTTAGAAAAGAGTCCCCGACGGTCGGTCGTCCGCAGGGAACCGGTAGCACCCTTGGCGCACCGTCGACCGGGATATCCCTTGTCAAGTTGCACCTCTGCAGAGCTCGACTCCGTTTCTACCGGCAACTGCACGATAACAAGTGAAAATAGCTCCTGCCAGCAATGATGGGACACCGGAGAGATGCCTCGAAAACCTCCTGCGCACCCTTCCGCCGGATGAGCCGAAAAACCTATGTGCGCAAGAGCCTCAGCAAGCTTACACCTTCGCAAAAATCGGACAAGCGACGCAGCCCCCCCATCTCCGAGAAGGAAAGTACTCGTTGGCTCGAAGGATCTTCCCCCGAGCGTCCGCGTCAACGTGGTGCTGTGCGAAGAGGTCAATGTACCCGAAGGGGAGGATCCGATTTGCTGGATGCTGGTGACCACCTTACCGATCGATACCGACAAGGACCTTGTGGATCGGAATGCAACGCTGCCACGACCTGTCCAACGCATGGAACACATTCGGACCAGGAGCCAAAAAAATTTCACCGGATTAGGATGTGGGGTACAACGAGCGCTGCGCGGGCAGGGGTGGTTGGATACCGAAACACTGTGTTCGTCACAACTTAAAAACCGGACGACCTCCGAAAATCAGGGGAGAAGGGATCCAGGATATCCGGCGAAGTGATCGCTGCAAGTTCACTCCAACTCGGGCGTGCTATCGGCTTCCCCTGCAAGTGACAGCGCTTGGATCAAGTAATCCAATTCTGATCGGACCTCCTCTTCACTCCCGACCGTTTCCGAGATTTCTGCTTTGACCGCAGCACGGAACCGTTTCCGCAAACGGTGCACCGCCATCGCAGCGGCCTCCGGCGAGAGGTTAAGTTGCTTCGCAAGTTCGGCGGATGTCGGCATTGCGGCATCACCCGTCAAACACGGCTTGAGACGCTCAAACTCTTCGAGTTTGCCTGCCTGTTCATGCTGCAGGGAGAGTGCCGCCAGCACACGTTCAAGCAACTCCACGGCCCAATGACGATCAAAGAAAGCATCAGGTGGGAAACCCGCGGAGTCAATCAGCGGCATATCACAGGACTCACGATCCGCGGAGCCCGGCGCGTGAATCGAGAGAGGCTTCTTACCCGCACCACGCTTCGCCGCCATGCGTTGGTCATTTGCGTCGGAGAGAAAATGCTTAACACACCCGAGCATGTAAGACCGAAACCTTCCTCGACTCGGCTCCGCTCGCTCAAAGCCCTTGCCATCGAGAACCCGAGCAAAGAAATCCTGGGTCAAGTCATGAGCGTCCTGCGGCGAACGACAAGACTTTTGTATGAAGGCTTCCACTGGTCGGTAATAGGCCGTGCAGAGCATGCCAAGTGCTTTGCGTGCTTCAGCGGAATCCCCGCGAGCTGCAACCACCAACGTCCACTGGGTCGTCGTGAACCGCTGTTGCCGAGCGTCGTCGAAGCGAGCCGATTGCGTCATGGTTGGCCACGATCCTACTTCAATGGAAGAAATTCCGTCGGTTCCGAAGCAGCGCCGTCAAGGACAACTAGCCGGGCAATAGTAAGCGAGCGGATTGCGGTGCCCCCAATTGCAAGGACACCTAAGACGCCAAGCGTAACGAGAATCACTTTCCACTTCCACCGAGTCACATAAACGGCGATCAATACCACGACACCGCAGATTCCCAGCAGGACGCCAACCAGGGAGAGTGTGATCGCGGTGTCCCGCATACCCAATAGGGGTTGCTCTGTCTGAAGCTCAAGTTCCTGTCGCAGCAATGCTATTTGTGCATTAGCTCGCGCCAATTCTTCACGAGTTTTGGCGGCGACCCTCTTGTGCATCTCGGAAGGTTCCGATTTGCCATCACTCATCGCCGCGTCCTGTGTTTCCTTTAAGCGATTCTTCACGGATTCTAAAGCATGGAGCTGTTGGTTCAGGTGATAGAACGCCTGGCTTTGTTCGATGAGTTGTCGTGTTTGCTCGGTGTCATGCATGCGGAATCCGGCGATTGGCAATGCGATCGCAAAAAGCAGGCAGACGGTCCCGGCAGCGGTCATGCCTTGACGGTGGCTCGACGCTTTTCTCGAAGACAAATGGCCATCGAAGAAAGGGCCGCCATTGCGGAACAGCCACCACGAAGAGACAGGCAGCGTGATCGTACCGAACCAAGACAGAATGACGATGATTGCTTCTGCGAGAATTGGATTCCATTGCGGGTCATCAAGAAATGCTTGGAAAAAGAATATCCCGAACAGCCCAACCGGCAATGCAAGCAGCGCGCTCAGCCACGCCAGCCAGAGTAGCGGCCGCGGTTGCCGCTCTGCTGTTGACCTTCGTTGACGTGCTGCGAGGGAATCATTCCATCGCAAGATGAAGTAGCTCGCGATCAGCGAGAGAGGACCAAACAGCAGCATCGCTGCGGCCATGTACCGCTCGTTGATCCCGAGTAGCGAACAGAAAAGGATCAGAAAAACAGCAGCCAACAGGAACAGCACGATGCTGGTTGCGGCGAAAGTCAGGCCCCTGACAAACGGACTGCTTTGAAAGGGATCCGCCATCGAATCGCTTTCCGGTTGGTCCAGTGAAAGTGATTCCAATTGAGATTTGAGGGCCGCCGTGGTTGGCCATCGTAATTCGGGGTCGCGATCGAGGGCTCGCAGTACGATTTCATCCAGCCGAACATCGACCGCAACTTTGCGAGAGGGAACGTCAAACCGGCCGCGAGGCACTTCGCCAGTCAGCATCTCATACAAAACAACGCCTAGCGAATAAACATCCGCACGTTGATCAACTGCGGCGGGATTTTGCGTTTGCTCAGGAGCCATGTAGTTGGGAGTTCCTAAGACCCCAGCGCCGGTGAGCTGCATGTCCTGCGTCGCGAGATCCGAATTGGCATTAACACTTGACGTCGACTCATCTGCCGACAAGCGAACGATCCGTGCGATACCGAAATCGGCTATTTTTACGTTGCCCGCACGGTCCAACAACAAGTTTTCCGGCTTGATGTCGCGGTGTACGATTCCTCGGCGATGAGCAAACGTTAATGCTTCGCAAACCGGTGGGACAATCGATAACGCTTGCTCGGGTGCCAATCTGCCTGCGGCCATCGCTTGCCGCAAGTTCACGCCATCCACATATTCCATCATCAGGAAGTAATAGCCACCGGCCTGACCAAAATCGTGAATCGTCACAATGTTCGGATGATTCAGTTCCGCCAATGCCCGGGCTTCGCGAGTGAAGCGTGCCTCGAAGTCGTTCGTTCCATCCGATTGGCGGGTCAGCAGTTTGATGGCGATCAAGCGATTGAGCGACTTCTGTCTCGCTTTGTAGACGGCCCCCATACCACCCTGCCCGATAAGCTCGATCACCTCGAGTTGCGGAAAGGCTGAACGGACATCCTCAATGTTCGGTGGCGTTTGCCCTGGTGTCGATGTTTCGCCATCTTCCGTCTCCCCGGCCGCCTGAAACATCATGCAACGCGGACACAGTCCACCCAGCGTTTCGACAGGCACGGATGATCCGCACTGAGGGCACCGTCGCGTGTCCGCTTCCCTATCGATTTGATTGGGTTCGTGGGTCATGAATTCCTCAATTCTCGCATCTGTCGTCGCTCCAAAGACCTTCCGCTACGGAACTACTTGCGGATTTGAGTCGGACATCTAACTCGAATTTTGGAAAAAGTCTTGTTTTCATTCAGCCCATCTAGCTGGACAGCGCCACTTTGTGGGCGATTTACCGTAATTTGCCGCTCATAAAGTGGCGCTGTCCGTCTAGGGAACCGGAACGAATTCGGAACTGACCATCAGACCGCGTTCATCGGTGAGATTGAAAAACACAATCGACGCACCCTGCGGGACCGTCGCATCCATCGTAGAGCCAGAATGCTCTACCGGCAGGGTTTCCCATTTTCGCTCCGGCCAAGCCCCATCATCCCGTGTGTACAAAAGCTCCGATTGGGTGACTTTCGAGGCGCACGAGAACGACACCGTGACTTGATCCCCTACAATTTCCGGTCGTGAAAGCTTGGCCAGCGGAAGACCGTCTTTCACAATGCTGTCGGCAAAAGCATAGATCTCTTTCGGGTTCCATCCCGGGCCGTGTCCATGCTTCATTCTTAGTTCAAATCGCAGCGTCGCGGGTCCTTGGACGGCTTGCGCGGATTGCTGCGTCGCTGGCATGGGAAAGTGCGTGTCATTGGTACCATTCACCCACAGGCTTGGAATCGTCACATTCTCGAAATATGCCGATCCATCGTAATACTGATTCACAAAATCGCTGTAGGCCCCGGGTGTGATGGCAAGCCCTTGGTTTCCGTCGGAATCGGGCAAGTAACCACAACCATAGACCGGAATGGCAAACTTAAAACGAGGGTCCACGCCCATCACGGTGCTGGTGAGGGTACCTCCCCAACTGATCCCAGTGATGCCAATTTTTTCTGAATTCACTTCGGGGAAGGAACGGATCAGCGAGTGAGCCAAGATCACCTGCGCCACCGCATGGTAATACCACTGCTCCTCAATCGGATCCTGATAGTTCTGAAAAATGCCTAAACGTTTTAAACCCGGGTTCTCCATGCGCGTCGGTGTGCCCTTTGGGTAATGGCCTTCCAAATCCATGCTGATTGCTGCATATCCATGGTCATTCCACTTTTGAACCCACGTGTCAAACGCAGTACCTCCGCCGCCATGCACACACACCACCGCCGGCCAACCACCCTCAGGAGTCGGTCCCTCCGGAGCACCGTAGTAGGCAAAGGCCTGCACCCGCTTACCACGAACAGGGATCGCATCAAACAGCAGCCCCGTCATCCCGTCCTTGGCCGCAACGTCGGTCTTTTCCCATTGGGGTACCTGAAACAAGCGTTCGATATCCCATGGGCTAGCCGCAGCGGAATCGCGGTTGCCTAAAACGCAAAATGTCAACAGCAACATTGCTTTGATCTGCATTCTTGATCCCTTCACGATTGGGTCCCTTTCGCATCACGATCCAGCAAGCCGACGCTCAACCGACTCAACAGCATGCTGCACATCCGATCCTCAATTTCGCAGTCCTATTTCTGAGAGGTCGATGGGGACGATGCCCATCTTCAAAGCGGGAGAATTCGGCTTCAACCGGAAATCCCCGTTCTCGGGATCCACAAAAAGTGGGTCGACTGCTTGGCTATGAGCATCCACGTCGTCGCTTTGTTGCTTCTCCAACATCGCTTTGCCCAACGTAGGATCCGCCGTGCAATAATAGATATTGTAGTCGGTGTTGGCTTGCTTGGAACGAGCCAGCGTCCGGCCTCTTCGATCCTCGTTTTGTCCTCCTCTGCCTGGCGGCAGTTCATCGATGAAGGTGCTTTCTGGATTGGAGGAATAGAAGATGTTCCGCTTGATACTTGCCCCCGTCAGCGGGCCTTCTCGAACGGCCAGATAGTAACCGCGGGGCGGCGCAATGATGTCTGCAACTATATTATTTTCAACGCGAGTATTCAGCTTGAGCATGATGCCTTGCGAAGTGCATTTGTAGATCAAGTTTTCGGCGATCAGCGTGTCCCGTTGCCCGCCATCGGTTCGGATTGCACACTGCATGATCATGGGTGCAACCAGATGATGGACGTAGTTGCGGCGGAGGACATTCCCCGCGCCCGCTCCACGGATGTAGATTGCATTGCCGTCGCCCAGTTCTTCCATGACGTGATGGATCTCGTTGTACTCAATCCGATTGTCATGTGTGTGTAGGAAAGGACGCACTTCATCGAGTGTTTTCCTCGAACTTGCGCCACCGATTTCATGCCACCGGATGGTCCGTGTGAGTTCCCGCCCCGATCTCGCGAAAAAGTCGGTCATGCAACCGGAAAGGATCACTCCTGTGTAGGGCGTGTGGTGAATCAGATTGTTTGCCACGCGGTTTTCTCCGCTCTGCCAGACCATGATGCCGGGCGAGTGCGAATAGATTCTGCCTGTATGGTGAATGTGGTTATTGAAGATCAGGTTGCTTGAATTCACGTCTTTTGTGCCAGGTCCATAGCCACAGAGCAATATGCCAGAACCTCCAAGGTGCTCGATATGGTTGTTTGAAATTTTGTTGTTCATCCCGTGCAGATCCACCCGGATCGCACCGCCGCCACTGTGAGCAAAATGGCATCTCTCGATGACGCAATTCTCCGTTCCACGCAAGCGCAGCATGGCGGTTCCCTTATCGTGCATCTCCCAATCGTGTTGCAGCCCCGCGTCATCCTCGGTCAAGGTATAGCGATCGCCATGTAGGAACGTGAGACCTTCAAAATGCAGATTGCGCACCGGCACGTCTTTCGGACCTGCTTTGTCGACCGCCCCTTCCACTCGGATCAATTCCTGTAGCTTCGGTGCAAAGACGTCCCCCTCGTTCCGCGGCCACAAATAGAGTTTTCCCACCTTGGTATCGAGCACCCACTCGCCTGGCTGATCGAGTTCTTGCAAAGCGTTCTCCACCCAACAGGATTCGGTTTCTGGCAGAAAGTGGAGCTTGTTCATCGCATAGGTCGCGTCGATGGTCGTTTGTGCGATCTGCCTTTTTTCATCGACCGACTTCAAGGGCAGAACATTCACAATCCAGGCGTGATGCGGACGCACGACGATCTCAACATCTTTCAGATTCGAAAAATTGCTCAGTTTTCCCTTTGGAAAATGGAGTTCATTACGACTGCCGCCTTGCAGCGGAATGAAGCCAGCTGAGCGAGCTCGTGGTAGCATCCCCTGTTCATCAAAGAGAGACTTAAAGCTACTGGCAATACTGGCTTCGAAGACTTTGCCTTGTGCCGTCTGTGGCAAGCCTGGAAGCGTTCCCTTGACTTGCTGCCACTCCTTGATCTGGCTGCCGGAACTCAATGCAGGTGTCTCACCAGGATAGGCCGCATAGGTGATCGTTGCCCCGTCTTGCCCGGAATCCTCCAAGCCAAACACGACGGTTTCGCTCAACACATACGTTCCTTCACGAAGACAAACAACGATGTCCGTCGATTTGCTCTTTTTCAATTGCCGAACCGCATCGCGAGCTCGGGCCAGCGTGGCGAACGGGCCATCGTTTTCTCCCCGACTGGGATCGGCCAAGGTCCCCGACCAATTGTCGGAGCCATCGGGCGATACATAGAAGTCGGCCGCCGGACGTGCCGGCTCTGCAAAGACGCTGCATAGCTGGACAGCGCCACTTTGTGGGCGATTTGCCGTCATTTGCCGAATCAATCTCGGACTGAACGGCAAGACGCTAGCTGCCGTTATTTCCTGGTCATTACCGGCGGCTAGCGCCTTGCCGCTCATTAAATTGCGCTGTGCAGTTAGGCTGCCGAGACTTAGTACCAACGCAATGGTCAAACAATTTTTCCTGTCACGCATCTGTTTTACTACTTTTTGAATTTCTTGAGATCTGTCTGTTTCGGATTCACGCAACAACGTGGGTCAGGTGCCTGAGGGAGCGACTTCTTCCAGACGTCGAGCTGCTGGACCAATTTTTGGACGATCTCGGGATTCTGTTGGGAGACATCCACCTTTTCGGCCCAATCCTTTTCCATATCGTACAACTCCCTCTTGCCAAGCTCCTTGTTCAGGATCAGTTTCCAGCGGCCATCGCGGACACCCAGGGACGGCCAGTTTTCATCCTGCGTTGCACCGCCCTTCCATTCCCAAAAGATTGGCTTGCTGCGTTGCAGCGGTTCGCCTTGGAAAGCGGAGAACACGTTTTCTCCATCGGGAACAAACCCATCGGGCAGCTCTCCATCCGCGATTTCCAGGAAGGTGGGAAGCAGATCCACCGCAGTCAGCACGGATGTCTTGTCCGTTTGACCAGCTGGCACGACTCCCGGCCAACGTACGATCAATGGCACTCGGATCCCGCCCGCAAAGAGAGAGCGTTTTCGTCCCTTCAATCCACCCGTCTCTCCCACCGAATAGTAGCCGCCCAAGCCGGGGTCGCCCTTGTGGTGTATTTTTGCCTCTTCACCGCGAGTGACTTCCGGACCGTTGTCCGTGGAGAAAACAACGAGCGTCTTTTCATCGATGGCCAATTCCTTCAACAGCGCCAACACGCGGCCGACCCCTTCATCGCCTTCCGCGATCACGGATGCATAGACCCTTTGTTGTTCATCGAGGTCATGGAACTGCTTCAGGTATTTTTCCAAAGGGTAGTGCGCGAGATGCACCTCATGGAGCCACAAATTGACAAAGAAGGGCTGGTCCTTGTTCTGCTTGATGAAAGCGACTGCATGATCGACCGAAGCTAAACCATCTTTCTTGATATCGTTGGTCTTGGAGCCATTGAACGTAGCGTAAGCATCGTAGCCGTATTGATCTTCCGTCGGCATACCCGCTCCGCCGCCCAGATGCCACTTTCCAAAGTGTCCCGTTTTGTAACCTGCATCTTGCATCATCCGCGGAAGCGACGGTCCCAGCGGATCAAGCCAATCGGGCATGCCGCGTTTCCGATTCGAGGTCACCCCAGCGAAGTGTTGGTGGATGCTTTGCCGTGCTGGAAATTGTCCTGTCATCACGGCAACCCGACTCGGGGAACAAACCGGACTGTTGACTGTGAAGTTCGCAAAGTCGATTCCCTCTTTTGCCATCTGGTCTAGATGTGGGGTTTGGCAAAACGTGCTGCCATGGCTACTCAGATCTCCATATCCCCAGTCATCCGCAAAGATAAAGATGATGTTCGGCCTGTCCGCAGCCCCGACGCAAAGCGGAGAGAGGATCGCAAGCAACAGAGCAACCACGGTTCGCTTTATGGCAAGCATGAAGGTTTCTTTGATTTGAGGATGGGCCGAGTGTTTCAATGAATGGACTCCACTTTTTAGAGCATTTCAAAAATTGACATGGGATGTAGGATGTAGGGCCGGTTCCTACCGGCCGAATCGAGGCAGGCTCTGCTGCGGAGCAACCTGCCGAGGGATAACTGGGGCAGGGCGGGAAGAGTTTCTCGCTGGGAAAGGGTCGAACGGGCGTGTTTTTCCGGGGTTTCTATTTGAACATCGAGATAGAATGACGCGGAACATACTCTGTCTGCCCTGAAATGCCTTAAAAAACCCGGGGATCGGCATGAAGATGGAAACAGCTACCCACCAAATTCCGTGGGAGAGCCACTTTTATAAACGATACTGCGCCCCGAGATCATCCGCGTACACACATGCACGCGACACACAGGAAGATGAACATCCCATCGAAACTTTTCCTTGCTTGGAACAATCAGGGGCGCATCCGGTTCGTCCCAGTCCTGTGCCTGCGAGTAGTAGACGCCGAACCTCAAACCCTGTCGGTGGCACGCTTCGCTCAACTCCTTGATGATGTCCCGTTTGAACGGGGTGTAGTCGACGATGTTGTAGTCGCTGACCATGGAATCAAACAACGCGAAGCCGTCGTGATGCTTCGACGTGATGCTTCGACGTGATGACGACATAGCGGATGCCAGAATCCTTGAAGACCTTTGCCCACTGATCCGCGTCGAACTCCGATGGATTAAACTTTGCGGCCACCTGATGGTATTCCTCGGCCGGAATCTGTCCGGAAATCTGAATCCATTCGGAATAGCGGTGTTCCGTCCCGCGACCCTGGTATTCGCCTTCCAACGTCGAGTAGACGCCGAAGTGAATGAACGCGCCGAACTTGGCATCGTAGAACCATTTTTCCAGTCTCGCTTCCGAATCGGCGGTCTGTTTCAGGTCATCGGAAAAGCGGTATTCAAAGCTCGTGTTCGGCGCGGCTTTTCTAGCCGGTTGCTTGTTCGTTTCGGCCGCCTGGACCCCTTGCGAGCAGAAGAGGATGATCAGGAATCGCATGACATGGTTCATTGGTTTTCCATCATGATGATTTGTGTTGAGCCGACGGCGAAGAAGAGAACGACGCAATCGAGACCGAAAAAGGAACCTTTGCTTTTCGGATTCCTACCAACGACTTCCGCACGGAGCAGATAGGCATTGTCGACCGGGGCGAACTCGCCCAGCTTGATCGGCCCCGATGGGATGGGTTTCGCCGCGTACAAATCCACCTCCTCGCCCGCCGGCTGTTCATTGACCGTGAAACGAACGATTCCAAAGTCATGACTCCTCGTGGCGTGAAGGATCAACTTCTGGGCAACCGTCCCTTGAGCTGGAATTCGCAGTTCGACAAAGTCTCCGGCCTGTCGGCCCCGCACTAACAACTGACTGGAATTGCTCCAAGTCCCCTTGATTTTGGTCAGATCCTGGGCTGCAGCGGCCAACCCTTCTGACTTGGCGGCGATCTCCGATTGCTCCACCTCGGTTGCGTTCGGGAAGAGCTGGTTACCCGTTTTGGTCGGCGTCAGAGAGCCAAGCTTTTTCGTAGCTGCCGGCACCGTGTTTTTTGACATCTCTGGCAGCGGGGGCACGTTGAGCGCCTCGGTGGCGTCGGGCTTTCGGTTCGATGTGGTCTCCTCGAAGCCATACCAATAGACACCCACGCCGTAGCCCATGTCGCAATCGGTGACGGACCAGACTTCCATATCCAATTGCAAGGAACGGCCGAAAGGCATGGTGTCGAGCGCTCGGGTACGCCCCTCCGTGCTGTAGCCCTGCGTGTTGCGTTCGTCAGATTGATTGCGATTCAGTTTGTTGTAGCGATGCGATCGCACCTGGCTATGGAAGGGGTGCTCGTAGAAGTCGGTACTCCGTCCACCCCATGAATAGGCGTAATAGTCTTCGGTGCCGGTTCCAAAAATCGATGGGAACTTCTCACCGTCGACAAAGATCTTCTCGTCACCTTCGCCCCACCATAATTCGACGGGATTCATAACGGTTAGCGTGTCGCCAACGTAAACGCCTTTTCCTTGGGTCGTGATGTAGTTCCAATCGGAAAATGGACGCGTTGGAACGGGATATTGGCCGCGCCACCCGGCATGAAAATACATGGACGACTTGTCCCAGTTCCAATTGCCGACGTTGGCGTGGAGCTGCACCTCCACCGGTTGATCACCCAGGTTGACGATCGAAATGCGACCCGACCGCTGGTACGGCATGGTCCAGCGGGATGACATCGTTCCGTCCTCCGCGACGCGACGATACCATCCTTCAAAGGGATGCAATCCGATACCACATCCGAAGAAATCGCCCACAGGACACCAAACGGTATCCTTCCCATCAAAGTTCATCTTCAACACAACCGAGCGAGTTGTCGCAGGAACTTCATAGCTGCCAAGCTTGACTGACAATGCGCGAACGGCCGCAGCTCCCTCGGGCAGAGAAAGGGTTCGTTCCGCACCCGGTGCGAGCGTTCCGTTGAACGAAACGGATTGGCCTGATTCATCCGTTTTCGGATGCAACAGCTCCTGGCAGGTCGCCTTGATCAACGGCGCGGCCGCCTCGAATGCCTGCATCGTAAAGGTCTCGACGGGAGTCCCCTGAGGATACTTGCGATAGGTGAATTGGAAGAAGAATGGGGCTTCGGAGACCGTGACTTTGCAGCTCTTTGCATACGGGATCGGGAAGAACGAAACAGCGGAACGCAACGAAGGGTGAGCCAGCGGAAAGGGAATCATGCCCTTGCCCTGAAACAGATCAAACTGGTTCCCTTCGATGACCGGTTCGCTGGCTCCGTCCAAGTAGAACCGAATGATCGTCGTTGTTTTGGGGTTCGCCTGACCTCGCCACGGCATCCACGACCGCACAATCGTTCCTGGCCCCGTATCCTCCATCAAGACCCACTCTTTGCGGCCATCGTTGTCCTCGATCCGAATCAGGTTGCTCTGTCGCTTTTCCGTGTTGAAGTCCCCATTGGCGAACCAGCCTTGGGGATTCGCACTTGCCGGTTCTGGAATTTTCGATTCACGGTTGTAGCTGCTGTCCTGCTTGAGGCGAAAATCGGAGGTCGGATACCTCGCCACCGAATCGCGATCGACCATTTCGTGCAGAAGTGATTCGATGCGAATCGGTTCCTGCGTCTTCCCCTGCTTGGAGCTAAACAAGGCGATTGCAGATAGCATCGCAATCATGATGCGATTCGTTTGCATGGTTTCACTTCCGCTTTCATGGTGTTAGTGGTTTTCATCGCTCGTCGAGCTCCAAACCCTTGGTCATGCGAGAATCTCACTCGCTCCCGTCAAACTCGCCATCTGGATCCGATGGGATGCGACAGCTGGGGCCAATTTCCATCCCGCTAATCTCCATCCCAGATATGCGAACCGCTAAGCAACTCTCGGTAATGCACCTTCATCCGTTGCGTGAGTTCCGCCAGCTTCTCCGGCATCGATGAGGATAAATCCTTGCTCTCACCAATATCGTCCGTGATCCTGAAGATTTGAAAATCAGACAACTCCGCCGCCTTGACCTCCGCTTCGTTGTCGGTAGACACATTGACGAACTTACCGATGTTGAGCTTGGCCAAAACTTTCCAATCACCATCTCGCATCGCCACCCGGCGCTCGTTGAGGGCATTGTAATAGATCCAAAGCAACGGCTTCGGACGCAACGGGGCATTGTTTTCGAGTGCCGGCAGAAAACTGGTTCCGTCCAACACCAAATCGGCCGGTGGCGTGGCCCCGGCTAGCTGGCAAAAAGTGGGCAAAAAGTCCAGCGAAGAAACCGGATGGTTCACAACCTGATCGGCCTCGATCCGCTCTGGCCAACGCATGATACCAGCCACCCGAAAACCTGCATCCGTGGTCCACAGCTTCATGCCACGCAAGGGCGTCGCTCTACCGAAGGAACGCCGTGCTCGGGAGTATCGCTTCAGTGTCTCGGGACCGTTGTCGGCGGTAAAGACAACGAAGGTATTCGAGTCGACATTCAAGTCCTGCAATGCAGCCATTAACCGGCCGACAGCCACATCGACATTGGCAACGTTCGCAAAGTACTGGGCCTCATCCTCATTCTTGGCCATTGGGCTGTAGTGCTCCACCAGATCGTTCGGCGAGGCAACGGGTTCGTGAGGTTCATGAAAGGCCACATACATAAAAAACGGTTGCTGGGGGGCCTTCTCCTGCTGACCCTTGAGCCAATTGACAGCCTCATCCACGACCAACTGACAGCTGAATCCCGTGAGCGGGCCGACAGCCTCTCCGTTGCGGGCAAAGTTGTTTGGATTCTCGTGAGAGGGACTGGCATTATTCTGGGTACCAAACCAATGATCGAAACCTGCGCTGTCCGGCTGAGGTTGTTCAGATGAATTGAACTTTCCGTTGCAGTGCCATTTACCCGACATACAGGTTGCATACCCCGCCTGCTTCAACAGCTGAGGGAGGGTGACCTCCGAGGATCGCATGTAAATGTTGCGCCCTCCGGGAATGAAGTCATAGACACCGGCCCGATTAGGACTACGTCCCGTCAACAATCCGACGCGTGAGGGGGAACAAACCGGTGCAGCAGAGTAGAAGTTGGTGAAGCGTATGCCTTCCTTCGCCAACTGGTTGAGGTGCGGCGTCTTGATCTGAGGATGGCCATAGCATTCAAGATCCCCGTACCCCAGGTCATCACACAAGACAACCACGATATTTGGCCTATCAGCAGCCTTAAGCTCTGGAACGCTAAGGCAGACGGAGAGTAGGGCGATGCCAAGGAGAAGCTTCTCGTCGCAGTTCATCGTGGTTTCCTTTGCTTTGACAAAATGTGCTCCAACGGCATTGTCGCCGCATCATCTGGGGCTTGCCGTTGACGGAGTCATTCTACACTCCTTCGCAGGTCTTCACGATGACACGATCTCGACGAGTACGTCCAGCCAAAAAAGAGATGAAGTTGGCGAACCCGAAGCGGAGTTTTGAAGTTGCTCTTTTCGCATCACCCGCCCGCACGAAGAGATTAGCTGGACAACGCACTGTGTGGGCGATTTGTCGTAGTTTACAGATCACGAGCTGCACGAACAAACTCGCGAACAACGTAGACAACGCTGTCGCGAGTTTGGGTCGCTTCTTTTGGCCAGAGTCGGATTCAAGACTCGACTATTCCTCGACAATCTCCTGGGAGGTCACTTTGGCAAGCTCGGCCTCGTAATCCGCAATCGCTTGCTGATCCACTCCGTCGGTCACGGTTCGATTTGCCTCGCTGCCACAACCGGCAACAAGTGCGACTAAAAAAACAAACGACAAGAAGGTCATTACTTTCATCGGGGTGTCTCGATTCGTAGAGGTTTTGTCAAAAGAGTGATCGAAAAACGAGCGCGTCTGGGTACAGCCCATCCGCTTGGTGGGGATCAATCGGTCAATCGAATTGATTAGAAGTCGCCTTCCAGCGTTTCCTTGCTGGCTCGTGTACCCAACGCTCCCCAAAGCCCGTAAGGGCTCTCCGACCCAGGGACGTTGTTTAGCCATATCGAGGCCGCCGTCGAATTCCCCGCCTCGATGGAATCGGTGATGAACTTGACAGCTCCATCCCCCATCAAAACATGGCATCCGCCTTGATGGCGACTGGACATGGTCGCAATCAGCGTGGTGCCAAGGGTGTTGTAGGGTCCGCAAACCTCACTGTTCGGAGCTAAGATCGTCATGCAACCCGAGAATAAAGGTCCATGGTCCGCCCAGCGATAACCACGACCGAAGAGTTTGCGCGAGACCATAAAGTATTGAGGATCCCAATACCGTGGTCTCTCGGAATCAATCAAGGGTTTGCAGGCGGATGGGTTGTTGCGAATACCCGTCAGCCCGGCGCCGGGAGCACTTTGGTTGACGGCCGATTCCGTGGTGATGGTTCGATTGTCGTTATCTCCAAGATCGGTTGCGATTTCGCCCATCGCAATCGTGTTGGACAATCCGTCGACGCAATCGCGGAATCGTGTCATATCAATCGGTTTGTAGAAGCCACGGTGCGCTGCATTTGCGTGATTTGCGGCGGCAGTTGTCTTCGCGGTTCGCTGGTTATTCCAGGGCCCAAGATAGACTCGCCATGAGGAATCTCCGACGCAAGCCGCGTAGTTGGTTCGGCCCAGTGCAGGAAGCCCAAACCCGGGATCACTTGGGCAGCGAAGGGCAGCGACCTCGGTCGTCCATGGGATGTATTGAATGTCATCCGGGGTTGGGCCCATCGATGGCCACGGGGGATCCTGCAGGGCGCCATCGGTTCGCTGCGTATTTGGGTTGGAAATCGTCTCCCAAAGTGCTTGCTGCTCGATAAAAGGCATAATTGGCACGAGCGTGCTCAAGCGATAACGATTTCCCAGTGCCGATGGACGGTAATACTGGTCGGGAGTTCCTGGCTGAGTTCCGGTCCCATGAGTCGGCACCTGCGAGAAGGCCGAGTGGTAGTTGTGAATCGCAAGCCCGAGCTGCTTGACATTGTTGCTACAACTCATTCGCCGAGCCGCTTCGCGGGCGGCTTGGACTGCTGGTAGCAAGAGACCGACCAGGACCCCGATGATTGCGATCACGACGAGAAGTTCAACCAAGGTGAACCCGCGACGAAGCTTTGGGTGGCTCATAAAAATGCCTCCGAGAAGAGAAAAGAAAGAAGTAAAAAGTTAATTAACGAACCGAATACGTGGGTGGTCAACCGCTGTATTACGTTTTCGTCTTGCCGTGTCTTCCGCCATGCCGGGCAACCACCGGACTCATCGGAGAGCGTGGGGACCCGAACGATGAAAAAGTCATCTCTAAGCTTTGGCTGTCCATCCTGGCTTGTCGAGGATGAAATGCGACATGAGGCTAACGATTTGCGACATACAAGGAAATCGCCAAAACTCTGTCGCTGTCTTTCGTTTGTTGTCGATCCGTTTTTTCCACCTGCTGGACGACCGCCCGTCCCCTCCGTGCTTGGTCCCGTCCCCTCTGAGACGTGGTGAAGAACCGGAACGCAAGGATGCGGCACCTTAGAAGCTTGGAAGGTGAGTCTAATACCTGCTCCATGCGCAGTCTGTCCTCCGTTTAGATGACACGGCTGGATTCTTTACGGGTACAATCGCGTGATGGTCCGATCCTGCATGCGACGAATGTGTCTCTTCTTGTTTGTGATTCCCTGTTACCCAGGTGGGCTCAATGCACAGGCGGAAGTGGACCAGACAGGTCCGATTGCGACAGGGCCGATTCAAACCAAGTCGATACAGTTGGACGAAGGGATATCGCGTCTCGGCGGACTGACCCGGTCGCAATTGGAGTATCGCCTGGCAGAGATTGACGAGCAGCTTCAGCGTTTGTGCCCGATCAGTTTGCGCAGTGGGGTTGGCGCGGTCGGCAGTCGAACCGCAGTCGGTCCCGAGGCGTGGAGGTCCGAGTGGTTTCAGATCGAGCTGGACGGTGCGTCTCCAATCGACCAGATCGTACTGGTGCCAACGATTTGGCGTGATACGAGAGCCGGACTCCGAGCCGATGGCTTTCCCTTGGAGTTCCGAATCGTTGTTGGCAGCAAAGGAGATTCCACCGGAACGGTCGTTGCCCGTTACACCGAGAAGGATGGTTTGCTGCCGCGTATCGCACCGCTTGTCGTGCCTTGCCCATCCATCGTTGCTTCCTGGGTGCGGGTTGAAGCCCTTCGATTGTCACCACGCCTTTGGGATGATCAGTATGTGCTTCAATTGTCGGAGGTGCTGGTTTTCAGCGGTCAGGAGAATGTTGCGCTGAATCAGAACGTCGTCGCTTCATCCGGCATGCGTTTCGAAGGTGAAACGCGGCACAAAAGATTTCTTGTCGATGGATTCGTTCCCTATCTGATGGACGCCAAAGAAGGGGAAAAGAGCATCGCATTTCGAAAGCAAGGCGAGATGGATGACAATCCCAATCGACCGTTATCGGCAATCACCGATGGTCGAAATTTCCATGGTGCGATTTTGCCAACGCGCGATTGGATCAATGACTTGGCAGCGCGTCATAAGTTGGAGACCGATCGCCCCCTCGTCATTGCGGAATTGAATCGTCACTATTCGCGCCAAGCGTCGCACCTAACGCGCATGACCTGGTTGGCCGCGTTGGCCATCGTCGGGATCGGCCTGACGATTTTTATCGACTTCATCATCCGCAGCCGTCAGTTGGCGAAAATAAAGGAACGTTTTGCCGCGGACCTTCACGATGAACTGGGAGCGAACTTGCATGTGATTGGTCTGCTGGGGGATCTCGCGCAAGACGCCGTGGATTCCCCAGAAAAGCTCAAACGGCTGCTTCAGAGGATCCGCGTGATGACGGAGCGATCCGGCACTGCGGTCCAGTTCTGCACCAACACGCTGGATGCCAAGGGGCTCTACACGGAGTTGCTGGCGGACATGCAACGAACCACTCAGCGAATCATGGCCGACCAGGAAGGCGAGTTGCGTTTTCGAGGAAACGAAGAATCGTTGCGACGGCTGAAACCTCGAACGCGGGCCGACCTGTTCCTGTTCTATAAGGAATGCTTGGTCAACATTAGCCGCCACAGCGAGGCGACACAGTTCTCCGCACACCTGGAAGCCAAACCAAATGATCTCACTCTGATCGTCTGCGATAACGGGCACGGCTTAGTCGATTCACCCGGCGACGGTGTTCCTCCGTCACTGATGCGTCGGGCGAGATTGATCGGAGCCCAGGTCACCGTTACGCATCCCGAACGGGGTGGGGCCTGTGTCAAGCTCCAATTGCGAATACGAAAAGCGTGGCGTCAAAAATAGGCAAATCCATGCAAGCAACCATCCAAGTGATGCTGGTGGAAGACCACCCTGAATACCGCGAAGTCATCCAGCTCGCCCTCGAGGATGAACGTGATCTTGAACTGATCGCCCAGGTTGGTTCCTCGGAGCGCGCACTGGCCGTCCTGCGGCAAAGTAAGCAGAGCGACATGCCCGATTTGATTCTGCTCGACCTGAATCTGCCTGGAATCTCTGGCCTGGAAGTTCTTCCCACACTCCACTCCATCATCCCCGAGGATCCTTGCGCAATCGGCTAAAGCCTACGACTCCAACATGCGCAGTCTGTTTTTTACTCAATCGATGTAAGCTGATTGTATACAAAGGGTTACGGGGAATATGTTTGGACTGATGAATAACCCGGGTTAGCCATTCATGATGCGATGAATGCCGTCCACGATGTTGACTTCATGAAAGTTGACGAGCTGGTCGATCCGCAGCACCCCTTCGCATCAATGAATCGCCTCGACTTCCGTGAAATAGGCTCCACCCGCTTTTCCATGCTTGTCATAGAGCCAGGTCACCAATTCCGTAGGACCGGCGGGAAGATCGACTTCAAAAACGACGCCTTTGCTGTTAGGTTCCACCGGCAACGTTTGCGTCTGTCCGGCGACTTCGATTTTCGCATTGACGGCGATCACAGGTTGGTTGGCTTGTTTGGGATATTGTCGAAGCGTGAGCCGGTAACGGCCCGCCTGTTTGACTTCGAGCATCCACGGGCCTGTGACTCGCGGCAGCTTGCTGATCGCCTGGAAATTCCACGGAGGGTTTCCGCTGGGCAGGTACCAATCCTGCGAACAGAGGACGGTCGGATTCTCTGCGGGACTTCCAACATCGATCCGAACCGCAGTCAACCGAGGCGATACCTTTTCCCAAAACGGGGCATAATGAGCACGCAACTTGGTCATGACCTCAGGATGCTCTTTCGCGACGTCGTTGCTTTGGGCGGGATCAGCCTGGATATCATACAACCCTTCCCCATCGGAATTCACCAGTCGCCAGCGCTGCGTCATGACGACCGAATACGCGAACGGTTTGGAAGGCAGCGTTTTGGCCCCCGCACCGCCATGAAACTGCAACACGTGATGATCCCGCATCCACGGCTGGCCCGAGGGTTGCAGCAGCGGTTTCAAAGAGACGCCGTCCGGTTGGTAAGCTTCTGGGACCGGAATATCGCAGAGATCCGCCAGGGTTGGCAGCACGTCGATGTGGGCTGCGAGTGTCTCGATCTCTTTGCCACCCCTTAAGCCACCCTGCGGCCAATACATGAAGAACGGCACGCGATGGCCGCCATCAAAGACCGACGACTTCTTGCCTCGCATGCCGGCGTTAAAGCCGACGAGTGGTTTCGAATCCAAGCCCTGGAATTTCCCGCCTGCGGCCGTCCCATTGTCCGTCATGAAAATCAGGATCGTATTCTCGGCCAGCCCAAGTTCGCTGATTCGTCGTCGCAAAATCCCCAAGTTGTGATCGATGTTCGCGATCATGCCGTAGAAGTTTGGGTTCGCTACCGCTTTGTTTCCCAGATAGGGCTTTGCCCATTGTTCCGGCACACGGTACGGGCCATGCGGCGCGTTGAGCGCCAGGTAGAGAAAGAACGGCTTGTCTTGGTTCTGTTCCACAAAACGGATCCCCTCCCGAAACCAGACATCCGTGCAATAGCCCTCGAACTTCTCAAACTTTCCATTCCGTTCGTAAGTGTCATCGAAGTAGTCGTTCCCCCAGTGGTCAGAAGCTTGACCAATTCCACCGCAACGATGCCAAACGACATCCTGAAAACCTCGGTCCTGGGGTCGGTGCGGGGCGTTGTCACCGAGGTGCCACTTACCAACCATGCCGGTGGCGTATCCGTTGTCGCCGAAAAGATTTGCAAGGGTCTTTTCGTCCCGGTGCAGCATCGTGCGTCCCGAACTGGTGCGGTAGGCGCCCGAGTATCCCGGGTGGTTGCCGGTCATGAGTGCCGCACGCGTCGGCGTGCAGAACGGGCTGACATGGAAATCGGTGAAGCGGATCGCTTCTCGACTGAGCTGATCAAGATTGGGCGTCTTCAGTATCGGATTTCCATGACAGCCCAGATCGCCGTACCCCTGATCGTCCGTCATCACGAGGATAACATTCGGGCGTGAACCGCTAAGTGATTCCGCAGACACGGAACCAGCGAAGGCCAGCAGGACAAATCCGTAGGTCATAAATTGCACAGTGACTTTTAGAGTGATCATTTCATTTGTTCGTCATGCAGGTTTGATGCGGTTTCATTGCAGAACGGTTCGGACCTAACGGAACGCCGCCACGATGACTTTCACCGATCGCAAGTCGCGGCCTTGTCGTTCGTGCTCGTGCTCGTGCTCGATCGTCGAGTTTCCCATCCTAGTACGAGTCCCCCTTTGTTGCCTCCCCCACGGAATTGGTGGGTAGCGGTCTGCCATCTTCATGCCGATTCTATCGGAGGAGAGACATCCAATGTGTATCATCCTCGCTGGACATTCTTTCTGCCCTGCCATGCCATGCCTAAGAAAACCGCCAGCCTGGATAGGATCACCCACCAATTCCGTGGAAGAGCCTCATTTAATGCTGACGGTCCACTAGCGTCTTTTTGCCGACACCCTTTCGTCTGGCGTGATGTAGCCATCTCCGTTTTTATCGAAGTTTGCGAAGTGCCGACGATGGATCGCCAGGTACTCCTCGCGGGTGAGATGCCCATTCTTGTCTTTGTCAGCCCCTTCGAATGAGGCGTGCGCATGCTCATCGGGCGTTAGCACGCCGTCGCTGTTTCTGTCCTTACGTTCAAACCCCGTGTAGAAGGGTGCCAGGTACTCCTCGATACTGATTTTTCCATCGGCGTTGGTGTCGACCTGACTGAACTTTTCGGATTCCGCGGCCGAGCGTGGTTCGTTTGTTTCCGTCGACTGCACACTTGTGCCTATCGCCCCCGACTCCATCGCATCGGCTGCGTAGGATGGTTTGTCGCCAGCTACTTTCGGATAGCTGACCAGAAAGTTGTTTTCATCGATCAGATTGATGAAGTAATGAGTCGTCCCTTCCGGCAATGTCGCGGTGACGGTGCCCTGCGAACTCACACTCGCCAAAGTGCGAAGCCACTCTTCGTCGCGGTCGCCGCCATGGGTCGTATAGATCAGGTCGGCGCGGACAACCTTCGCCCCATTCTCTTTGTAGGTCAACTCCGCTGTCTTGCCGCTGCGGGTCAGTGACAGCACGGTCGGGACGTTTTGCTGGTGAGGCAAC
Organism: Novipirellula artificiosorum; assembly: GCF_007860135.1. Taxonomy (NCBI): domain Bacteria; kingdom Pseudomonadati; phylum Planctomycetota; class Planctomycetia; order Pirellulales; family Pirellulaceae; genus Novipirellula; species Novipirellula artificiosorum. The sequence goes on from NZ_SJPV01000003.1 coordinate 471,429, forward strand.
GGTCCGGAACAATCCGGATTGTAGTAGGGGTAGGTCGTGTTCATCCCATCGAGAATATCAGTCAACTTCTGAGCCAACTGCTGCGTTTTTTCCGGCATCGATTCCGCGAGGTTCTTGGACTCTTCGATATCGGCCCGCTTCGAAACCCCGTCGACCGTCTCGTAAAGGCGATACAGTTCGAGTTCAGGGGTCTCCGGATTGTTGACATGGTCGTAGTTGCGGACCAGCTTGTAGTCGCCGCTGCGGATCGTGCTCTCGAGGGCTACGCCAACGGGGAAGTGCCAGACCATGGTGTCGCGTACCGAGCCGTCTGCCTCGGTCACCCGTGAAGGATCGGTTGGGTCGCTCAGCAACAGGGGAGTCAGATCGCAGCCGTCAAAACGTTTGTGGCTTGGCTTTTCGACGCCTACCATGGACAAAATGGTGGGATAGAAATCGAGGCCGTTTGCCATCACATCGGTCTGGACACCCGCAGGAATACCGGGGCCAGTGATAATGAGCGGCACTCGCGTGCCTCCTTCCATCGCCGAAATCTTGCCACGAAGCAGTGGCCGATTGTCGGTGAAACGTTCAGCCGGTGATCCTTCCATCCCACCGTTATCGGATGAGAAAATCAGGTAGGTGTTTTCGCTCAGATTGTGCCCTGGCCAGCGTGGGTCTTCGGTTTGATCCAGGTAATCGAATACTTGACCGACGTAGTAATCCAATTCCTGGACCATTGCGGCATAGAAGGGATTCAGCTGACCCGGTGTTTCCTTTTTGGGTGTGTTGGTCGGATCGGTTCCCAGCAAGTTCACGTACTTCTGCAGGTGTGCTTCGGATCGTGTATGGATTGGCGCATGCACCAACCAGGTAGCATAGTAGAGGAAGAAAGGTTTGTCTTTGTTCTGCTTCAAAAACGTCAGCGCGTCTTCGTTGGTCTGGTGATAAGGATACCCCTTGGCGTCGAGTCGGTAGGGATCGTCAGCAGCATCCGTCGCAAATCCGCTCAAGCGGTCGGACATCGCATGACGCGATCCCCGGTCACATCGGGTGTAGTCAAAGCCAAAGGGCACGCGGTTGGCATCTGCTCGTTCGCCTCCTTTGGACATATGCCATTTACCCGAGTGACCGGTCACATAACCATTCTGCTGCAGCAGTTTCGGCAGCGTCAGTTCATCGGGTGGAAGACCAAAACGCTGCCAGGGAGCAATCACCCGGGACGCCTGATTCAGCGGAACCGGTGGTGTACCGCCACGGACACTTGTTTTTTGAGCCCGCGCCGCGTGGATGCCACTCATGATGGCACACCGCGATGAGGCACAAACTGGCGTCGGCGAATAGCCTTGCCAAAACATGACACCCTTCTTCGCTAGGGCGTCGATGTTCGGTGTTTCCATCGGCGACGGTTCGTCGATGTCGTAGCACTTCACATCCTGCCAACCAAGGTCATCCGTCAATAGCAGCACGATGTTGGGCTTGCGAGGACGATCATCTGCCGAACAGGTGACGATGATTGAAGTTGACGAAACGATTGTCGCGATGAAAATCACGAGAGGTATTTTGCTCATAGAGTATCCGTCGCAAAGGGTTTGATCATAGGGAATCGGTGTGTTGTTTCGTTTTCGGCCGCGTGTTTCCAAAGGCGGAGTGACGGAACAAGATCGGGTCACGAAGATTCAAGTTCCTGGATCCGCTTCTTCTTTTCTATCGCCACACCGGCGGCTAACGCCTTGCCGCTCACCCTTGGACATCCAACCGTTTTCTCTCGCACGATGCTTAGGAAATCGATTTTCGCCCTGTCAGGCCACTTCGTCTGAATCGATTTTGGCACCACGATGCAGATCGTCACTCCTCTGGCTCGGGAGCGTCCATGGGTTGGCCAGTGAACCGATAAGGATCGTCATGGAGTCGCATCTGAGTCAGCAGTTGCTGCTCCATCTCTTCGAGCTTACGAGCGTGTTTCGGATCGTCGGCCAAGTTAACTTGGTGCGGACCGGGGTTCGTTCCCGTCATCGCGGTGACCTTTGGGTCGTGATGCTGGATCAATAACTCGTTCGGGTTTTCGGCAAGGTTAAACAGCTGCGTCTGACTCACTCCTTCGTCAGCCGATTCGTATCGAATCAGCTTCCAGTCGCCTTGCTTCACACATCGCATCCCTGGCTTTTTTCCACCGCAGTAGCCGCCATAAAGGACATTGCGGACAACGTTCTTCTCTCCCATCAGGACAGGCTTGAAGCTGTTGCCTTCGCACGTTTCCGGTCGTTCGACTCCCGCGAGAGCGCAGAGTGTGGCCAACACATCCAGCAGATAGATATTACCGTCAACTCGCGACCCGGGCTTGATGCCAGGGCCTTTGGCTATGAACGGAACTCGCCACGTATGCTGGTAGAGATTCTGTTTTCCCTGCAGACCGTGACGACCAATCGCCATGCCGTGATCGGCGGTGTAGATAATGTAGGTGTTGTCCAACTCACCCATCGCTTCGAGTTTTTCTAACACCTTGCTGATTTGGATGTCGATGTTCTCGCTACATGCGTACTCACGTCCCAATTCGTTGCGGATCGTGCGCTCATCCCGGTTCTTCCAGACCCCGCTGACGTTCACCTCGTCTCGGACGTTCATGTCTGTATTGTCGAACGGGTGAGCGGGTAAGTAATTGACTGGCAAAGGCGGCTGCTTTGCGTTCGCAGGCGGCAGCCGGTTCTTGTCTCCGTGGTTGACTGCACCGTACTTGGCCAACAGTTCCGGTTTTCCCATCCGGGTGTCGTGCGGGTGCGAGAATCCGAAGTAGATCAAGAACGGATCACGGTCATCGGACGCCTCGCGTTGCTGCAAATACTCGAGGACTTGTGCAGCGTGCCAGGCACTACCGGTTTCGTCGGTTTCACCGCGTTTGGTCGCGTCACGCACGGTCGTAAATTGACGGTTTGCTGCCGCGTAGCTGTTGCCACGCTTGCAAGTTCGCATCGTGTCGTAGCCCGCTTCGTTGAAGACTGCGGCCATCGTATGGCTGGCTAGCTCTGTCGGGACGAACTTTGGATCCGCCGACAACGGATTTCGTCCGGGTTTCGTTTTGTCTGGAATGTGCCAGAGCGTGCGTCCCGACATAATCATGTGACGAGATGGAGTGCAGACACCGCCACACCAAGCCCCCATCTGATAGGCACCATCGAACACCATCCCCGCGGCAGCCAGTCGATCAAGGGTCGGGGTATCCAAGGCCGATTTCGGATCATAGACCTTCAGATCGAAGGGCGACTGATCGTCCGCGATAATGAACAGAATATTGGGGCGGTCCGCGCCCCTCGCGAATGCAGTCGTCGCGAGACACAGGTAGAAGAGAATCGACAACGGTTTCATGGTGTTACCTTAAGTAGCGTCCCTTGTTTTTTCGTAGGCTAGCACCACTCATGGCACGCGGAGGAGTCGCCGGGACAAGTCGCTGGCTACGATTCCTCGCGGTTCAAATTGGTCAACGGAGTGGCATTTTCCATGGTGAGGACAAGCGACGTCGTAATGAGTCTTTAGAGTTTCAAGGCGCGCTGTCGATAGTGTTCGTCGATACGATTGGCAATGCGGTCAACATCTTCCGCTGACATGAAGACGGGACCTCCCATGGCTGCGGCACCGACAAAAATTTCCGCCGACTTGTGTGCCATCAGCATTGCGACTTTGACGGCACCAGGCGTCTTGCCCAGCGTGATGATGCCGTGATTGGCTAGCAAGATGACTCGCGGCGGCGCGCCCCTCTTTTCGATGAACGCTTTCGTCTTGTCACGAATCGTTTGCGACAGTTTCAGGCCAGGATCGGTGTAGGGAACCAACACCGACTCAGCACCGCAGCATACGATTTCATCCGGAAAGAGTTTTTGGGTCGCAAACTTCTCGGCTAGCGGTGAACACAAAACTTGATTGACGGGAATGCTGTGCGTGTGACCGACGAAGTTGATCTCCGGCAACGTCAAGAAATATGCGTGGAAGAGAGTTTCTACCGACGGTTTCTTTGAAGCGGAATCAACCCGGCAACCGAGTAGGTGATCTTCGATGTCTTGATCGCTGAGGTCGTCTTGGTCGAGCATCGGAAGCAGTTTGTCGAACCGGCACGCGACGACATCGTCTTCGCCGAGCGTTTGAAGGCAACTTCCGCTGGCTTTGACCAGGAACGTCTTGTCGTCGATCTTCGCCGACGTGTTGCCTTCCCCAAGAATGGCAAGATGCCGATGCTCTTCGCCAAGGAAATGGGAAAGGGAAAGCAGTTCGGAGCGGGTTTCGTCTTGGTTCATTGGATTGTCGTTTGAGTTCAACGTTGGGTGTGGGCCAGGTCATGGACTGGCACGGGGATGCATCCTTTAGACCAACGCATTTGCGTCTACTTCCCCTCGAAGTCTAACAGTATTTGACGTCGAATCGAGGGCAAAATGCGACATGGGCTTATTGATTTGCGACACCGCGAAGGAAGGTTGAAAACGATCGCGAAGCGCGAGAAAAGGGGCGCGAGGCGGTGCAGCGACCCTAAGTCTTGGAATCGAACGCCTTGAGCGCATCACTTGCACAAAACGCAATGCCCTTTTTTTGCAGTCCAGCCTCGGGGTATGACGGACTTCCCGTCCATCATTTCGGTCAGCAAATAACGGACGGGAAGTCCGCTCCACAAATTCGCGCGAAGCCACACATCAAGGTGTGACAGACCAGCAAGGCTCACATCTCAATCTCGTAGCCGCTGCGGTACGAACGCTTCAGGAAGCTGTTGGCTTCGTCATCCCCAAGGATTTGTTGCTGTACATCGTCCCATTTCAGGTCACGGCCCAATCGCGCCGAGATGCCGGCCAGGTGGCAAACGTTCAACATCTCCATGTGAGTGTGGACGTCGGAAATCGGCGTTTCTTGTTCGCGAACGCAATGAAGAAAGTTGCCCCAGTGGGCAGTGCGACTGCTGCCAGTTTCCAACGGAAGTCCCTTGTAGACCTTGGCCATCGCGTCCTCGGGCAAGGGATCATGCTGAAGATCCTCAACCGGCTTGCCCACGACCTTCTTTCGATTCACGAAGATGCGTCCTTTTTCGCCGGTGATCAGCACGCCATTATCCGTATCGTTCCTTATGATCATCTCCGCACCGCTCGGATACTCGACCTTGAACTGAAACTCAGTCGCTGTGTTGTAGCGATCGGTTTGAACTGGAAAACCACCTTTGAATTCGACCGGATGGCTCGCGGACCCACCGATCGACGTGGGGCCTTCGGCTTGCCCGTTTAGCTTTAATGCCCAGTTGCAAATGTCAACATGGTGTGCCCCCCAGTCGGTCAGTTTGCCGCCGCTGTACTCGTACCACCACCGGAATTCATAGTGGCAGTTCGACTTTCCGTTCTTGCCGCCGCTCATGTAGCGATAGTCCACCTTGGGTGCCGGGCCAAGCCAGCGATCCCACCGGCACCGATCACGCCAACGGTCATGCGATCGTTCTTCGACTTCGTTTCCTGGGCGAGCGTCCGCGTGCGCGAAAAGAAATAGGGAACGCTAGCCGCGGCCGACCCGGCAAGTGAAGTCTTCAGGAAATGACGTCGACTTTTCGCTTGGTTTTGCATTGTGTTTTCTCTTAAATCGTATGATTGAGGCTGTCAGCGGCAATTGTATTGTGATCCGATTCCGTGGCCCACGCAACGAGCGAGGCAGTCGCAACGGCTAACACTCGCCTAAAGGCGATGGCAGGATGGGATGCCATTCAAATTCGATTCGTCCCGATAAGTGCTTGGGTTTGGCAGCGGCCCTGCCAGATCGAGGAGTACCCTCCCGATTTACCCTATGATTGATCAAGGGCATTACAATACTCCTGGTCAAAAAGAGGCTTTCAGTGCGAACAGGTGTCTCTGCGTGGGGATGTAGATGGTCCCATCCTGCGCCATTGGAGTGATGGGGGATAATCGAAAGCGTGCGCGATGCAGCACTTCTTTCTTTGTTCCCGTCTTGAGAATCCACATCACTCGCTTTTCGGTGCTGATGTAGACGTTTTCCCCAATCACGACGGGGGAGGCGCACCAGGCACCGGATTCCATGTCGTGCTGCCAGTACAGTTCACCGCTGTCGGCGTCAAGGCAACTGAGGTTTCCGGAATAGTCGCTGATATAGACGAGCCCGTCCTTCACGCAGGGCTGTGCCGTGGTGCGAGCAACTTTATCGGATTCCCAGATCATTTTCCCGGTGGCTACATCAACACAGGATAGCATGCCCTGTCCGGGGCCGTGGTTGGGACTTTGCCCGATCGGAACGTAGACGCGTCCGTCCACGACGGTAGGAATGGCGATGATTTCGCTGGGCCCTTCCTGGCTGCGTTTGGAGTGATTGGAATAGGTTTGCAACTGGCCGTCTTTGATGCGGTACCGTTCGGGACAGCAGTCATACTGCCAGCGTTTTTTCAAGGTCTGCGGCTGGCCCGTTGTTGCGGTGACCGGTTCGAAGGCATAAAGGATCCCGTCTCCGCCGCCGAACAGCACCAGTGTTTCTCCATTCACTTCGGCTGCGACCGGAGAAGACCAATTGCAGTGGAACGTTCGACTGCTGATCCCCTCGTTTTCAACCGCAGCAAGCTGGCCGGTATCTTTATTGAGTACGATCAGGGCCGGAGCTTTCGGATTCACGATGAATTGGTGCTTGTTGTCCTGTCCGTTGGAAGTGCAGGCATAGAGGTAGTTGCCGACGAGCAGCGGGGAGCTTCCGCAGACATCGTGCGGAACGACCTTGTTCTCTTCGAGCATATTGTGGGCCCAGATAATATCTCCGTCGGTGGTTTGGATCTTTGTTTCGTCCGGAAGCTCCATGTAGGCGGCTTCTTCTTTGAACGGGCCGTCGTTTCCGTCGGCCTGTCCTTTGCGATCGAGGCATAAGATGTCTCCGCGGGGGCTGACAATGTAGAGCCGGCTTTCGTCGAGTGCCGGACGCGAACAAAGGCCGCAAGTCCAGCGATTGAAATGCGACGGGGCAATATCACCTTCTTCAAACCGCGGAATCACCATCTGCCAATCGAGAGCCCCTGTTTCCGGATTCCGACATTGCAAAAGACCGCCGCCGGTCGTTTTTTGTGCAGGGTGCTCAAGGAAATAATCGTTCATGCCGAGAAAGAGCTGGCCATTATCTAGGACAGGGGTAGTGTACTGGCGGGATGCCAACGTTAACTCCCAGAGTAGGTCGTTCTGCTCAAACGGCGCGGGAAGAGCGGATTTTGAAGGTTCGACCGCCTGGCTGATCAAGGCAGGGCAAGCGAAAGCAAAACAGTAAACGGAAAAGAGTATTGATCTGGATATCATGAGGGACCTTTCGGAGTTCCGGGTCATGCGGTGCGCATTACACTTTTGGCAAGTACGGCAGCGGAAGCACGTAACCGTTGCCGCTTTGATTGTGCTTCTCGGAGTTTCTTTGAATTTCTAGGCAAGCTCCTCGCCATACTCCCAACCTTTTCGAACAGGCTCTTTGACATAAGCGTTAAGAGAACTGACCGAGAAAGTCATCGAGGCAGGATCATAGATTACCCTTTTTCCGGAGCGGATGGCAATCGTTCCCAGCAAGACCATCTCAGTCAAAGGTGCTGCGCAATCGAAATTGGAGCCACACTTCGGGATGTCTCCACGGATTGCAGCCATAATCTCCTGCACAGGATTCCCAACGGCCCTTGGCGTCGTTGGTTCCAATGGACTGCAGCTAATCTCCTCCCAATGGTCAACAAGCCTCGGGTTATTGGGTCTCATGCCTGGCGAAACCATCGTGTTCTTGTCTCCGACCATCATGCAACCGCCTTTGGCCAATTCCGACTTCATTCCCGCAGAGTCAGAAAGAACACCTTCGGGAAGTTTTGGCATCCGGCCTCCTTCATACCAATAGATCTTCAGTGCAGGTCTGTTGTCGCTGGCGGGAAATTCATAGATATAAATTGCGGCGTCGCTACTCGGCTTCTTCTCGTCAAATTCGCTGCGAAAGTCCAAGGAGTCATGCATGTAGACCGCCGATGGATAACCGAGACCCATCGTGTAAACCGGAATGTCCAGGCATGGACCTCTTTGACCTCGCCAGTCAGGCCGGCGTCATACCAGTCCTTAATCAGACGCATCCCTTCAAAATTGGGTGTAACCGGCGTTGCGCCGGTCAACATGCGAGCTTTGGTGGAGTGTAGTGCTGAATCAGGTTTCGATTTGGGTGAGCTTGATCGATTTCGTATTGCATATGCCAGTCGATGAAGGTTCGCCAG